>JAJPZH010000250.1 GCA_021204515.1 Alistipes sp. | reverse complement strand
GTGGAGGCCGTGGGCGCGAATTACAGCGACGAGTTGGGCAAAAAAGCCAAAATAACGGCCAGCTATTTCTTCAACCGGGCCGACAACCGCAACGAAAGCCTGACCGACCGGCAGACCTTCACCTCTTCGGAAAAACTGGTGTTGTACGACGGGGCGACCGACGCACGGATCGAAAACATCAACCACCGCTTCAATTCGCGTTTCGACTACAAATTCAACAGCAATCATTCGCTGATGATGCGCACGGCGTTCAGCGTGCAGGATTACCGGCTCGACAACGAAACCTTCAGCCGGACCGACAACAAATTCGCGGACGACGACATTCGTTTCGTAAACCGCCGCCGCAACTTCGCGCACAACGACAATTTCGGCTACAACGTCTCCAACAGCCTGATTTACCGCTACCGGCTGCCGGGCAAAACGCTCCGCAGCCTGACTTTCGGAGTCAGCGGGCGATACAGCGGCGGGGAGCAGTTCAGCCTGCCGCGGCAATATACGTTCCGCGACCCGGACGACATCGAAGCCGATACGACAGATTACGACGCCCGCAATATTTCGCGCACGAACAGGGAACAGCCCGGTTATTATGTCAGCGGAAACGCGGCCTACACCCATGCGCTCAGCCGTCGTTCGCGCATGAGCGCCGACTACCGCGTGACTTATGCCGCCAATCGGGTGGACCGCCGGACGGTGCTCCTAAACAATAAAACCGGAGTATTCAACCCCGCTCCGCGCCAGTCCACGGATTACGATTACGACTACCTGACCCAGCGCATGGGACTCTCCTACCAATATCTTTTCAAGAAGACCAAGGTCGCGGCGTCGGTCTATTACCAGCATGTCGATTTCGGGGGCGACTATACGCTGCCCGTGCCGGACAGGACTTCGGCGTCGTTCGACAACATAACCTACAACGTGGTGGGCAACATCCACTTCGACCGCAGCAACCTGCTCAAGATCGACGCTTCGTCGCGTACGCGGAATCCCCGGGCCACCGACCTCCAGAGCATCGTCAATACGACCAACCGGCAGCATGTCTTTGCCGGAAATCCGGGGCTGAAACCCGTCTATACTCACAGTCTTTCGGCACAGTATATCCGTTCGAACGCCCTCAAAGGCCGTACCTTCACGCTTGCCGTGCGGTTTTCGGCCAGCCCCAATACGATCGCCGATTCGCTGGTAATCGACACGCCGCAGTTCGTTATCGACGAGGACGGCACGGAGCTGGGGGAGGGCAACCAGTTCGTGCGGCCGGTCAATCTGCCGGGATACTGGAACCTGCGCACGACGCTCAGCTACGGTTTCCCGGTGCGGTGGCTGCGCAGCAATCTCAACGTCAAGGCCGGGGTTACGACCGGACGGATTCCAAGCATTATCAACGGAACGCGCAACCGCCTGAACGGGGATTCCTACAACGTCGGGCTGACGCTGGGAAGCAACATCTCGGAAAGCGTCGATTTCAAGGTCGGCTATACGGGCTATTACAACGTGAGCCGCAACAGTTCGCAGATCCGGACCGTGGACAACGTCTACGTCAGCCAGTATCTGACGGCCGATCTGAACTTCGTCGTGCGGCAGCGGATCGTACTGCGCGGCAGCGCCGACTACAACTATTACAAGGGAATCACCGATACTTTCCGCGAGGAACGGCTGATCTGCAACCTGCAGGTGGGATGCAAGGTTTTCCGCAGGCAGCTGGGCGAAGTGACCGTCGGCGTCAATGACCTGTTCGGCCAAAACGGCACGACCTTCCGTCGTACGGTGACGGGCACCTACATCCGCAACGTCTCGAACCTCGGTCTGGGCCGCTATTTCCTTGCCCAGTTCTCGTACAACCTGCGCCTGTTTCCGCGTCAGGGCGGTGCCGTGACCCGCATGTTGCAGCAGCAGGGGGCGGAATAGGTACGCCGATTGTGGTTTTACGACCGAAAAATCGAACGCCGGAATCGTATTTTCAGATTTTATTGCTATATTTGTTCATACATTTAAATAAAGTAAGGACAAATGAGGCAGAATCATCTCTCTCCGGTCTTCCTCTGCGGGGTTGCGGCCGTCGTTCCCGCGGTATGCGCCGCACGGCAGGCAGCGGGCGGCAAGGAATCCGGGCGGCCCAATATCGTCTACATTATGACGGACGATCATGCTTATCAGACCCTCAGCGCCTACGGGCACCCGATTTCGCGGCTGGCGCCGACACCCAATATCGACCGGCTGGCGCGCGAAGGAATGCTTTTCCGCGAGGCGTTCGTCGAAAATTCGATCTCGGCACCCTCGCGGGCGACCCTGCTGACCGGCGTGTACAGCCATCGTCACGGCCAGACCACGCTCAGCTACGGCATTATGGACACGACGCTGGTGCACTTCCCCGAACTCCTCCGGGCCGAGGGTTACCGGACGGCGATCTTCGGCAAATGGCACCTGAGCGTCGAACCCAAGGGCTTCGATTATTACGACCTGCTGTGGGATCAGGGGGAGTATTACAATCCGGTGATGCGTACGCCCGAAACCGGCGGTAAGTACGTTCGTCAGGAGGGGTACGCCACCGATATTATTACCGACCACGCTCTGGCGTGGCTCGACGGGCACAGGGATGACGACGCGCCTTTCTGCCTGATGATCCACCACAAGGCCCCGCACAGGAACTGGATGGCCGACCTGAAATACCTCGACCTGTACGAGGATGTCGAGTTTCCGGAACCTGAAACCCTTTTCGACGACTACGCCACGCGCGGCGACCAGATGCGGCAGCAGCAGTTGACGATCGACCGCCACATGGGATATGCCTTCGATTTCAAGGTGGAGGAGCTGAAGGACGAACCGACCCTGCAATACATCCACGACAGCTGGGATATCGCCATGCGAACGCTGACGCCCGAGCAGCGCCGCGTGTGGGACGAGTCCTACGGACGCAAGAACCGGGACTTTCTTGCCGACCGCCCCGAAGGAAAGGAGCTGCTGCGCTGGAAGTATCAGCGTTACATCCATGATTACTGCCGCACGATCCGCTCGGTGGACGACCAGATCGGCCGGGTGCTCGATTATCTGGAGGAAAACGGCCTGATGGACAACACGCTGATCGTCTATACCTCCGATCAGGGATTCCTGCTGGGCGAACACGGCTTGTACGACAAGCGTTTCATGTACGAGGAGTCGTTCCGCACGCCGCTGATCATGGCGTGGCGCGGGCATATCCGTCCCGGCTCGGTCTGCCGGGAGCTGGTGCAGAATATCGACTATGCCCCGACGCTGCTCGATGCCGCCGGCGTCGAGGTTCCGGACGGAATGGACGGCGTTTCGCTGCGCCCCCTGTTCCGCAGCGGGAAGGCGCGCGGCTGGCGGACGTCGCTCTATTATCAGTATTACGATTATCCCGCCGTCGGCAACGTGCGTGCGCATTACGGCATCCGGACCGATCGTTACAAGCTGATCCACTGGTTCGGTCCGGGGGCGGACGGCGATCCCGACATCGACTTCTGGGAACTGTACGATTTGCGGAAAGATCCCTGCGAGGTGCATAACGTTTACGAAGATCGCGGATACCTCCGTATTCGCCGGGAACTGACGCAGCTGCTGGCTGGAAAACGCGGGGAGCTGGGGATTCGGTAAAGCGTAAAGGTGCGGTATAAGGTTCCGTCCATCGGTTTTCCGGTTAGGCCGAGCGGACATCCGGGCATGAATTGCCCCGGGGACCCACCCTTTTTTACGGCGGTAAAAAACCATTAATTGTTATAAAAGCGCGGTTTACCCCGGGAGGTTTTTTTTTTTTAAAAT
>JAJPZH010000025.1 GCA_021204515.1 Alistipes sp. | reverse complement strand
CGCGCGGCACTGCCCGTCTTCGGACTGGATGTGCTGAAGGGGTTCGTCGCCGTGACGATCATCGACCTGATGAAATACGACAGCGTTTTCGCCGGCGGAGCAAACGAAAACTGGTTCTACATTCTGCGCTTCATCGCCGTATTCGCCGCCGTTCTGGGACATATCTTCCCGATCTTCGCCGGATTCCGCGGCGGCAAGGGCGTGGCGACGCTCGTGGGCGCCATCATGGGCGTAAACGCCCCGCTGGTGCTGCTCTGCTTCGGCGTCTGGTTCCTCGTGCTGATGATTACGCACTACGTTTCGCTGGCTTCGATGGTCGCCGGGTGCAATTTCCCCATTTTCACGCTCATTTCGCCGAAAGTGAACCACTTGGTTCCGTTCGTCGTGTTCTCGTTCATCATCGCCGTTCTGCTCATTTACACGCACCGCAAGAACATCGAAAGGCTCAAGGCAGGCACCGAATCGAAGATTTACATCTGGAAGCCCCGGCATGTGAAACCCGCCCCCGAGAAACCGAAAAAAGAGGACGAATAAAACGGCATAAGAAGTTTCACGAAAGGACTTATGGTTCAAAATGTCGGCAATATAGGATAAAAAAGCTGCATTTTTGCGGTGAAATAGTTTTTTAACCTATCTTTGCCCAGCAATTAGGACGCGACCATGCTACAGGAGAATCTGATCAAAATATACGAAACCAGCTTCCGCGACAATCGCGAAATGCCGGCCCTGACCGATTATTTCAAGGGCGAAACTTTTTCGTATTACGAGATGGCCAAGGAGATCGCCAAGCTGCACCTCCTCTTCAAAAAGGCCGGCATCAAGCAGGGCGACAAGATCGCCCTCATAGGCCGCAACAATCCCCGCTGGTGCATCACCTACATAGCTACGATTACCTACGGGGCGGTCATCGTCCCGATCCTGCAGGACTTCACCCCCGCCGACATCATCCACATCATCAACCACTCGGAGAGCCGCATGCTCTTCTTGGGCGACAATTTCTGGGACAACATCGAAGAGGATCAGATCCGGCAGATCGAAGCCGTCTTCTCGCTGACCGACTTCCATGTGATCTACGAACGCGACGGCAAGGCGCTCACCAAGTTCCAGCGCGACATCCTGAAAAATTACCGAACGAAATATCCGCGCGGATTCAGCGTAAACGACATAAAATACCCCGAAATACCCAACGACCGGGTCATCCTGCTCAATTACACGTCGGGAACCACGGGCTATTCGAAGGGCGTCATGCTCACGGTGAACAACCTCACGGGCAACGTGATTTTCGCCCAGCGGATGATCAATACGCAGACCGGCACCTTCTATTTCCGCAAAGGCGGGCGCACGCTGTCGTTCCTGCCGCTGGCGCACGCCTACGGCTGCGCGTTCGACTTCCTTTCGCCGCTGGCCGTGGGCGGACACATCACCCTGCTGGGTAAGATTCCGTCGCCCAAGATCCTGCTCGAAGCCATGGGCGTCGTAAGACCGACGGTCATCTGCTGCGTGCCGATGATCCTCGAAAAGGTCTACCGCAAGCAGGTGATGCCGATGCTCGAAAAGGGACCCATGTCGATCGCCGTGAAGATTCCGCTGCTCAACACGGCCATCTACTCGGCCATCCGCAAAAAACTGCTGGAAGCCTTCGGCAACAACGTCGATATATTCATCGTCGGCGGCGCCCCGATGAATCAGGAGACCGAAGCGTTCCTGATGAAGATCAAGTTCCCGATCACCATCGGCTACGGCATGACCGAATGCGCGCCGCTCATCAGCTTCACGCCCGACAACGAATTCAAGGCCGGGTCGTGCGGACGCTATCTGCACGAACTGCTCGAAGTGAAGATCGACTCGCCCGACCCGCAGCACGAAGCGGGCGAGATCATCGTCCGCGGCGAGCATGTGATGAAGGGGTACTACAAGAACGAAAAAGACACCGCGAAGGTCCTCGAACCCGACGGCTGGCTCCATACGGGCGACATGGCCACGATGGACCCCGACGGCACGCTCTACATCCGGGGCCGGTCGAAGACGATGATCCTCTCCGGCAGCGGACAGAACATCTACCCCGAGGAGATCGAGGACAAGCTCAATAACATGTACCTCGTACTGGAGTCGCTCGTACTGGAAGCGGAAAACGGAAAGCTCAAGGCGCTGGTCGTGCCCGATTACGAACAGGCCGAGCTGGAAGGCGTGGACAAGAACGACCTGCCGCAGATCATGCAGAACAACCTCGCGGAGCTGAACACGCTGCTGGCGGCATACGAACGGGTTTCGGAACTGGTAATTTATCCGACCGAGTTCGAAAAGACACCAAAACGCAGTATCAAACGTTATCTATACAGTCCGTCGCTATTGAACAAATAAAATACAGCCCCAGCAGGTAACCGCTTACTTGGATTCTCTATCCCAAATTCTTCATAGTCACTGAATCCAATTCCAACAATGAGGCGTCACTAATAGTTCGGTTACCTGCTTTTTTACGAAAGTTACCCGCGAATATACGGGTAACTTTTTTTTATTATCTTTACGGCATGAAAATCACCAAGAAACAGACGATCGGCGAAAATCTGCTCTACGTGATGGTCTGGTCGGCCATTATTCTGGTGCCGGTGCTCAACTCGCTGATGATGTCCGAGCTTCACGTCAGCTGGGAAAACGTATTGATCGCATGGCGCAAGATCGCGCCCTACCTCATCATATTCATCGTCCACAACAGCATCATCGCACCGCGGTTCATGCTCAAGCACAAGTACTGGAAGTACCTGATAAGCAACCTCGCGCTGATTATCGGAACGTTCTGGTTCGTGGACTTCTACGAACAGCACATCACCGACAGCCTGCTCTTCTCGGACCTCTCCGAGGACCAGTTCATCGAACACCGCAAGGCGTCGTTCACCGATCTGGAAATGTACTGGAACGTGATACTCGGATTTTTCATGTCGGGCGCCAATACGGGCATCAAGCTCATGTACCAGTCGATACGCGACGAACAGCAGATGGAGGAGCTGAAACAGCAGAACATGCAGGCCGAAATGGATTATCTGAAGTACCAGATCAACCCCCATTTCTTCATGAACACGCTCAACAACATCCATGCGCTGATCGACATCGACACGGAATACGCCAAAAACGCCGTGATCGAACTTTCGAAAATGATGCGTTACGTGCTCTACGATTCGGGACGCGAGATCATCTCGCTCAACAAGGACATTCAGTTCATACAGAACTACATCGGACTGATGCGCATCCGCTACACCAACGACGTGGACATTCAGGTCGAATATCCGCACGACCTGCCGACGCAGGTATCCATTCCGCCGCTGCTGCTGATCGTATTCGTGGAGAATGCGTTCAAGCACGGCGTGAGCTACAACAACCCGTCGTTTATCCACATGCGCGTCGATTACGCCGACGGCAGGGTCTCCGGCACGATCAGCAACAGCCGCCACACGCAGAAAGGCGAAAGACACAGCGCCGGAATCGGACTGGACAATGTCCGCAAGCGTCTGGAGCTGATCTACGGGCCTCGGAACTATTCGCTCGAAATAGAGGAAAATCCCACGACATACACCGTAAAACTCGTAATACCGACCCTCAATGCTTAAGTGTATCGCCATTGACGACGAGCCGCTGGCTCTGCGTCAGATCGAAAGTTACATACGGAAGATTCCTTATCTGGAACTTACCGCTTCGTGCAACAACGCACTCGAAGCCCAGCAGTTTCTGGCAGGACAGCATGCCGACCTGATCTTCGTCGATATCAACATGCCCGACCTGAGCGGCGTGGAGTT
>JAJPZH010000001.1 GCA_021204515.1 Alistipes sp. | reverse complement strand
GCGATCTCTTTGCTCGGCATGTGTTCGAAACTCGACATGCGGAAAATCTGCTGCCGCTGCGGAGGCATCTTTCCGAAGATGTTTTCGACCTGTTCGGCAGTCTCCGCCAGATCGAGTTTTTCTTCGATCTCGTTTCGCGCGGGCAAACTTCCCCCCCCCTTGTTTTCGGACTGAGTGATGGCTTCCTTTAGGGTCGTGAACGTGCGGTTCTTGGTGCGGAAGTAGTTGTATATCTCATGTTTGGCAAGTACGAAAAGGTAGTTGCGGATGGACTTGGTCTCGTCCAGCCTTTCGCGGTTCAGCCATACTTTCATGAAGATATTCTGTGCGATGTCCTCCGCCACGGCGGTCTCTTTGGTCATGCCCTTGATGAATGCGAAGAACGTCGGGTAGTATTTGTGGAACAGCACTTCGTAACCCGCGATGTCGCCGCGGATCAACTGCCTGAGCAACTCCTGCTCATGCGGATCACAACTGATGAAGGATTTATAAACGGATTCTTTCATTGTCGGGACTACGTTCCGGAAATAGCATACCTTTTCCTGTAACACTCGGATCTGCTCTGAAGAAAGAGGGTGGGTGCGGAAGAGGCTATGACGAAGATAAGCATAATCTTTCGAAAAACAAGCGGGATTCCGGTCAAAAAATAGGTTGGTTACAGAAAGAGTAATGTAAAAGATAATCAGAATATTATGCATTTTCTTTCCGGAACTCTATTTTAGAAAAAGGAGCAAATAAGGTAGAGATAAACGAGGTTTCGATTTCCAAATCGTTACCTCGTTTATTTTGCCTCATTCTTCATATTATAGTGATTTACAACTTCTTACGTTTTTATTCATCTTGACTTAAGACTCTGCCAGTTTTATTTTTGCACACATTCAAAAAGCAGAGTTTATGCGTAGCACGTTCAAGGTTCTGTTCTACCTTAAAAGGAACAAAGACAAGAAACAGCCTGTCGTCCCCGTTATGGGCCGTATCACGGTCAATGGCAGCATCTCGCAGTTCAGTGCTAAACTGAGTGTTCCCGAAAGTCTTTGGGAGGTCAATGGTGGCCGCGCCAAAGGGCGAAGTGTGGAAGCCGAGCGTATCAACCGTCATCTGGATAATATCCGCACCCAGATCGGCAAACACTATCAGTCTATCTGCGATCGCGACTCGTTCGTCACGGCCGAGAAGGTCAAAAATGCCTATCTGGGTTTCGGCGAGAAGTACCGCCTGCTTCTCGAGTCGTTCGAGAAGTTCACCTCTGACCTTCAAAAACGCGTCGGCATCGACCGCAGCTATGGTACATGGAAACGCTACCATAAATCCATCGACCACCTGCGTTCTTTCATGCATCGGGAATACCATGTAAGCGATATTCCTCTGGCCGAACTCGAACAGTCGTTTATCGAACAGTACCACGTCTACCTGAAATCCATTCTGGGTCTGAAGCCCATGACGGTCAGCGGTTATCTTAAATGCCTGAAATACGTCGTCAAAATTGCATTCAACAACGGCTGGATGCCTCGCAATCCCTTTGCCCTTTACCAATATACAGCACCCAATCCTGTGAGAAATTTCCTGACCGAGGAGGAACTCCGGCGTATGATGACGACGCGTCTGCGGTATAGGCGTCAGGACTATAACCGCGATATGTTTCTCTTCTCCTGCTTCACGGGTATCTGCTATGCCGACATGGCCTCGTTGACCTACGACCAACTCGAACAGGATACTAACGGCGACTGGTGGCTCAGCGGGAACCGTCAGAAGACCGAAACAAAATACGTCGTCAAACTTTTGCCATATCCGCTGTTCATACTGGATAAATACCGGGGACTTGCTGGTAACCGCTACCTCTTCAAGCTATCGTCGCTGGACTCCATCGATGACAGCCTGAAGAATATCGCCCGGGAATGCGGTATCGACAAACAACTTTCGTTTCACATAGCCCGTCATACCTATGCGACGACCATTTGCCTGTCGAACGGCGTGAGTTTGGAAGCGCTATCGAAGATGCTGGGACATAAACATATCACGACGACCCAGATTTATGCAAAAGTCACCCAGCCGATGATCGACCGAGAAATCAATATGCTTCGGGAAAAACTGGGCTCCAAATTTTCCATATAGCTTCGCCGTACAATATACCTACGTGATTAATAAATATTTTGTTTCTATTTACGAATACGAATCTTCCGTCTTCTTCCTCCATCTTTGCATCGAAATAATCATACAGCCAATGGAACACACGGAAGAGATCCTTGAAATCGTCCGGGAGATCCGCGAGGATGTCTCCTATATGAAACGTCACCGCAACATACTTTGCGGGATGCCTGTTCTGGAAGTCGACGAGGTCTGCGACCTTCTAAAGATGAGCGATCGTCAACTGCGCCGTTATCGCTCTTCGGGTCAGCTCGTCGGCTTCCGCTTCGGGCGTCGTCTGATGTTCTCGTCTTCGGAAATTACCCGCTTCGTGGAGCGTATCGAAGCGGACTACCAACAGAAAAAAACGTTGAGAAAAGCTATCCGCAACCTTTAATATATATCGTTATGTCTGATAAAGAAACAGAAAAAAGCTATTATCTTGTCGAATCCGAGATTTTCGAAAAACTGCTCAAAACACATTTCCTGCTGAGCAAAAGCGTGCTACTGTTCGAATACCTGTTGAGCCAGAGCGACCGTCCGATGTTCCTTTCTGCCCGCAAGGTCTGCGAGGCTCTGGGAGTCGATCGCAACAAACTGGAACAATACCGGCGCAAACGAATTATCAAGGCGCGAGCTGTCAACGGACAGATGATGTACAGCGCCTACGACCTGATCGCCCTTACGGAACGTTTCCAACGCCGAAAAATCCAGCGTCTCCTCTCTGTCGCTGTACGTTTCGCTATCCGCTGAACCGGCTCCTGATATACCGCACGGGTATCCCTTGCATACTTCGTTCTCTCTCCCTTCCGCTTCTTTTTGTAAGGCCGTCCGTTCCGCTTCGGACGGCTTTTTTCAGATATCCCGTCAAGAAGCATTGGGATAATATTCCTTATGGATGCCGATTCCGGGGCAAGATAGCGTCAGGGACTTACTCCCTTTTCAGATTTTTCGCACGATCTCCACCCTTCGGGTCGTATCGCACGAAAAATCCGACTGCGGGCTGCCCCTGTCGCAGACACTCCTGCCCCGAAGCCGGCATTTCACGTTTCATAACAAGTATCTGCCAGCGAATGTCCAACCAAAATCCATATCGAAAATGAAGAATCAAAAATTCGAAATTGCGGTAGCAGGCTACGACTACCGCTTCAAGACCTACGCCCGGGACGGCATGGAGGCATCGGTAAAAGTGAAATGTTTTCTCAGACAACCCGATGCCGAGTGTACGATCTTGCCCCCTACGTTAAAGGACTACCTGCGGGCAACTGAATCCTGCCGCAGGCAGGTTGCCCGGCGATGAGAAAGTGGATCGATCAGGCAACCTTCAACGAGTTGCTGCTCGCCAATGCCGAGGATAACATAGAACGGGCTATTCAAAGCGCATCGACCGTATTGGAAGCAGTGCAGGAGTTCGTTCCGGAAGCAGCCTTGTTCTACCGTGTTACACACGCCACGGACAGCCTGAAAAACTATTTCGAGGAAACATGTACCGGTTTCCGAAGAAACTGTATCCTGTTTCTCGTCCGCAAACACACCTACCCGAAGACCTATTGCGACCTGCATTGCGATTGGTCGTTCTTCCGATATGCGGACAACTACTCCTACGGCAAGGCTTTCGATAAACAAACCGCTCCGAACCGTATCGGGGTCTTCAGCCAGAAGAAGATCGATGACTGGGTGGAATACCTCACGCAGGGTTTCCGGTACCTTGAGAAAATCAATGCTGAAAACGAACGGATAATAACCGGGTACCGTAACCGGTTGGAGGCTTTGCCCGATGTGGTCTGGAACGTTGACAAAAGCCGCGGCCATATTGAACGTAATGGCCTGAGCTATACCTTCGAGATCCGGCAAACGGATTATAGCGAACGGATTTCGCTGGACTATTGCTGCCGTACGCTCGACGATTTCCTGGCACTCTCCGACAACAAACTCATACTTAAGCCCTGATCTATCGCTGATATGAATACGATAAAAGCAATCGACTTGCAAAATACGTATTGAAAGGCTTCCTGCAACTCGAAAATTGAAACCTATCTACCTGAGGCCGAGTGCGGGCCGTCGTATTGGAACGTTACGCCCCGGAATTCGATGTCGGCATGGTCGGGAATCACACGGATGCGCTCTCCGTCGGCCGGCTCCTCGTCGTCTTTCTCCTGAATTTCCGAGAGGCGTTCGAGCGAGATCTTCGCATCCTGCGTCGCCTGCACGAATTGGATGAACTGCGACAGCGGTGCGTTGAGCTGGCCGATGATGTATTGCAGGGCGACCATCATGCCGAGGGTCATCTGCCCTTCGATGACGGCCGAGGCTGCGAGGAACGAGATGACGACGTTTTTGGTCTGGTCGATGAACGTGCCGCCCACCTCCTGCGTCTGCCCCAGAACGAGCCCTTTGATGGAGACTTGGAACAGCCGCGCCTGAATGCGCTCCCATTCCCAGCGTTTCTGTTTTTCGCAGTCGTTGAGTTTGATGTCCTGCATACCGTTGATGAGCTGCACGATGTTGCTCTGGTTGGCTGCCGCCTCTTGGAAGCGCATGTAGTCCAGCTTGCGGCGACGCTTCATGAAGAGCAGGATCCAGCCGATGTAGAGTGCACTGCCCAACAGGAAGATGCCGAGAATCGTCGGGTCGTAGCCGCCCATCACGGCTCCGTAGATGACGAACGACACGACGGCCATCGCCATGCTCAGCAGCGAGCCCGTGAGGAACGACTGGATGCGGTCGTAGTCGCCGATGCGCTGCATGATGTCGCCCACCATCTTCGAATCGAAGAAGGCGATCGGAAGACGCATGAGCTTGGCCAAAAAGTCCGAGATGAGCGAAATGCTGATCCGGGTGGTCATGTGCAGCATCAGCCACGAGCGGATGAGGTTATTGGCCAACTGGCCCAACACCAGCACCACTTGGGCGATGAGCATCATCACTACGAACGAGAGATTGCCCGTACCGATGCCCTTGTCGACGACCGACTGCGTGAGGAACGGCAGGATCAGGCTTAGCACGCTGGCCGTGAGCATCGCCAGCGCGAGCTGTGCAAGGTAGTTTTTATAGGGCCGCAGATATTGCAGCAGATAACCCAGTTTCAGCCGCTTGTCCTCGTCGCCCTTTTCCTTGTAGAATTGGGGCGTAGGCTCCAGCAACAGGGCGATGCCTTTGCCGTTGGCCGGGCCGGCAAGGAAATCGGCGGAAGCGAGCGAAGGGACTCCCTGCTGCGGACGAGTGGCCGATTCCGTGCGGTTGGGCAGTTCCCGACTTTGTATCCATGCTTTCAGAAACTGCTCCTCGGTGTATTTGAGCAGTCCCGATGCCGGATCGGAGACATATACCCACCATTTGCCGCGTTTGCGGGCGATCCTGTAGACCACCACGAAATGCTGCTGGTTCCAGTGGACGATGCACGGCAGGTTGGCTTCGTCGCGCAGTTGATGCCACGTGATCTTGACGCTCGTAGTACGGAAACCGATCGACTCCGCAGCATCGCTGATCCCCAGCAACGAGACGCCTTCGCGCGTGATGTGGCACCGCTCGCGCAGATTTTGCAGCGAGTAATGCCGGCCGTAGAACTGCGCGACAATCCGCAGCGACGTCGGGCCGCAATCCATTGCATCGAGTTGGGTGTAAGTGGGAAATTGCATATCTTTTATCGCATACTTATTGTAATCTATTCAAAATATTGGCATTCGAATCATTTCGTTGATAATCACTCTTGAGACTGTTGAACTTGTAGGATATTCCTATCCTGAATTGCCTGTCGAACATACGGTTCCAGTTTCCCGTCGATATATTTTTATACATTTCTTTTGTTCGCTGATCTGTGTAAAATAAATTGTAGCAGGAAACAACGATATTCAATCGTCTCTGGAAAAAAGTCAGAGCCAGATTGATATCCATGTTATACGATTCACTGTTATGCGTATACAAAGCGTCATAGGAGGTTTGGTAGTTAAAGGCAACATTGAATTCTGCATATTTCGCAATCTTCGCCGTCTGTTGAATACGAGCACCAAACAGGGGCTTATGGAGATTTAGATAATCATTTCCAAAAGGGGTTCTCGACCAATATTGATCGTAAGTCGCATCGAGATAAAGAGTGTAGAACCCGAACCTCCTATACCATGAGATATTGGCTATCAGATTCTTTTTTTCAGGGAAATTATGATAGGTTAAAATCGTTTGTTGCTTTTCGATGTTGAAAATATCATCCATCATGATGATTGGATTCTTTGCAAAGTCGTATTCCAGTGCTACAGAAAGATGGTAAGGGAGCTCGAGGCGCAATGCAATTTCATTCTCGATATAAGATTTTAAATCGGGATTGCCTCGCATATATTCGTATTTATTGACATAGTGGAGGATGGGATCTCGTTCGCTGATAGTCGGGTGGACGGTGCTCCGACGGAAATAAAAGTTCAAATTTATAGCGTCGGTCGGTTCATAGCTCAGGCTGACCGATGGTAACCAGGAGAGCGGATTGGCATTTACATCTTTGTTTTCCACTCGATATTTATATAGATATTCCCCGCGAAGGCCCAAACGATAACTGAACTTCCCAACCTGCTGCCCCAAATTGATATACAGCGCTCCCTGAGTTTCTTCCGTGTTGCTTACAAAAGAATCGCCTCCTTTGTATATTGTCTTTCCATGATTCCATATTTCGGCCAATTCCAAGCCCGTTTCAGCCGTAATACCATACTTGAACATGTGTCCGTAACTTGCTGTTAGAAAGGCTGTTTTACTAACAAAGCGATCCGAGTAATCGGTCTTTATAAATTCGGGCGTACTCTGTGACGAGGTGATCCATTCGGAGATAATGTTATGGCCCTTTTCGCCGACCGACGAATATCCGAGGTTCAGATCCAAACGGTTCCTGTCTTCTGTTTCATAAAAATAGCGGAGTATCAGATTATGTGTGTTGTTGTTGACGCAGGAACTGCCATTGGATTCGCTCTTTTCATAGCCGACTATATCGAATGTTTCAGGATGCGAACCATCTGAACCTTTTCGTTTATAATGATACTGCAGGTCTATGAAACTTTTATCATTGATTTGAAATTTAGGGCTTAACGTAAGCGTATGGGCATGAGAGGTGAAAAGCGGTCTTTGAGAATAGATTCGCTCATAACTATGCTGCTCGGAGTGCAGCGTGGTTGCGTAAACCGTTTCGTAATACGTCCGTCCATAATCATACATATAGCTTGCATAATTCGTCCACTTTCCAAATCGGGTATCTATCGCGACGGCACTTCCGTTCCTTGGTTCATGACTCATCCTGAAATCATTGACTAAACGAACATTGACCTGATCCCGCAGAACCTTCCGCGTAATGATATCAACGACGCTTTTCACCTCTTTGGAATAACGGGCGGAAGGCATTCGATCAATGGATATTCGTGCGATATCTTTGGGAGCGAGTTGTTCCAATTCTCCTAGACGAGGTTTTTGTCCATTGATGGTAAATTCTGGTGTTCCTCGACCAATCACAGTAACCTTGTCTCCATGTACAGCAAGACCAGGAATATGCATCAGCAGCATATTCAAATCGAAGACTTGTTCTCCGACCAACCGAGGAATCTCGAATTCATTTTTTCCCGCTACGAATCTGTATTTTATAGGGGCATCTGCTGTAATTGCGATCTCTTCAATTTGAGTATTCAAAAGGGACAACTTCAATTGTCCAAAATCGCAATGTGTTACGTTTTCGGGTATATCTCTGCATATGCTTTCGTATCCGAGGGCCTCAATGTAAAGTAGTAGCTTGTTATTGCCTGAATTAGTATATTCGATATGAAAAGGTTCATCTTGCGTGTAGCTCCAGGCAATCGACATGGAATCCGCAGCATTCATAATCACAACAGCAGCTCCACTGATACGACGCCCCGTATCATCGGTCACCTCTCCGCTGACTATACACTGAGGGAACGCATAGGTGGATATAAAAGAACAGATAATCGCAATATATAGACTTCTCATATTATCGGGATTGATTATTTATCGGCATGACTTTCCCAGCCTTATCAGGGAAAGTATTCTATTATCTTTGCCCTGCCTTTCTGCGTTTTAGTTGAACTTATGAGCTGTCGCACTCGGTTTTGTTTCCACCATGGGAGGGCTTTTTCGTCGAATCAGGTCAGCAAAACCAAATTCAATAAAAATTCGTTAAAATCCAGTTTACATTGTCATTAAGGTATCTCAATACACTACATCAATCTCTTCAGCAAGCGTCGATTATCTACCAAAATCTGAAGAGGGATTCAACACTGAAGCTGTAACGACATTTCATATGTGTCCACATTCAATTATACTATAACAAATTATAAAGACATTTCATTTAGATTATTTCTCTTTTATTAGGTGCAAAGAAGCCTCGATATCGGAGTTCGCCAATTCTTTTATCTTTTCCGCAAGTGCATCTCCGTGTAAATTGAAAGAAATAATACGGCGTTTTTTATCCAAAAGGATATTTGCGGGAATAGCATTTATCGCAAAAATATCAATTATGTATTGATATTGTTTATGGCTTTTAGGCAACATAACGTGCGAAAAAGATGTTCGAATCTCGTACTTGTCAAGTGCCTCCTGCCAGACATCTTCCCAATAATCCAACGAAACGGCATACACGGAAAGCAAATCGGGATATGCCTCCTTTATTTTCAAAATATTCGGAATCTCGTCACAGCACGGGCTGCACCAAGAAGCCCAAAAGTCGAGAAGGATATATGGAGAGTTTATAGCCGCTAAACTTGCAGTTTTTGTTTCTAATGTATCAAACAAATGAATGTTGATAATATCACCCTTTTGATATGCTTTAGGTGTGATATAGTTGTCTGGAAGACAGGTCGTAGTTTTTTTGCGTTTTTCAATAGGAGGGAATCCCATTATATGTAGAATTCTATTTACGGTAGCAATACTTCTATCAGATGCTGGAGATACGCTTTCCCCTGTACAATTATGCATCCGATAATGATTATTTGGAAACCTCTCTAAAAGAACCTGTCGGATACTGTCGAGTTGTTCGGACGGATAACCATCAGTATCCAGAAACATTACTATAAGGTCGCTAACATGTGGACTTTGCCGAATATATTTATCATCCAACATTTCGATCAATAATTTTTGTCTGCGATAAACGTCAACACGATGTATACTATCTTCGAGAATTTTATATATTGGATTTTGTATATTTGTCTTGGCAAGTGAATCCTTCAAAGAAAGCCATATTTTTGTTTGCTTTTCAATTGCATCCTCCAGTCTACAATGTGCCATGTTTGTTAATGTTCCTGGAATCGATAACCGACTACGTGTTATTTCGGATGTGAGGCTTACGTTCAAATGGTCTCCTGGCTTCATCCAAAATTCATATTGATTCTCGGTAGCTGGCACTAATAAATAGTATGGTAATTCATCAGGAAGATTAGATCTCAATTTGCACTGCAGATTTTTGACCATACAAGAGTCGACAATAAGATATTCATTGCCGTCTATGGCGTAGAGATATAACCATTTACCTTCAGCTTTCCCGTATTTTTCTCGTTCCAGTGTTATTGCAATAGTCGATAAATTACCCTGCTTACATGAACAGATAACAATACAGAACAAGATTATGAGACTCCGATACATTTCCGATTCCTATTTAGGAGAGCCGCAAACTGCGGCTCTCCGAGTTAACTAACAACAACAATTAAGCGCAGATGTATTTATAGCCATCTCCTTGTAATCCGGTATATGCCAATTCCCGATTTGCCGCGTTCATGGCATCCCATGCGGTGTAACCACATACGTAACCGGAACTGCCCATATTCCGGCCGTTTCTGTAAAGGGAACAGCTATAAGCCCATTTCCCTCCTGAGCAACTTTTGTTTCCCAGCCAAAAAGAATAACACCAACAGTGCCAACAACAAGAAGGCAATGACTGCACTCCCAAATAGCAAAACGTGAGAATATTGCTTGTACAGGTGTGCATTTTTATCAGCCAATCGTTGTTGCTTGAAATCCGTTTCTACTTCCGATAATTCCAATTGTTTTTGCCGCGAATTCAAGGAGTCGTAAATTTGCAGATATTCCTCATTAGTTCGGATATAATTTTCATTATCATGCTGAGCTCGTGCGATATTTCGTAAGTGAGAAAGAATTGATAGTTTTTGTTCGAGTGAAAGATTTTCCCGATGATACATTTCTGCATATTGGCGAGCCTCCTGAAAATGTCCGAGACGAAAATACAAATCGCTCAACATAGGATAAAGAGACACGGAAGCTTCGAGGCCATATCGAGCGTATATTTTTTCGAGAATGTTCAGCGCAGCCTCCGGATCACTGAAACAGTCTACCAAAATCGTTGCATGATATTGCGTACAACGAAGTATCGTTGTCGTATCTTTTAACTTCTCAGCGATTCGTTGTGCCGTTCCGATCGCCTCCAATGCCGCATTGTTATTATTACGCAATAATTCACTCCGTGCCAGTCCATCGTAGACGAGCATCTCGTTCTGGGGCATATCTATGTTGTGATAGCACTTGGCGGCTTTTCTATAAAAAGTAGTTGCTTTATCAAGGTCGTTTTGTATTGCATAAAGATAGGCTTTGAGGTTATAAACCATCCCTTTGAGATAACAGTCCTTTGTGGAATCAAATGTTTCTTCAGCCTGAATCAGACTTTGCAAAGCCCGGTCGTAAGTTCCGGTATTCGCAAGAATTTTCGCCAAGTAATAATAGGCCCACGCCAAATCTTCGGATTTACCGTGCCGAGTATAATAGCTGACAGCACATCGGATTAACGAATCGGATTCAAGATACAAAAAGTTTTTATCTAAAGCCTTTGTATAAAGGAGTGCATAGCGAGCGCGTTCAGCCTCGGAAGAAATCAAGTGATAATCAATCGAGTCGAGAATCGCCAAGGCACGATTAGGCGCTAGCTGCATGCAGGAATCAGCCTCCGACAATTCCTGTACAATTTGTTCATGCCGGCAACTCGTAAACAGGAAAAGAATGAGAAGTAAGGAATATAAATGACGATACATAACCAAATTATCTGTTTCTCTTTATCAAAGATACTAAATATTTCTTTTGGTCAAGTATTTGTGTCCTTTATTCTCTATTCGTCAATAAACGTCTGCTGAATTTTTCTAATAATATCTCGTTTCTTTTCTAGATTGTCTTTGCTGAGCATGAATTCGTCAGTCAATTCTATAAACGGAAAACAAGGAGTCGCATTGACTTACAATTTGTTATATAAAATCATTTGTATCAGACTTGGGTATAACCTCTCGAAAATGTAATAGAGTAAATTATTTCCGTTTCATTCAAACCTTCGGGATAATCAGATAAGACCAAAATCATAGAATCATCATATATCTGAGCCTTGAGATTTTTAGCATCATTCGATAATATAGTGTAACTATGTAGAGCTATTTCCCGATAATCCAAAGAACTTGATGCCGTAAAGTCTGTTCCTCCATCGTTCGTGCCATCTACATTCACGGCTATCAGGTTAAAAATATCGTGCAATATAATTCTACATGCAATTTCGAAGTCTTTTTCCCAATCTAAATATGTGATTGGTCAATGTTTTCTTATCCATATATTCCGCTACTAAATGTTTGGTGAAATTTGTTGCCAATTGCTTTTTTCAAACATATCAAAATCGTTTCTTTTATATATTACAAATTTTCAAATATCAGTAATTTATTTCATGCCGGTTGCCGTCGGGAAAGATAAGCCCGGGCCGGTCGGCCGCGCCTCCCTCTCCGGCTCCGGGGCGGAAAAATCATTCCTCGCCGCAGCTGCGGTATTTTTCCGCCCCTGCGCCTGCGCCGCGGGCTTATGAGTATTCCCGAGGCAACCGACCCGTTCGGGATATAAAGCCTCATAACATATTATTCATTGCTTGCGCGATAAAAACAATAAAATTCGTGTGAGCATATAAACACGTGAGACACACGGTAAAAACTGTTACATGTTATGCAGACTGCGAAAGCAAATTCGAAATCGAAGAAGGGCGGCAAGTCCGCAGTTCGGACGCCGGCCGTTCCCGAGGCCGTTGCGGCGCAAGCGCAAGAAGCGGTTGCAGCCGAGACTCCCGACACGAACCCCGCCGAACCGCAGACAACGGATATCGGAGCTGTAAATCCTGCCGAACAACCGGCAGTCCATCCCGAGACGGATGTCCGGCTGCTGGATCTGAACAAGATCGTCAATTCGACCTACAATCCCCGCAAGAATTTCCGCGAGGATACGCTGCTGGAACTCGCCGAGAGCATCAAACAGTCGGGCGTACTGCAACCGATCTGCGTGCGTCCGAAGGACGAGGGCTTCGAGATCGTCTACGGCGAGCGCCGCTATTGGGCTGCCGCCATGGCGAATCTGAAATTCATCCCGGCCTTGGTACGGGCTCTGTCGGACGCGGAGGCCGAGGATGCCGCCATCACGGAGAACCTGCAGCGCGAGGACGTGCGGCCGCGTGAGGAGGCCGCCGCCTACAAGCGGGCCTTGCAGTCGGGGCGGCATACGATCGAGAGCCTCGTGGGCAAGTTCGGCAAGTCGGAAGCCTACATCCGCTCGCGACTGAAACTCTGCGAGCTGATCGACGCCTTGGCCGAGATGCTCGACAGGGAGGATATCTCGGTGGGCGTTGCCACGGAGATCGCCAAATATCCGGCCGACATCCAGCAGGAGGTCTACGACGATCATTTCGCCGAGGGGTGTTACAACTCGTGGAAGGCGGCGCGGATCAAGGATATCGCCCGGCGGCTCTACGAGCGTTACATGACCAAGCTGGAAAGCTACAACTTCGATAAGACGGAGTGCCTTTCCTGCCAGCACAACACGGCCAATCAAGTGCTGTTCAAGGACGAATGTGCAGACGGCTGCGCCGGCTGCCAGAACCGCGAGTGCATGCTCCGCAAGAATGACGAGTTTCTCGTGCAGAAGGCTGTGAAACTCCTCAAGGACGATCCGCGTACGACGTTGGCTACGAACGGCGCAACGCCCGTCGCGGTGCTCGAAGCGCTCGAACAGGAGGGCTATCATGTCAAGCAGCTGGAATACTACCTCGGTTACTACGACGAGGCTCCGCAGATGCCCGACGCTCCGCAGGCCGAAGAGTTCGAGTCGGAAGAGGAGTTCTCCGAGGCTCAGGAGGAGTACGAAGCCGAAATGGCGGCATTCGCCGAAGAGACGCAGCAGTTAGAGTTCGACATCTCGGAAGGGCGCGTGCGCAAGTACGCCGTCATCGGCAACCTCGATATCGAGTTCCGTTACGAAGAGATCGAGGACGAGGAGCGGGAAATGACGGTAAACGAGGGACAGGCCGATGAGCGCAAGGTCTTCGTCACCGTCGTCCCGCCCTCTCCGCTGGAGGGACTGCTCCAACAGGAGCATCGCTACCGGGAAATCTGCTACGAACATATCACGACCGATATGAAGCGTGTCTTCCTCGATGTGAAGGTTGCGAACAAACCTTTGCAGAAAGAGGAGCAGCAGATGTTCTACTACGCCGTGATGCAGCGCGTAATGAGCGACTCGAAACTCCGTCAGTGCGGTTTCCGGCCTAAGGAGGGTTCTTACCTGACCGACGAGGAGCAGTTCGCTGCGGCGGGACGTATCACGGCCAAGCAGCAGGCGGCGCTGGTTCGCGCGTTTCTGGTGGACTACTTCCGTTCGGCGGCTCCGGAGTATGGATGTACGGACAAAACGCTCCTGACGGGAATGATGTGCCGCTTTGCAGACCTGAATTTCGCGGAACAGAGCCAAGCCGTTCAACAACAGTATCTGGAGACATACGAAAAGCGCAAAGCCCGGCTTCAGGAGCAGATCGACGCTTTGCAGGCAAAGGCCGAGGCCGAGGAGCTGGCCGTCTCGATGCAGGAGGCTCCGAACGTCGAGCCCGAGGAGCTGCCGGACGAGACGCCCGACGCAGAGCCGAAGCCGGAACCGCTGATTATTCCGATGGATCCCGATATCGAACCCGACACCCGGATGCCGGAGGAGATGAAAACGGCGGCATAGCCATAAGTCCATACCTTTCGGTCCGGAGCGGCATAAGGCTGCTCCGGGCCTTTCTTTTCCCGAATAAACGACAACCATTCAATCATCGCCGTACCTGCGTACGGATAATAACCGAAACCATGATCGAGATATTCAATTCGAACCGCACCCTGAGTCTGGGACGGTTCCGCAGCTTCAAAGCCGCTGAAAATACGTTGGACACCTTTGCCCTGGCAGGACGCCTCGGCGCCATACCGAAGGTATTGCTCTGTACCTACCGCGGAGCTTTCCCGCAGCAGGAATATACCGCATCCCGCCATAACGGGAAGTGGCTCCTGCAAGAGGAATCCGGCAACAGAACTTTATCGGTTCCGGTCTGATTCCGAAATCACCGACACGATCGTCTTACATCAAAAACATACAGCATATGTCACACGATCTCGTACGCTTCGATGCGTGGTTCTCTGCCTGCTATGAACGGCTGCGGAAATCCCTCGGCCCTGACGGCCTCGATGAAGACACTTTCCACGACACCTACCTGCTCGTGCGGGAAAAGGCCCGCAGTCCGGAGCTGGATATCCTCGATTTTGGGGCCTACTTCTGCGGCTGCTATCGGAGAATCTCACTTCACAAACGCTGCACCCCGCAGCGCTGCATCCATCCCGAGGAGGATTTTTTCCTGCGTCTGGGAGCCGAAGGCCCTGCGGTTCCGGAAGAGGAGTTCAGGGCCTGCGACCGTCTGGTGCAGGACATTCTGGAATTCGTACGGCGCAGCTTTTCCTATGGAGAATACCGCCTGTTCACGCTGCGCTATTACGAAACCTGCGGACATTGCAGTTATCGGACGCTGGCCGAATATACGGGTACGACTCCTTCCGAAATCTCCCGCAAGCTGCGTACCGTCGTGCAGGCCGTACGCAGGAACCGCTGCTTCGCACTGCGCAGTTACATGCTTGCCGCTGCGGCTTCGGAATCCCCCTATGCGGCATATGCCTGAAGATATTGAAATGAATTGTCGAATCTAAAAATCGAATATTATGAAATTGATTATCTGGAACAAGGAAAACAGCTATTCGCCTACGATGTATGCCGAGCGCAGAGCTATTCGTGTGAACCGCCACGGTTACATCTACCTGTCGGGAGCCTTGGCTGCGGAGATGGATCTGCAACACGAAAGCAGGCTCAATATGGCCAATGACGAGGAGAACCCGAAAGACTGGTACCTGTGTAAGACGCAGGACGAAACAGGATTTCTGCTGCGCGGCGACCGACATAAGGAGCTTCCGAAGACGAAACAGTACGCTATCAGCGGTGTAGAATTCTCGAATGTTTGCCTGGCGACGAAGCTGCTCACCTTCGTAAAGGCAGAATGTTTCTCCGTACGTTTTCTGGTTGCCAAGGAGCCCGTCGAGGTCGAAGGCGTGAAATACTACAAGATACTTACCGCCAATCCGATCCCCGGGCAGGCGAAACCCGTGGCGAAGAAATAATCATGCCCCGGCGAGGGCAAAAACCCGAACCGGGATAAAGAGAATGCTTAACCGACGGAGCAGGTCATACCTGCTCCGCCTTTTCATTATGACTGCTATGAATAAGATTTCAGAGATTCCGGAACAGATCCCTATTGCAGAAAAACCGATAGTAGAGATGCCCGCCGATCCGTGGCGCTGCGAAGAATGCGGTTCGCTACGGGTATCCTGCCAAGTCTGGGTGGACAGCAACTCGTACAAAGTGCAATCTATGGCGGAAGACAAAGACGACCTGTGGTGCGACGACTGTGCAGAACATACCCGTCAGGTACGCGAGAGCGAATTGATGTCCGATACGGTCGAGCCGTGGTGGAATGACGGTACGACAGAAGAAGACCGGGAAATTATCACCGGTCTGAATCCGGAGAATTTCAGTTCGAAGGATGATTACAGGGCTTTCCGCGACGCCTGCGACATGTGGTGGAACGGCAAGACTAACGGCGAGAAGATCCGTATCTGGCGGCAAGCTATCGCTTCGGAGGAAGAATGATTTAACGATAAGAACCATGAATAAGAATCTGATTGAAAAGATCGCTCCGCAGTTGACGGAGCTGATGATAAAGACGATGGAAACGCTTACCGAAGCGTGGCGCAAGCCGTGGATCGCCGATCTTGCGCACGGACTCCCGCGCAACCTGCGCGGCACGCCCTACCGGGGCGGGAATATCCTGATGCTGTTGTTCCTCTCGGAGATCGCAGGCTACCGAACGCCGCTCTTCATGACCTTCAAGCAGGCCAAAGAGGAGGGCCTGAACATCCTCAAAGGCTCCGGGTCGTTTCCGGTCTTCTTCTGGAAACTGTACATCCGCCATAAGGAGACTCACAAAAAGATCGAATCGGCGGAATACTACCACCTGCCGCAGGAGCTGCGGCGGCAATACGACGTGCTGCCCGTGATGCGCTATTATCCGGTCTTCAACATCGACCAGACGGACATGCAGGAGCGGCAGCCGGAGCGTTACTCGGCGCTTACGACACCGACCGAACCGAAAGACTACTCGGACGGTCTGAGATGCGAACCCCTCGACCGGATGCTGGCGGAGCAGGCGTGGCTCTGTCCCATTCTGCTCAGAGGCAACAGGGCTTCCTATTCACCGACACTCGACCGGATCGTCTGCCCCGAAAAACGGCAGTTTCCGGAGGGTGCGGCTTTCTACACGACGCTTCTCCACGAAATGACTTATCCGAACTCATACGTTATCCAAACATATCTATATAATTAACTGATTACCAATGTGAATTTTCTGAAAAAGTTTGGATAATATCTCGGTGTTTTCGTATTATTCCAATGGAGTATGCACTAATGCAGACTCCCATCAAGAATAATGGATATACAAAAACTTCGACGAGAGCATCCCAAACTGCTGAAGTACCTTATTGAAAAGCGGTACTCTACCGGTTATATACGTCGTATTGAAAAGATGCTCAAATTGCTTTTCGACAATGAAGGCAACTATAACAATTATGAGGAGTTCTTCGAAAGATTCGTTTTTTCAGAAGGACTCCAATCTTCAGACAAATTGCACAAACCTGAGCGTGTAGCACTTCGTGCAATATATGCGTTTGAAGAGCTGGGACGCTACCCTGATAAGGTTGTACACGGCATACCGTTAGGAAGAGCCTGCAAATATTCCAAACTACTGCCACAGTTTCAAACTGTCATTGACAACTATCAGGCAAGTGCAATGAAAACAGGTAAGTGTCCCAGTACCATACACTCTGAGGCTGTCAACGGTTCCGCGTTCTTGTTTTCAATGCAAGAAAATGGAGCTACAACCTTATCCAATATCTCAAATGCCCTCATCAGAGCCTTTTTCTTCGATGGAGCAAGAATGATTCGAGGGCTCTCTTACAAGAGTAACATTGAGGCTGTCCTGAAAGGCAATACCGGCTTTGGAACATGGGAAGAATGCAAACGTATAGCAGACGCTTTGCCACCTATCAGAAAGAGCCGCAGGAACTACCCTTACCTGAAAGAGGAGGAAACCCACTATCTGTGGAAAGAACTGGAACATTCTGATAAGATATCACTTCGAGATAAGGCTATTATGAAATTACTTTATTTCACAGGTTTACGTGGCGTGGATATATCAAAGTTGAAACTCTCAGATATAAATTGGAGAGCTGACCGTATTTCGCTAGTACAGTCAAAAACAGGAACACCGCTTTCTCTTCCCTTACGTGCAACTGTAGGTAATGCAATATTCGATTATATAAAGGAGGAACGGCTTAATAAGATCGGTAAGGATAACCTTTTCATAAATAAGCACAATCCTGAAAAGCAATTGAGCATCAGATCCGTTGGACAAATAGTTACCAGAATCCTTCTAAAGGCAGGAGTACGACATGAGGAAGGTCAAAAAGGCGTAAGGCTTTTCCGCCACAATTTGGCCAGTAGACTGCTTGAAAATGATGTCCCGACCAGAGTCATTAGTGACATCTTGGAACATCTGTCTCCTTTGTCTTTAAACCCCTATATTGATGCAGATATAAAACATTTGCGTGAATGCGGGTTGAGTATTGAAGATTTTCCAGTCAGAAAGGAAGTATTCGAGATATGGAAACCATAAAGAATGTCCTCCGAATATATGTTGATACAAATACGCTTGGCGAGAGTTCATTAGCTCTGGCCGGATCTCTAAATACATTTGCATCTGTAGGAAACAAGAAACTCACTTATCAGAATCTTCAAGAATGGATTATGTGTGGAGCATACAGAAAAGGTACGAAATATTCTTCTGCAAGGAAGACCTTTGCACATTCTCTTCTTCGTTTCACAAATGCCCAAGGCATCAGTAACATTGAGATACCCTCCAATAAGGTACGTAAACAGAAAGAACCATCACACAGGGAACAAGCGGTTTTGAAGCATTCTCCAATGTCTGAACTGTTAGAAAACTACATTGCTTACAAGCGTTCCGCCAATACAATGAGTGACAGCACTCACCAGTGTCTTCGCTATTTCAACGAATACTGCGCCAATAATTTTGAGGCATACAGCACCTCATACCAGGAGATGGTTGACGGCTGGTGCCGTAAGCGCAAAACAGAGCGTCCAAGTTCTTTTAATAAACGCATTGCGCCCATACGTTCCTTTTTACAGTTTTCAAATCGGTATATTGCCGACTCTCTCATCATGCCCTCATATCTTCCATACGAAAGGAAAAAATATGTACCCCATCCTTTTACTTTGGAGGAGTTACATAAACTGTTCGACTATGCTGATACGGTTTCATGGTATAAGAAAAGTTCCGAATTTGCTTACAACGTGAGAAAAATGGTAATGCCCGTTTTCTTGCGCTTGCTATATAGTACCGGTATGCGTACATGTGAAGCCAGATTGTTGAATTGTGATGATGTGGATTTGGAACACGGAGTCATCAACATCAAACGTTCAAAAGGGATCCATGAACACAGAGTTGCCATACATGAAACGATGTGGACGTTAATGAGGCAGTACGACATTGGCATCCATAAACTGTTTTCCGAAAGGGAGGCTTTCTTCCCTAACGAGTTTGGTACGTATATGTCCCGTACATGGGCATCTTACCATTTCAGACAGGCATGGAAGGATATATCTAACAAACCAGCAAGAGTTTATGATCTCAGAAGTAACTACGCCGTTGCGAATATCAACAGTTGGGAGGATGTCGGCCCTGAATGGTTTGATAAACTACTGTATCTTAGCCGGAGTATGGGACACAGCACTATTGGCAGTACAACGTATTATTACAATTTGATACCTGTCTTTGCCAGACAACTTGAAAGAATATCAGGAAGCAGCCTTGGCGAACTCTTACCAGACTTAACAGATTATTACAATGAAGAACAATAAACATCATGAGGATGAGTCGATTTTGATTGCATCCTCAATCCGTGAATGGCTTACTGTGTACATCCCTCAGGTGAGAACCAATAGTCCTCATACACAAAGAGCTTACACGATAGCACTTAAGCTATATGTGGAATTTCTTGAGTCAGAGAAATCCATTCAGCACACGAAACTTACAGCACAATGTTTTGACACGAATGTCATACAAGATTGGCTGTTATGGCTGAAAAATGCCCGCAACTGTAGCAATTGCACTTGCAACCACCGACTGGCATGTTTGCGCTCTTTCATCAGCTATCTTGGACATTCCAATCCTCGTTTTCTTGAACAGGAAAATAAAATATCGGAAGTAAAACGTATGAAAACTGTGAGGAAAAATATCGTGGAAATCACCAAGAAAGCGATGAAGGCTCTGTTCGCTTCCATCGACCAGTCAATGGTTACAGGCAAACGAGACCTTGCACTTTTCACTTTGATGTACAGCACGGCTGCCAGAATCAACGAGATATTATCACTACGCATTGGAGATATCCAACTTCACGAGAAAAACATTCATAATTGCATTTATGTGACGGGCAAAGGTTCCAAACGCCGTGCCATACCTTTAATGAAAGATTGTGGCAATATCATCAAGTCATATATACATCAGTTCCATGGAGACAACCCTCCGGAGAATGACTTGCTATTTTTTTCTTCACATAACGGAAACAAAGTCAAGTTGACACAGGAGGCTATCAGTAAAAGGTTGAAAATCTATGCACATAGGGCAAATGGGATATGTGCAGAAATGCCTCCAGACATACATTGCCATAATCTACGTGCCGCAAGGGCAACACATTGGCTTGAAGAGGGGCTGAATATAGTCATGATACAAAAGTTACTCGGACATGAGAGCATAACGACAACCATGAATTATGTGGCGATTTCAAATGCACAAAAATCAGAAGCGCTTGCATCATTGGAAGATGACGTGTCAAAATCAGTCGCCAAGAAATGAAAAAAAATTAAGAAATCCAATTCTCTCGCAGAATTGCTTGGATTGAAAAGTGGCAAGTGATAGATTTTCCTCGGGATGAAATGAAAGACTGCCACTTACAAAAGTCTAAAAAACAAGAAGTGCCATTGCCTCTATTCAAACACTAACGGTGCCGGCCTCCATTGCCAATGGTTATCTCTTGTTCTTGTTTTACTGGATTTTTCCTATTATGTTATCAAATTTTCTCTATATATTATCCAAACCACCAGACTGTAGAATGGCTGATAATCAAACTAATGAAAGCAGATGTTTGGATAACGTATGAGTTCGGATAACTCATCTTATCCGAAATTTTGGATAAAATGACGCACAGCACTGGGCATGCGGAGCGTCTGAACCGTCCTTTTGGCGCTTGTTACGGAGATGCCGGTTATATCCGGGAGGAACTGGTCGCTGAGCTCACGTCGGCGCTGTGCGGTGCGATGCTGGGCTTCGCCACAACACCCCGTGAGGAAAGCGCCGCCTATATTAAAGACTGGCTGGCGGAGTTCCGTAAAGAACCGACCTACCTGTTCGACATCCTCACGGACGTGAACCGCGCTGCGCGGATGATCTCCGAACGGCTGGCCGGCGAGGAAGAATCAGACTCTTCGGATGCGATTCCGGCCGAAGCTGCCTGAACCTTATAAAACAAATTGTCTAACCTGCGCTGCGACCTTTGGGCCGCGGCGCTTTCATTATCAGCAATATGCAACAATCCAAAACCGAAGAGCGGTACAGCCGCGAAACGCTGCTGCCGATGAATACGCTTTACGACCATGAACACCACCTGACGCAAGAGGACGTGGACATGGCCAATAAGCTGGTGCGTCATATCGAACGTACTCGTAACCCGCGTGTCCCGCAGGTCGGCGACCGGGTGCGCTATACCACGTGCCACGGCGACTTCTACGGCAGTGCCCTGATCGAGGCGGTCCGTGAAGACGGAACGCGCTCGATCTGCCTGTGCCCATACGTTCCCTTCGTGTGGATGACAGCCGGCGATATCGGCTGCGCGGTCAGCGGAGGGCCTTTTACTGCCGTGATGCCGCAAGAGCTGAAGCCTTCCGGTGCTGTGCCGGGGGATTTCTGTGCTTGGGGCCATTGCGGCGCCTGCGGCAACGGAATCGTCCGGTTCTGCGCCGAGGTGCCGCTGTGGAAGTTCCGGGAAGGCGATCCGCTCTATGGTGATTTCTCCACCGAGAAATGGCGCAAGATCAGCCTTTACAAGGATACGGAGTGCCGAAGCGGCGATCTTTACCGTGGCGACTGCATTTCGTTCAGCTCGGAGGAGGAGTTCCGACAGTTCCTCTCCGATTACGAAGGAACCGTATTCGCAGCTCCCGATCCGAAATCCGTCATCGTCTGGTGCTACCGCGACGAGCAGACCTCCGTATCGCAAGAAGAGTGGGATGCGCTCGATGCTCCCGTTACAGAGCGGCGCATCTACAACGCGCCCCAACCCGTGAAACTCGTCAAGGATCACGGGCGGCACACCACGGTCTGCTATTTCGTCAGACCGGAATTTTATTATAAATAACTTGATTCTCTATGATTATGAAAAACAAAGAAACACTCGAAAAACTGCGCACTTATCAAATTGGCGTCATTCGCTCGGTCATCGCCAGCCGGCAAGGGCGTCTGGGAACCTATCAGGCCGATGCGACAGACCGCGAGAGGCTGGCAGATACGGACGGCCTCGCCTATGAAGAGTATTACGAGTCGCCCCTTACAATCAAACACGACAGCCTTTATCGCAATGTAATCTCCCTCGAATTTTGTGAGGACGGGCTGACGCCCGTCTGCCTGATGGACGGCTGGGACGGAGATGATTTCCCGCTTGCGCTTGAAAATCTATCCTGCGATACCCTGCAAAACATCATCGAATGGCTGGAGGAGTACGATTTCATCCCGTCCGCGGGGGCTGCGCCGCAGACGACAAACGACCTTACGGAAGATTTCGTGGAACGCTACCTGCCGGAATATCCTACGCGTTACGACGTTTTCCGGCTGGGCGAATTGCAGAACTTCCTCGATGGCCATGAATCCCCGGAATTCGGGCTGAACCGCGACGAAGCCGCAGAGGAGCGCGACCGTTTGCAGCTTCGGATCTATGCCGAGGCCGTCACTGCCTTTATGAAAAGGCAGCCCGCAGCGCTTCCGGGCAATGTGTCCCTGCGCGACTATGCCGAGGCGTTGGTCGATATCGCCTATGAAGCCGGCCGCAGGAAGTTCCGGCCCTCGGACAACTCCCGCGATACGGCCGCAACGCTCATTGCCTGGGGCGACGAGTTCTTCCGGCAGCACGAGGATACGGACTGGGCGGAGAAGGAATACCTCGACGAGATTTACCGATTCACCGACGAGAAACTACGAAGCGTTCCGAGTAAGGATGATCCGAATGCGGAGTTCGACATCGCCTTTCTGAACCGTGCGGCACTCGAAAGACACGGATAGGATACTGCGACGATTACGG
>JAJPZH010000133.1 GCA_021204515.1 Alistipes sp. | reverse complement strand
GCCGTGACAATCAACATGTAAAGCGTTTGGATTCGTTGTATCATAGAGTTATAAAGTTTTATCGATCAAATATTTGTTCCTATCGGAGGAGCCGCGGTTGATAAGTTCGCCCAAGAATCCCGCCAAAAACAGTTGGACGCCGAGGATAATCGCCAGAATAGCCAAATAGAAAAGCGGCTGATCGGTAACCGCCCGCAACGGCAGTTCGTGCACCTGCTTCCAGATTTTCGCGGCGATGATCCAGACCGTCGTGCCGCCGCCGATAAGGAACATCAGCGTCCCCAGACTGCCGAAGAAATACATCGGCGAGCGCCCGAAGTGCGACATGAAGAGTACGGAAATCAGGTCGAGATACCCCTTCAGCATACGTTCGATGCCGAATTTCGAACAACCGTATTTGCGGGCATGGTGCTCCACCGGCTTCTCGCCGATGCGGCGGAAACCGGCTTGCTTGGCCAGTATCGGAATAAAGCGGTGCATCTCGCCGTACACTTCGATCGCCTTGACGACCTTGCGGCGGTAAGCTTTCAGCCCGCAGTTGAAATCGTGGAGTCTGATTCCCGACACGGTGCGGGCCGTCCAGTTGAAAAATTTGCTGGGCCAGCGTTTGCCGACCGGATCGCGGCGCTTCTTCTTCCAGCCCGAAACCAGATCGTATCCCTCTTCGAGGATCATCCTGCGCAACTCGGGAATCTCGTCGGGCGAATCCTGCAAATCGGCGTCCATCGTGACCACGACCTCCCCCTCCGCAGCCGCGAAACCACAGTACAGAGCTGCGGACTTGCCGTAGTTGCGGGCGAAACCGATGCCCCGCACCGCCGGATACCGCTTTTTGAGAGATTCGACGACGCTCCACGAATCGTCGGATGAGCCGTCGTCCACCAAGATAACTTCATAGGTATAGGCATGCTCCACAGCCACGCGGTCGATCCATGCGACCAGCTCGGGCAGCGATTCCGCCTCATTGTAGAGCGGCACTATAACCGATATATCGAGTTTATCCATCTTCTGCTTTACAATTCTTACTCACCGGCCTGCGTATCGAACGGCCGCGGAGCACGCGAAAGTACGCCTGCAATGATAAGGCCGAAGATGGCCCCGAAGAGCAGACTTACCCAGATACCGCCCCAGACGGTCGCAAGCACCGAGGGTTCCGGTGCGTTCTGTATCTGCTCCAGCGACTGGGCCATCACCGACTCCATCGACGCCGGTACGCCGCCGCCCATCGCCATCATGTCGGTCAGGGCTTCGACCAGCCGGGAGGTGTAATTCGAATAGCCCAAGATCAGATGCAGGTAGATATATTGTACACCGCCGACGATAATGCCTGCAAAGGCCGATATCGTCAGAATGCAGATATACCCCTGCCCGAAGGAGAACCCCTCCTCGGCCGAATAGAGCTTCGACCGGTTTTGCGTAAAACGGTGCAGCAGGTAATAGTGCAGAACGACGACTCCGATCCACTCGACCGTCATCAGGGCATAGAGCTTCATGCTGCCCGAAAGCGTCATCATCGTCTCCAAGATCATCGACACGGCCAGTATGGCTCCGATAATCGCACCGCATTTCGCGGCATCGTTCCAGAAATTTTGTTTTTCCATTCTATCATTCCGAGTTATCAATTCCCAATCATTGCAGTTCGCCTTTGCCCTCGCGCAGTATTTCGGGTTCGTCGCCCGTAAGGTCCACGACCGTCGTCGGCACATTGTCGCCGACGCCGCCGTCGATCACCAGCGCCACATCGCGGCCGTACCGCTCGTGGATCAGTTCGGGATCCGTGGTGTATTCGACCACTTCGTCGTCGTCCTTCACCGAAGTCGTAATCAGCGGACACCCCAACGCCGCGACGATGGCCCGCGGAACGGCGTTGCCGGGAATACGAATACCGATCGTACGCCGTTTTTCGAGCGCCTTGTCAGGCACGCCCGACGAAGCCGTCAATACGAACGTGAAAGGTCCCGGCAGGTTGCGTTTCAGGATACGGAACGCCGCATTGTCCACCCGGCAGTATTCGGCCACCTGAGCCAGACTTTCGAAAACCACCGTAAAAGCCTCGGCGTCCTTGCCTTTCATGCGTCGCAGCCGCTCGATCGCCTTGGGAGAACGCAGGGAACATCCGAAAGCATAGACGCTGTCGGTCGGATAGATGATGATTCCATCGCCTTCCAACGCTTCGACCACCTTCCGCAACTCCCTTTCGGAGGGATTCTGTTCGTATATTTTCGTCAGCATGAATACAAATGTACGAAAAATTATTTAATCTTGCGCCGGTTCAGCTCCCTGCTGTACGCCCGGGCGTTGGCATTATGCTCGCGCAGCGTCTTCGCAAAATTGTGGTAGCCGTCGAACGTATCCCGGGCGCAGAAGAAAATATAGTCGTGCTTTTCGTAATTCAGCACCGCGTCGATGGCATTGATGCCCGGCATGCAGATCGGCGACGGCGGAAGGCCCTTATTCCGATAGGTATTATACGGAGAGTCGTATTTCAGGTGCTTGTACAGGATGCGGCGCAGACCGAAATCCTGCATCGCGTATTTGATCGTCGGATCGGCCTGCAGGGGCATTCCCTTGTTCAGCCGATTGACGTATACGCCGGCGACGCGGGGCATTTCGTCGGTCTTGCGCGTCTCCTCATAGACGATCGAAGCGAGGGTCATGACTTCGAACCGGCTCAGACCGCTGCGTTTGCGCAGGGCGTCCCGCTCCGGCGTCCAGAAGCGGTCGTACTCGCGCTTCATCCGCTCCACGAACTCTTCGGGCGTCACCGTCCAATAGAATTCATAGGTATTGGGAATGAACATCGAAAAAAGGGTCAGACTGTCGAAGCCCGCTTTTCTGGCAACTTCGTCCGAAGTCAGCGCCCGCATGATCGCGGCGGAGTCGGCGTCGATCTGCCCGGCGAGTTTCTGCGCCAGCTGGGCGGGAATCCGCACGTTGTTGATCGTCACCCGCACGGGCGTCTGCATGCCCAGCTTGAGCATCCGGGCCACCCGGACAACGCTCATGCCTCGTTCGAGGAGATAATGCCCGGGCTTGAAGGTTTCGGCCAGATTGATGCGCCGGGCATAGACGCCGAACGCCCAATGGTGTTTCAACTCCGGCAGCAGGGAATCGACGAGTTCCCGGTAATCGGCCCGGCTGCTGACAAAGAGTTCGCGTTCCGTCTTCACGGCATTGCCGTAGAACTGCTGCCGGACGACGAATCCCGCAATCAGCAGACACAGCAGGCCCGCAAAAAAGACATAGAGAAAAGTTTTTTTACGCATCAGGGCGAAATTTTTTGCAAAGATATAAAAAAGTTCCTACTTTTGTGCCCGGGTGAGTCTTATACGACCAGCTCCTACAGAATCCCCCAGGCGAGGAATCGAGCAAGGGTATGTGGTCGTAGCGGTGCGATATAATCAGCTCACCCAACCATATATAGTGCTGTAGATTCCGATTTACAGCACTATATTTTTCATTACACGCAGAGGATGCCGCAAAATCGTCCCGGCACCATGCAGGTCCCGCGCTACGGTCTCGGCGCCCACCCGAACCGAAACAGCCAGCCGTAAATAATTGTTTCCGAAGATATTTTTCCCGAAATAAAAACCGGAACATACCGTTATTGATTACGTGTATCTGCAAATGCGGGAATAAAGCCATACCGCAACCAAGGGACAGAAAACCACAACGGAAAATCAATGCGAATCGCAATAGTCATTCTATCATTATTCTGTATCTCGCAGGTACAGGCGCAGCGGATTACCGGCCGGATAACGGACGACCGGGAGCAACCGATAGCCGGAGCGGCCGTCGTTTTGCTGACGGCGGATTCCATCTATGTAAGTG
>JAJPZH010000036.1 GCA_021204515.1 Alistipes sp. | reverse complement strand
TCCGAAAACACGGGGGGGGGCAGTTTGCCCGCGCGAAACGAGATCGAAGAAAAACTAGATCTGGCGGAGACTTCCGAACAGGTCGAAAACATCGTCGGAAAGATGCCTCCGCAGCGGCAGCAGATTTTCCGCATGTCGCGTTTCGAACACATGCCGAGCAAAGAGATCGCCGAGCAGCTGCACCTGTCGGTGCGCACCGTGGACAAGCATCTGGAACTGGCGCTGAAAGAACTCCGCAAATATCTCAACATCATTCCGGCGATCATGGTCTTTCTGGACATCCTGCCCTGAAATTTCCCCGATAAAATCTTCCGGCCCCGTTACGTAGTGCGGGGCTTTCGTTTGTTCTTTATGTAGTAACCGGCAGCTCCGGGCCGCCGATAAAACGCATGAAGAGATGAACAAACCGACATTAGATAAAGTCCGGGATTACTTCTACGGCCGCTGCAACGACAGCGAAGAGATCCGCATCCAGCAATGGTTCGCCGACAACGGCAATTCGTCCGAAGCCGACCGGCTGCTCGGCACCCTGCTCGACGAGGTGCGGAGTGAAAACCCCGCACTGGCGCAGGCGGCGTTCGAAGAGTTCCGCCGCCGCATCGGACATTCCGTTCCCGCACGCACCGCACCGCGCCGGCTGGCGACCGTCGTCCGGTGGACCCAGCGGATCGCCGCCGTGCTGATCGTCCCCCTGCTGATCGCCGTCTCGCTCCTCTACACCAAGACTGCGCACACTCCCGAATGGGAGGAGGTGCTCGTGCCGGCGGGCCAGCGCAGCGAGCTGCGCCTTGCCGACGGAACGCTCCTGTGGCTCAATTCGGGCACCCGCGTAACCTATCCGACCCATTTCAACGGCCGCCAGCGCAAAATCTTCGTGGACGGCGAGGTCTACGCCGAGGTCATGCACGACAAGCGGCATCCCTTCGTCATTTCGGCAGGCGACGTCGAGGTCGAAGTCCTCGGCACCAAGTTCAACATGCGGGCCTACAACAGCGACCAGCTGGTCGAGGTGGCGCTCGTCGAGGGCAGCGTGCGTTTCGACGTGAACAGCGACAAATGCGACGACGAGGTCGTCATGGTCCGCAACGACGTGGCGCAGTACGACCGTCTGACGGGAGCGCTGGAGATGACCTCTTTCCAGAGCGAAAACTATAAATCGCGCGCCATGGGCGGCGGTTTCTACTTCTTCAACGAATCGCTCGACGGCATCACCGCCCAACTGGCCCGCAGCTTCGACCAGAAAATCATCATCACCGATCCCGAGCTGGCCGGCGTGCGCTTCTACGCCTTCTTCACCAACAACGAGTCGCTGCTCAAAATCCTCGGAACGCTCAACACCGACAAATCGATGTCCATCCGCGAACGCAACGACGTGATCTACATATCCCGAAAAAAATAACCCCGAAACAGCAACCAAAAAACTACAACATTAAAACTTCAACCTATGAAAAAACTTTACAATCGAACCGCACTTTTCCATGCGCGTGCGATCGTGGGTTTGTTCGCACTCTGCCTGCTGGCGCTTCCCGGCGCGGCATCGGCACAGGCGATCGACCTCAAACTCACGAATGTAACGGTCAAGGAGGCCATCGAAGCCCTCAATCAGCGGGAGAACTACTCCGTGGCCATCAAATCGGCCGGCGTCGACATGCAGCGCCGCGTCAGCATTTCGGCGCAAAATGCGTCGATCGACGAGATTCTGGCCCAGATCTTCGCCGATCAGGACATCACCTACACGATTACGGGCAAAAGCATCTCCGTAACCAAGGCTGCGCCGAAGAACCTCACCGTGGATAAGAACCAACTGAAAGGCGTAGTAAAAGACAATCTGGGGCTTCCCGTTCCGGGAGCCACGATCATCGTGGACGGCACCAACAACGGCACTACGACCATGAGCAACGGCGATTTTACGCTGGAGAACGTCAAACTCCCGGCGACGCTCGTCGTATCGTTCATCGGCTACCAGCCCCGGACGGTCGAAGTCAATTCCTACGCCGCCGTCGATATTACCCTCGTGGAGAGTTCGGCGGCCATCGACGAAGTGGTGGTGGTCGGCTACGGACAGCAGAAGCGGGTGAACGTCACGGGCGCCGTGGGCACCATCAGCGGCAAGGACCTCAACAACCGTCCCGTGACCAATACGGCCGCCGCCCTGCAGGGCGCCGATCCGTCGCTGCTGCTGACGCTCGGAAGCGGCTCGATCGAAGGCAAGAACTACGACGTCAAGATCCGCGGTGCGGTATCGCTCAACAGCGGCAGCCCGCTGGTGCTGGTAGACGGCATCGAAGCGTCGCTGGCGCAGGTCAATCCCAACGACATCGAGTCGGTATCGGTGCTCAAGGACGCTTCGGCCTGCTCGATCTACGGCGCCAAAGCTTCGGCGGGCGTGGTGCTCATCACCACCAAGAGCGGCAAGGCCGGCACGCTGAAAGTCAATTACAACGGCCGTTTCGGCATGTCGTGGAATACCACCTCGACCGATTTCATCACCTCGGGATATGATTACGTGAAGCTCACCAACGAGTTCACCTACACCTATCGCGGATTCAACGGCTGGAACTACTCGGACGAGGAGATGCAGATGCTCTACGACCGCCGCAACGACAAGACGGAACACCCCGACCGACCGTGGGTCATCACCGACAGCAACGGCAAATACCGCTATCTGGGCAATTTCGACTGGTACGACTACATGTTCAAGCGCAGCCGCCCCGAAACCGAGCACAACATCTCGCTCACGGGCGGCAACGACAAGATCAACTACTACGTCAGCGGCCGCTACCTCTACCGCGAAGGTCTGTTCAACCAAGGTTCCGAGGATATCTACAACGGCTACTCGTTCCGCACGAAGATCGCCGCCGAAGTAACGCCGTGGATGCACTACTCGAACAACATCAGCATGGAGGTGACCGACTACAAATACGGCGGCTACTGGGAACAGGACGGTTCCGAGTCGCTGGCGTCGCAGGGCATTCTGTACAACGTGGCCAACAACATCAGCCCGACCTTCGTTCCGGTGAACCCCGACGGCACTACGTTCATGTATTCCAACGGCATCCAGTTCGCCGATTCGCCGATCGCCAGTGGCCGCGGCGGCGTGTTCACTGACGGCCGCAACAAGAACTCGCGCAAGAACAACTACTACATCATCACCAACCGGGTGACGTTCGACCTCACGCGCAACAAGGATCTGAAACTCAACGCCGACTACACCTACCGCCGCCGCGACAACCTCGGAGCCTACCGCTCCTATCCGACGGCCAACACATGGAACGCGACGCAGACGGCAGTGGTCGATTTCACCAACGGTTCGATCTACGACTTCTATCAGGAGGACCGCTACTACTATAACGGCCATGTGGTCAACGCCTACCTCGATTACGGCCACTCGTGGGGCAAGCACAACTTCTCGGCCGTGGCCGGCGGTAACTTCGAGGACTTCCGTTCGTCGGAGCTGAGCGTCCGCCAGAAAGGGTCGCTGAGCGAGAAACTGAGTTTTATCAACATGGCGCAGGGCGAAATCGAACGCGCCGTCGAGTCGAATACGGCCTACCGGACACTGGGCTATTTCGCCCGTGCGAACTACGACTACGCCGGCAAATACCTCTTCGAAGTGTCGGCCCGCTACGACGGTTCGTCGCGCTTCGCGGCCAACGACCGCTGGGGCTTCTTCCCTTCGGCGTCGGTCGGATGGCGCATGTCGGAGGAGAAATTCTGGGAGCCGATGCGCGGCTGGTGGGACAACGCCAAAGTGCGCTTCTCATACGGTTCGCTCGGCAACCAGCAGGTATCGAACTATTACTACATCGAAACACTTTCGACCGGTCAGCTGGATTATACCTTCAACGGCACGGAAAAGGCCAATTACGCTTCGGCGTCGAATCCCATCAGCGACGGCCTCACGT
>JAJPZH010000161.1 GCA_021204515.1 Alistipes sp. | reverse complement strand
GCCCGACGCCGTTCTCTTTCCCTCGCGCGAGGAACTGGTCGCCGAACTGCGCCGCCGCCCGGTCGAAAACGCTTTCGTGCTGGTCAAGGGCTCGCGCGGCATCGGCCTGGAAAAGGCGCTCGAAGAGCTGTAACACCGTACGGCAGCCCCTCTCGCCGCAAAGAATCGTCCCGCCTTACAGGGACTTTCCGCCGCACAGAATCTTCCCGCCGCGCAACGCCGAAGCGAAGAGGAGGGGGCAACGAAGGACCCGGAACGAAGAGAGGGCCGGAGCAGAAGGAGGACCCGGAACAAGGAAGACTCCGAAACGAAGAGGGACGCCGCGCCGACAAAAAGCACCTTTGCCCCGGACAGAACCGCACCGACAAATAAGAACCGCCTAAAAGATAAAGCCATGAAACGACTGCTGTCCGCACTTTTGCTGCTGGCCGCGGCCAATGCCGCAGCCGGAGAGAAAAGCGTTTCGCTCGAACGCGATTTCGGAACCCTTTACGGCACGCTGCTCACACCCGGCGAAGGCGCCGAAACCGTGGCGGTCATCATCGCGGGATCAGGTCCCACGCCCCGCAACGGCAACACGAACAACTACCTCTATCTGGCGCAGGAGCTTGAAAAAGCGGGTATCGCCACGCTCCGCTACGATAAGCGGGGCATCGGTTCGAGCAAATTCGACGACCCGGACAAAATGGCCGACGCCACGCTCGGCGACTTCATCGGCGATGCTGCGGCTTGGGCCGAATACCTCTCGCGGCAGGATTTCCGCCGCATCGTATTGATCGGCCACAGCGAAGGAGCACTGATCGCTTTCTGCGCAGCGCAGCAATGTCCCGAAGTCGATGCTGTGATCTCGGTCGCAGGCGCCGGCTATCCGCTCGACGAAATACTCCAGCTTCAGCTGGCCGCCCAGCTCGCCCCGACGCACATGGAACTGCTGATGCAGGCCAATGCCATCACCGCCACCCTGAAACGCGGCGAACGGGTCGAGTCGTGTCCGCCCGAACTGGCGCCCCTCTTCGCCCCCTCGATACAGACATTCTGGATCTCGTCGCTGAGCTACGACCCGCGCGAGGAGATCCGCAAAGTGACGGTTCCCGTACTGATCGTCAGCGGCGACATCGACTTCCAAGTGACGCCCGACAACGCCGACGCACTGGCGAAGGCACAGCCCCGGGCCAAGAAAGCGATCATCGAAGGCATGACCCACACGCTCAAAAAAGCCTCCGGCCCCTCGCGCACGGAGCAGATCGCCGCCTATACGGACGATACGCTTCCGGTCGATCCGGACCTCGTCGCCGCCGTCACCGGATTCATCGAAGGGCTTTAAGGCCCCTTTCGCACGGCATCCCGCTCCGACGGTTTCGTTATCCGATTATTTTGGCTATTTTCAGCTCCGTAAAAACCAAATACCGACTTAAATGAAAAAACTGCTCCTCTCGATGACAATGCTCTTCACCGTGGCCGCCGCCACGGCTCAAAAGGTTCCCGAATGGCTCAAAAGCGCCGCGATTTACCACATCTATCCCTCGACGTTCATGGACAGCGACGGCGACGGCATCGGCGATCTGGAAGGCATCCGTTCGAAACTGGACTATATCAAGGACCTCGGCTTCAATACGATTTGGATGAGTCCCTGTTTCAAAAGCGAATTCGAGGACGGCGGTTACGACATCACCGACTTCTACATGGTGGACCCGCGCTTCGGCACCAATACCCAGCTGGTGCGGCTGATCGACGAAGCGCATGCCAAAGGCATCCGCGTATGCCTCGATCTGGTAGCGGGACACACTTCGGACAAACACCCGTGGTTCGTCCAGTCCTGCAATGCAGACACTGACCTGCAATACAGCGATTACTTCATCTGGAGCGACTCGAAATCGAGTTTCCCGACCAAAAAGTTCGTAAAGAGCGACGCGCCCCGCAACGGCAACTACCTCAAAAACTTCTTCGACATTCAGCCCGCACTCAATTACGGTTACGCCGATCCCGATCCCGCGCAGCTATGGCAGCAGGGCTACGACGATCCCGGCCCGACGGCCGTACGGCAGGAGATCAAGAACATCATGGCCTTCTGGATGAACAAGGGCGTGGACGGCTTCCGCTGCGACATGGCCCAGAGTCTCGTGAAGAACGACGACAAACACCACACGGCCACCATGCGCCTGTGGCACGAGATGCGCACGTGGCTCGACGAAAATTTCCCCGAATGCGTCCTGCTTTCGGAGTGGAGCCAGCCCCGCGAGTCCATCAGGGCGGGATTCCATATCGACCTGATTATTCACAACGGTTCGGGATACGAAATGTACCGACCGCTGGTCTGCAACACCACCGACAAGGGCGAACCGACCGACTGTTTCTTCGACCGCGCCGGCAAAGGCCAGCTCAAATCGTTCGTCGAAAACTACGACAAAGAGTACCACGCCACGCGCGACCTCGGTTTCGCTTCGATGCCCACATGCAGCCACGACATCTGGCGTCTGAACCGCAACCAGCGTTCGACGCCCGAAGAGCTGAAAACGGCCCTGACGTTCTTTATCACCATGCCGTGGGTGCCGATCGTCTATTACGGCGAGGAGATCGGCATGCGCAACATCGAGGACGCCCCCGTAAAGGAGGGCAGCTACACCTCGCGCAACCGCAGCAGCTGCCGGACCCCGATGCAGTGGGACGGCACGGCCAACGCAGGTTTCTCGACGGCTCCGGCCGAAAGCATCTACCTCCCGATCGACCCCGATCCGGCGCGTCCGACGGTCGCCGCACAGCAGAACGACCCGGCGTCGATTCTCAGCTATGTGCGCGGTCTGCTGGCCCTGCGCGCGGCAACACCCGCACTGGGCACGGGCGGCGACTGGCGCTACATAGGCAATCCGGACCAGCCCTATCCGATGGTTTACCTGCGCGAGAAGGCAGGCGAGAAATATATCGTCGTTCTGAATCCTTCGGGCCGCAGCGTCACGGCGCAGTTCCCGGCGGAGGGCGACAGCGCCGAAGCGGTTTACGGCACCGACCTCAAAACCCGCTATACCGTGCGCAAAAGCACGGCCACGGTGAAAATGAAGCCCGTTTCGGCAACACTCTTCCACGTAAAATAGCTAAGAACATCCGAAAAACAGCCGGATTTCACGATCTTCTTCCGCCGGAAGGACAGAATCGGATTATTACGCTTATTTTTGCAGCGGCTACGGTTCCGAACCGCACCGACAAGCTAACGTTATGACACTTCTGATCAGCATCGAATACCGCACCCGCTGGGGCGAACAGCTCGTGCTTCGTCTCGGCAAGCGGCGCATCGCCCTGCAATACGCCGACGGCGGCATCTGGACCTGCGCCATAGAGCGGTATGCTCCCCCGGCACAGCCGGTCGAATACCGTTACGAGGTCGAATGCGGCGGCGTGTGCGTCCGCCGCGAATGGCGTCCGCACCTCCTGCGCATTCCCACCGCACCTGCGCCCCGCACGCTCCGCATCCGCGACCGCTGGATAGACATGCCGACCGATACGCCGTTTTATTCCTCGGCCTTCACGCAGGGCATCTTCGGCCGCGGAGAAAAAAGCCCGCAGAAAAAAGCCGAAGGCAACATCTCCCTGCGCGTCACGCTGCCCGCCCTGCGGCCCGACGAAGTGCTGGCCGTCGCAGGCAGCGGCAGGGAGCTGGAGGGCTGGCAGCGAATCGTCCCGATGGACGACAGCCGGTTTCCGGAGTGGGAACTCCGGCTGAACATTTCGCAGCGATTCGAATACAAGTTCCTGATCGCCGACCGCAGGTCCCTGACTCCGGTCATGTGGGAGGAAGGTCCCAACCGCGCATGGAACGATCTGCCCGACGAGGGCGAATACATCGTCGCAGCCGCGGCGTACCTCCGCTTTCCCGAACGCAGATGGCGCGGAGCCGGCACGGCGATTCCGGTCTTTT
>JAJPZH010000127.1 GCA_021204515.1 Alistipes sp. | reverse complement strand
GTCCCGGAACTTGCTGCGTCGCAGCATTACCTCCATCTTCATCGCGGCAATGGCTCCCATGTCCGCCAGCACGATATTATTCAGAAACGGGACGGTCGTTACAACCGGAGATTTACTCTCTCCGGCATAAAAGGAGAATTTCACTTCCGATACGATAAATTCGATATGGTTATGGTCGAGAATATCCATCGATCGTACTTCTCCGACCGATTCCAACTGCCTGCGGATTGTCGGCCAATCCACATCCATACTGTGAGTCTACCAGCGCATGAAATCCAAATCCTCGCTCAACCTATGGCCGGGCTGAATGGCAAGAGCCGTTCCTCCTGTGAGTGTCCAACCTTTCAGACAATCGAGCCGTGAAACCGGTTCGATGATTCGCTTGGTATGTTTTGCGATTCCCTTCATGCGGTCGGTTTGGAAAAATGGCGTGTCTACATCGACTTCAGATAACGATCGGGATGATGAATGCCGAAATAATACCACGCGAAAAAGCGGTTCAGGGAATAATAATAATCCCCTTGTAAGACCATCGTATCCAACCAGATTTTTTTGATTGTCCTTACGTGAACGCGACGAAAAGCGGCTTAAAGTCCTCATGCAATACTATACGACCCGTCGATACATCGGCCCCAACGGCAAAGCCGCCGGAGAAACAGCGAAATTCTATGAACCGGAAATGGCGCAGAAAATCGAGGACTTCAACCTCACGGCCGCAAAATCGAACGATACGCCCGTATTCCGGCAAATGACCGACAACCTATTGATGAAACTGCTCGAAAGCGGCCGCATACCGCTCGAAATATTCCCCAATAACTGCTCGCTGACGGGAGCTGACAAACTACTGGCCGAGGTTAAATCTTTCAACGAACAGGCCGCAGCCGGCCAAATCACCCCCGAAACCCTCACGCAGCTACAACAAGCGGCACAACAAAACGCTGCCTCGAACGCTATGCATATGATGCAACAGTATATGGACAATTAAATCCGATTATTTGGCGTTATCAGAATAAAGCACTATTTTTGTTGTTGAGGTAGTCAAAATTAAATCGTATGAGAACAGTATATATTGAGGATAATACCCCCGAAGGACAGTGGTTACTCGATTTAATAAAAGACCATAAAAGCGTAACAGTAGCGCCAAAAGTAATCCAAGAGAAAAAAAATGCGAGTTCTTGGGATAGGGCTATTGCAACCGGTGCAATGTCATTGGAAGAGTTCGGCATGAAGTTCACGGAAGCAATCCATCAAGCATACAAATAATGGCCCGTCCAATTATCGTTTCCACGAACGTCGCAGATAAACTTTCCGATGTAGTAGCGTATCTGAAAGATGACCTAAAATTGTCTCAAGAGGCCTCATTGAAATATCGAGATCGGTTTCTGGATTTTATCCGCACTTTCAGCGCTGAGGTAGACCCCCCTTTATGCCGATTCAAAAAGTGGTGTGAGTTGGGATACCGGTGTGCCGTGTTTGAAAAGAAATGGGTAATAGCTTATGAAATAGCTGATAAAGGTATAATAGTCCAAGATATGTCCTCTCTAGACTATTAACAGAATAAGATATATCGAACCCTAAGTAAATTAAAAGCCCCGGAAATTTAACTTCCGGGGCTTTTAATTTTAGGTTCTGCGCAGAAAACAAATAGGTGATGCAACAGTACATGAATAACTCCTATGAGATTTGACTTTCAGAAAACAATATACTATCTTTGTTTCTGTCAATTAGAAGCGCTTCTGTTATGTTTAAGACTTCAAAATTTTTACTTTGTGTACTCTGTATTGCATTATCAGGATGTTCTTTTCACAAGGACAGTTCTTACGAGCCGGAACAGAATGAAATTGTCAATAAACTGACCGATGTCGAGTGGATGAGAGAATACGATATAACATCCCCAGCCAATGGTATAACACGCGAATCATGGATATTAAACAATGATGGAAGTGGAACCCGTACGATAAAAACAACTTATGAAACGGGACAGTTGGATAGCAAAACGACTTATTTCACGTGGTTTTTTACATCTCCCAATTATAATGTTGTCTATATGAATTATCCTTGCTACTGGCTGATAAAGGAATTAACTTACGACAATTTACATATACAACAATCATCCATAGACCCCGATCGTTTAACTTCCGGGGATTACAGAGTAGATAAAAATTTTATCGCGGTTATTCCGAAATAAATATCAAAAATAACACCTCTATCGGATGAATTTCCAACAGAGATGTTTCTTTCAAAGTGCTTGTCAAATAACTTTTGCGAAAGATTTAGTAATCAAGAAAATCTACCAATATTGTAACTTTTCATTCGTGGGAAATGCTCCCGACATTTGATTGATTCTCTTAAAATCAAATAGCTACATCAATCACAACTTCAAATCACTTTACTGTTTCTTGTACCTTTACACCATGAAACGAACTTTAAAAGAAAATGGAGGACTACCTGCTCCTCTGTTGTGGACGCTGGCGATACTGGCAGGTGTATCTGTCGCCAACCTATACTATAACCAACCCCTGCTGAATGTCATGAGTACGGATTTGCAAGTACCGGCAATCCAAACCAACCGTATAGCCATGCTATCCCAAATCGGCTATGCCGTCGGGCTGCTCTTCATCATTCCGCTTGCCGACTTTTACCAGCGCAAGAAAATTATTCTTGTCAGTTACTCGCTGTTGATAGCAGCTCTACTGACAACAGCCATTTCTTCTAATATCCATATCATTCTGGCAGCGTCCTTTGTCACGGGGGTATGTTCCATGGTACCGCAAATTTTCATACCGATTGCCTCGCAATTTTCAGAACCTGCCAACAAAGGCCGTAACGTCGGCATCGTCCTTTCCGGTCTGCTCACCGGTATTCTTGCCTCCCGTGTCATCAGTGGTTTCGTCGGAGAAATATGGGGGTGGCGGACCATGTACTACATTGCCGCGGGGCTTATGTCTGTTTCCGCCATTGCCGTCATTAAAATCATGCCGGACATCAGCCCCAATTTCAGAGGAAAATACAGCGAACTCATGACTTCACTGCTTTCGCTTTTGCGCACCTATCCCCAGGCAAGCATTTATTCTGTCCGTGCAGGTTTATGTTTCGGGACTTTCCTCGCCTTGTGGTCCTGCCTCGCTTTCAAAATGGGCGAAGCGCCCTTCTACGCCAACAGCAATATCATCGGTATGCTCGGCCTGTGTGGTATCGTCGGAGCCATGCTTGCATCCGTCATCGGGAAATACATCAAGCGGGTCGGCGTGCGCCGTTTCAATATCATCGGCTGCCTGCTCATATTTGCCGCATGGGCTTCCCTCTACTGGGGACAAAATTCCTATGTCACGATCATTGCGGGTATCATTCTCATAGACATTGGCATGCAATGCGTTCAGCTAAGCAATCAGACGTCCATATTCGAACTTTGCCCATCGGCTTCCAACCGAATGAATACCATTTTCATGACGACCTATTTTGTCGGAGGCTCTCTTGGAACTCTCCTCGCTGGCTTCGGTTGGGAACATTTCGGTTGGGCAGGAGTTGCCGCTATCGGCTGCCTGTTCACATTCTTATCTCTAACAATAACTCTATTTACCCACGTTGATAATTTATTTGTACGACATATAAATAATAGAAAAAAACGACAAATATTTTAACAAGTATGATAGTGAAGGTGAAAAAATATACATCGCCAATAGTGCCAAATATGTAAAACTTAATTTTGCTTCATCTGGTCAACAAGAGTCTTTATGGATTTTATTACTTGTGTTCATCACAATTTTAGAACAACAGAATATATTTATTGTGATTGAAGAACCCGAAGCGCATTTATACCCTGACGCTCAAAAATCTATTTCTACATTAATTACCCTATTATCTAATATCAAACAATCTCAAATTGTTATAACACCCCATAGCCCTTACATAC
>JAJPZH010000284.1 GCA_021204515.1 Alistipes sp. | reverse complement strand
TCGATGAACGCCGCTGCGGCCGTGATGTTCGTGTTGTGTGCTGGAGTGGCATGGCATTTCCTCGCAGATCCCGTCATATACCGGGTTTACGAGAAAAACAGCGACACCGTGACGACCGTCACCCTCGACGACGGCACGCAGGTATGGCTCAACGCCCACACTCGGCTGACGCTTCCCAAAGCCTTCCGCGAAACGGAGCGCAATGTGAAACTCGTCGGCGCGGCTTTCTTCGAAGTGGCCCGGGACGAAGCGGCCCCGTTTACCGTGATGACCGACAACCTGCGGGTCCGGGTGCTCGGCACGGCCTTTTGCGTGCAGGCTTATGAAGATTCCGGTCAGGCCGAAGTGGTTCTCGAACACGGTTCGGTGCGTCTGCAAACCCCCGAAGGCGTCAATCTGGTGACCCTGCAGCCCGACCAGCGCGCGTTGTACGACGCGGCGGCCGACAACCTCGAAATCTCGCACGTGAACGCTTCGCACCTCGTGCTTTCGCAATACGATCTGGTGACGATGGCCAACGCCACCCTGCATGAAATCATCTCGCATATCGAAACGACCTACGGCGTGCGGATTTCGGTGCCGGGTCGTTACGGCGACAAGCGCTATGCGTTCAATTACCAACGTTCGAACTCGCTCGAAGAGGTGCTCAACATCGTCGAATACATGACGGGCGAACACTGCGAGGTGATTTTCCGCCAGAAATAACGACGCTCCGCCGCGTTGCCGGTTGGGACTGCGGTCGAATGCTCCCCCGCTGTCGTCCGGAGCCGGTCCCGTTTCATCAGATCGCCGCACAGGCAGACGGCGAAATCCTCCGGAAATAAGCGCGGCTCCCGGCATCCCTGCCCGCAGTCGTACCGGTTCGGATTACAGCAGGTTGCTGTGCCGCCGCCCGCACCCGGAGCAAATCATCGGACCGCAGCCGATACCTTTCCAATACAAAAAAGCCCCGCTTTCCGGCGGGACTTTTTATGCTGTTTACAAGTCTGTTACAGCGTCGAGAGCCAGTCGAGCGTGGCTTTCTGCCAGTCGTCGTAATAGCGGAACTTCGGGTTCATGCCCCAGCCGTGGCCGCCCGACGGATAGATATGGAGCGTGGCCTTGACGCCGTGTTCCTTGAGTTTCTGGTAGAAGAGCGCGCTGTTCACGGCGGGCACCACCTTGTCGTCGTCGCAGTGGAACAGCAGCGTCGGCGGGGTCTGGGCATCGACTTTCTTTTCGAGCGAGAACTCCTGCGCAACGGGTTTGTCGGCATTTTCGGCGCCGAGCAGTTTTACGAACGTCCCCTTGTGACGCTTGTCGGCGTCGGCCGAAATCACTGGGTAGTAGAGGATCATGAAATCGGGTTTCACTTCCGAGAGCGTTCCCACGCTGCCCGCGAGATAACCGCCCGCCGAAGTGCCCGACACCCCTACTTTTGCCGGGTCGATATTGAGTTCCGCGGCCATTTCGCGCATGACGCGCAGCGCCTCGTCAGCATCGTTGCGCGGGACTTCGCTGTGTCCGTTGGGCAGGCGGTATTTCACCACGGCGGCTGTGATGCCGTTTTCGGCGAACCATTTGGCCTCCTTGTGGCCGTTGCCGACCGAAAGCGTCGCGTAACCGCCGCCGGGGAAGAATACCAACGCCTGTCCCGTGGCGTTGTCTCCGGCTTTGTAGATCCACATTTCGGCTTTCTGGGTGTTGGAGCATTGGCCGGGTTTGGGCTGGGTCTCCTCGCCTGTCAGACCGTTGGAGGTAGGGGCAGTCGTGTTGTCCCAGAGTACGACATGGTAATCCTGCGCATAGAGGGCCGACGACAACGTCAGGGCGGCCAGCAGGAGCAGTGTTTTTTTCATGGTTTGCAGTTAATTTTGGATTAATTGGTTTCAAAGATAGTGTAAACCGGGCGCGGCGGCAAATTTATTCTGCGTCACCGGACGATTTTCCGCATGTCATGCCGTCAGTCCGTTCCGAGCGTCCGTATCCGCTCTTTGAGCGACGCGACGGCGGGTGCGCTGACGCTGAACTCCTCCAGCCCCGCTTCGAGCAGCCACGCCGTGGCTTCCGGATCGGCGGCCAGCTCGCCGCACATGCCGGCTTCGATACCCGCATTGCGCGCCGCTGCGAGCGTCATGGCGACAGCGCGTCTTACGGCCGTATCGGACGGGGCGTACAGGTGGGCTACGCGCGGATTTCCCCGGTCTGCGGCCATGACGTACTGGGTCAGGTCGTTGGTCCCGATGCTGAAAAACTGCGCTTCCTCAGCCAGCAGGTCAGCGACCATGACAGCGGCGGGAGTCTCGATCATCACACCCAGTTCGATTCCGGGGTTGTAAGCGGTCTTTTCCATATCCAGTTCCGCCATACAGGCCTGCACGGCAGCTTTGGCCTGTCGGAACTCCCCGACCGACGTAATCATCGGGAACATGATCCGCAGATTGCCGAATACGCTTGCCCGAAGCAATGCCCGCAGCTGCGTACGGAACACGTCGTGCATGGAGAGCGAAATACGTATGGCGCGCCATCCGAGAAACGGATTTTCCTCATGCCCGAAATCCATGTACGGCAATGCTTTATCCCCGCCTATATCGAGTGTTCGTATAACCAACGGCCGCTCTCCGCACAACTCCGCCGCACGCCGGTAGGCTTCGAACTGCGTCGGCTCGTCAGGGAATCCCCCGCGGCTCTGCATGTAGAGAAATTCGCTGCGGAACAGCCCGATTCCTTCGGCTCCCGCATCGAGGGCCGCGCGCACTTCCTCGACATTGCCGGCATTCCCCAGTACGGCGATACGCCGTCCGCCGCGCGTCACGGCGGGCGTATGCGCGCCTTTCAGGCAATGCACGCCGTGCTGCCTGCGCGATGCGGTCAGAGAAAGGTATCGGCGTTCGGTTTCGGCATCTGGACTGATGATTATTTCGCCTGTTTCTCCATTGATTATCAGTTTATCACCCGTCTTTATCTCAAGCATACATTCAGACGCTCCGACTATTGCCGCAATCCCTTTGGCGCGGGCGATGATGCAGACATGGCTCGTAACGCTTCCTCGGGCCGTCACTATGCCCGCGATGCGGCTGAAATCCATCAGCGCCGTATCCGACGGCACCAGTTCCTCGGCCACGACGATCGTTCCGGGCGCAAGTCCGGCGAACGGGTTTTCAGCCGTTTCGCCCGTGAGAATACGGCGTATGCGGCCGCACACGTCCCGCACGTCGGCGGAGCGGCCGCTGAGGCGCTCGTCGTCGAGCGCCGCGAGCATGCCGCTCACTTCTTCGCAGACTTCGTTCAAAGCCCGCTCGGCCGAAAAACGGTGTTCCGAAATCCGCTCTTCGACCTGTTCCGCCAGCATAGGATCGTCGGCCATCTCCAAATGGGCCGCAAAGATGTCGTTTTCCGCCGCCAGTATGCCCAGCTCCCCTTTCGCCTGCGCCAGCGCGGCACGGAAGCGGGCTGTTTCGGCCGCCGGGTCTCCGGTCGCGGCGGACGGTGCGGCCGAAGCGCGGCGCTCGAATACGAACGCCGTTCCTGCGGCGATTCCCGCCGCCGGGATTCCGGTCCGAAGTACGCGCATCACTCGCCCATGTTTGCGATGAACGCCGCGACGGCCTGCACGGCGGCGGCTTCGTCGCCGCCCTCGGCGCATATTTCGATCTCCGTGCCGCACTTCAGCCCCAGTGACAGCAGGGCGAGCATGCTCGCGGCATTGACCTCCTTCGCGGCTGTGCGGAAGGTGATTCTGACGGGCGCAAGGCCCTTGATAAGTTTTGCCAGCTCCCCGGCCGGCCGCGCGTGCATGCCGCTGGGGGCCGTAATCGTTATTCTTTGCGATGTCATATAAGTTGTTGTTGGTTCGGTCGGTTTTCGGTTATGTATATGGCTATTTCAGCGCGTCGTAGATCACCTGCGGGTCGGTCGCGGTCATAAGCCGCTGCAACAGCTCCTCGTCCTCGAACGATGCGCTCAGCCGGGCGAGAATTTCCAGATGCTCGTCTCC
>JAJPZH010000234.1 GCA_021204515.1 Alistipes sp. | reverse complement strand
CGGCGGTCTGTCTGTGTCAGGCTTGTCCGTTTGTCTGTCTGCGGCGGTCTGTCTGTGTCAGGCTTGTCCGTTTGTCTGTCTGCGGCGGTCTGTCTGCGTGTCTGTTTGCCGTCAGCCTTTGTCTGCCTGCGATAGCCTGTTTGCGTATCTGCCTGCCGTCAGCTTTGCCTGTCTGCGGCGGCCCGCAACGTTTTGTCCTTATTCCTTCGTCGGGAGCGTTATGCGCTCTGAGTAGCGGCGGCCGGAGCGGTCGGTGGCCACGACTTCGATCTCGCGGGCCGAGGCCGACGGCCGGGCCTTGAAGTAGAAGTGCGTCGTGCGCGGCTGCTGCGACTTGGACACCTTTTGCCCGGCGGCTTTCAGCGAGTCGATGTTGGCGATGTAGTCGGGATCGTTGAGCCAGATGCGCTGCATGGCGCCGCGGTAGCGGCCGTCTTCATACCATACGACTGTCCAGTAGGAATCCCAGTTCCATACCTTGGCGATCACCGAAGCGGGGTAGTCCTTCGCCGTGCCGGGTCCCCATACGCGCAGCTGCCGGGCTTCGGGCATCTCCAGACTCTGGTAGGTCCACGCGAAATCCCCGCCGCATTCGCGGAAAAGCTGCCAGCCCTTGGGCGTGCCGTCGCGGTTGATCGGGTCCCGCCAGAGGTTGCCGCATATCTGCGCCACGTTGTGTTCCATCGCGCCTTCGCGGATGTCGAAATTCGAGTTGATGTGCGTATGTCCCGATATGAAATGGATTTCATGGCCAGCAAAGGCATCCATCAGCGTTTCGGCCGATTCCATGACGCGGCGTTCGTCGCGCCACGACTTCATGGCCGGGGCGTGCATTACGAAGCAGACGCGCGAACCCGCCGGCAGGCGTTCGGCGTAGGCCGCCGCCCAGCGCAGCTGCATCGAGTCGATCTGCTCGTCGTATTTGCGGGCGCCGTGGTAGACGATGTCGTCGAGAACGACGTAGTGGGTGCGGCCCATATCGAAGGCATAATATGTGGGGCCGAAATGCGACCGGTAGTTTTCGGTGGCTTCGCGGTCGGTGAATTTGTTCAGGTCGTGGTCGTGGTTGCCGATCACGCCGTAAACGGGGATTCCCAGCGATGCGAACTGTTCCCTGACTTTGGCGAACAACTGCGGCGAGTCCCATACGATGTCGCCCAGCAAAATGGCGGCCTGATCGACTCCCTGCGCCTTTTTAGCGGCTGTTGCGGCCTGCAGCGGCGGGATTATCTCGGTACGGAGCCGTTCGAAATGCTCGTCGGTCTTGGGCTGCGGGTCGGCGATGGCCAGCAGTTCGTAACACACCGCGGTTCCGGGCCATGCCTGCAGCTCGAAGTCGTAGCGTTTGGCCGAAGGGGTGTAGGGTAGGTAGAACTGCGGCACGCCCTCTTTCAGCGGTGCGATGTACCCCGCCGGGGTCACGACGCTGATGAATAACGCCTCGTCGTCGGCGTCGAGGGCGAATGCTCCCTGTGCGTCGCTTTGGGCGAAAGAATAACCGTCGGTCACGGCGACGCCGGCGAGCGGCCTGCCGTCGCATTTCACGGTTCCCCGGATCGGACGGGCGGAGGCTGCGGCGCAAAGCCCGCAGCAGATCAGCAGTAAAAGTAGCAGACGTTTCATAGTTCGGGTTGTTATTTGTTAGTATGTTTTTCGTCCGGATGTAAAATTGTTCCGTGTAAAAATAGCTGAATAACCGGTTGCCCGTTGTCCTGTCGCCGGATTGTAACCTCTTCCTCACCGCACTGCAACCTGCCCGGCGCCGGACTGCGCCCGGAATCGTACGCGCCGCCGTTCCTCATACGTCTGTCGGTGGTCTCGCTGCGGGTTTTGCATTTCATGCCTCCTGCCGCCGCATGCGGGATTACTGCGGAAGTTGTCCGAATTCTTACGCCGGCAGATTGAGCCTTACGATGTGTAATGATTTATAATTTCAATATGAAACAAAAATAAAGATTTAATTTTGTTTTGCAAAACAAAGTGCGGAAAATAAATATTCTGACCGTTATTGTGTTTCGCAGCGTTTGAAACGAAACTGTTATTTGCCGGCGTATCGTTACGGCTGCGCCGAAAAATCCCCGGCCAAGGACGGAGCGGGATTAAACAGCTGTAACGATTCGATTTGTCGGGTCGTTACAGCTTTTATGCAGGAGGATAGCTAACGAGAAACTAACGCTTTATTTTCAGACGATTGCGCTGAATTTCCTTGTTGCAAATAACTATTGTACGAATACGAATAATCGTAGAAAAATCCATATGCTCTCCTTATCATAAAACAGTCAAATCTTGTTCGTGTTGGTTCATTGTCTCGCACGGCATCAGGAATATCGGAACTCGCATGAAATCCATGACTTTGGCTTGTCTTTTCAGATCATCTTCGCCGCATAATTTCACGTTATGAATGACGGTCGTAAGGATCATGTGATAGAGGTCTCACGAAGTGCTTATATTGAAGGTTCCGGCAGCTTATGGCATTTAAAAGGCCGTATGTGGCGTCGACGGAAAAAGAAATTGCGGGGAAGTTCGGAGATCAGGGGAACGACTGTTTTTGTTCTGCAAAAAACTTATAAAAATGCAATCCGGATTGAGCAATGAATTGAGTTTTTTGTACGTTTGCAGGTAAAAACGGCGTTGTATGAATATCGAAGATTTCAGAGATTATTGTCTCTCTTTTCCGGGGAGCGAGGAGAAGATGCCTTTCGAAAAATTCTTTCACGGAAAACACACCTTTCTCGCATTCTATGTGCATGGGCGGGTGTTTTGTTTTTTCGACGTGGATAAATTCGACGCATGCACCGTCAAATGTCCGCCGCAACAGATAGATGAACTGAAAGCCATTTATCGGGCTGTGGGCGCCCCGTACAACCTGAGTACCCGATACTGGATCAGTCTTCGGTTCGACGGGGATTTGCCCGATGACACTCTAAAGAAGCTCATTCGGCAATCGTATGATATAGTTTCAGCCGGGCATAGCAGCGGTACGCAATTATTGAATAAACGCATATAATGGAAAGGAAAACTCTTTTCGAACAAGTCCGGTTCCCGAAACTGACGTTGAAAAATCGTTTCGTGCGTTCCGGGTTATGGATGAAAGCGGCTGACGAAGAAGGACATATAACACCCGATCTGATCGACACATATAAGGCTCTTGCAGATGGCGGGGCAGGTCTAATCATCACCGAATATACCTATATCGACGCCGACGACCAGCCCAATCCCCGCATGATCGGGATGTACGACGACTCCTTTATCCCCCAGTGGAGGGAGATTATAGCTTACACACATTCCAAAGATGCCAAGATAGCCTGCCAGATTGCGATGGGCGGTTCGCAAAGCGGTTTCGAGGCTTCGCATCGCCGCCGTATGATAGCTCCCTCGGCCGTTCTGAACCGTGTGACGGGCATCATGCCGGAGGAGATGACCGAGGCCGATTTCAGGCACGTCATCGACTGCCATGCAAAGGCGGCCGTGCGGGCAAAACGAGCCGGATTCGATGCCGTGCAAATCCATGCGGCACACGGGTATCTGTTGAGCCAGTTCCTGACGCCCTATTACAACCGACGGAAAGACCGATACGGCGGTACGCTGCACAACCGTGCCCGACTTATCTATGAAGTCGTTGCGGCGGTGCGCAAGGCGGTCGGCGACGATTTTCCCGTGATGATAAAGCTGAATTTCGACGATTTCATGTCCGAAGGCGAAGGACTTACTTTTCCCGAATCCCTCGCCATGTTCGAGCATCTGGATACGCTCGGCGTGGATTTCATCGAGCCGAGCGGAACGAACCTCTCGTCGGGCAACGGTATCACCCAATCGTTTCCTCGCATAGCCCGTTCCATCGAAAAGCAGTCTTATTTCAAGGAGCAGGTTTCCGAAATCGCAAGGCATATCGCCACTCCGCTCATTCTGGTAGGAGGCAACCGCAACACAAAGGTCATGGAGGATTTGCTGAACGACAAGAATATCCCCTTGTTTTCGTTGGCACGCACCCTGCTTG
>JAJPZH010000281.1 GCA_021204515.1 Alistipes sp. | reverse complement strand
GGTGGAAACCGAGGAACTCAAATTTGAAGTTGTCGATGAGAGCACTAAAAATTGGCAACACACATTCTGGAATCTCATGTGGCTTGCCAGCAGAACCAAGCCAGCTCCGACCACAACGTGGTCGAATGAGGAGAAAGCCGATGCCATCATGGCCTATGCCGAAGACCTCTATGCAGACCCGACGCTGTGCCTGCGACACCTCGTATGGACAGCCGATCGTCTTCGTCAAGTCAAGGGCTTCGACGCCTACTGTTCAAGGCTCGGGCTGAATCCCGACTGTGTAGCTCAGCACATCGTCTTCGACGGCTATTACAATGTGCAGGCTGTCATCAAACTTGGGGTAGAGGAGGTCTACGGGGCGTATATCGCCTTGTTCTCCTTGCCGATCGTAACTTTCGACCGAGAGTAACGGGACACGACAATTCGTTCTATTCATATCTTTTAGAGGGGACTATCCAGTAATGGATAGCCCCCTCAATCATTCATAGCAAGTTCTGCATAGCCGCATCTATCTGCGAGTTCTCAAAGCTATCGAGGTAGATTTGTGTGGTGGATAGGTCGGAGTGTCCCAATGATTCGGAAATGATGGCAATATTCACTCCCGACCGTTTCAAGACCGTGGCAAAGGTATGCCGTGCGACATAGGTAGTCAAATGTTCGATGCCGACCGTTTGCCCGATTTTGCGTAACCAGCAATTTGTATTCCTCCGCATTTTGTGGATGCGGTCGAATTGTTGTTGTTCGGTCTTGTGTATGCGGCGGTCGAGTATCGGAAAGATATAATCCTCGTCTGTCTGACCCTCGCGGTGGTACTTGGCAATAAGTTCCTGCATTTCATCTGTCAGTCGGAAATTTATCGGCTTACCCGTTTTCTTACGGATATATTGCACACGCCTGTCCCGTATGTTGCCGTATTTCAGCAGGGCGATGTCTGCAAAGTTAATCCCCGCACCGAAATAACTGAACACGAAAATATCGCGGGCCAATCGGGCCAACGGGCAAAACTTCGTGAGGTCGAGTGCGATTATTTGGTGTATGTCCTCTTTGGCTATTGCCCGCTTTTTGGTTTTTGTATCGAACTTGCTGACTTTGTAGCTGTCGAACGGGTAGTAGTCCCGCTTCACCAACTGCAATTCAATCGCCTTGTTAAACACACTCCGCAAAGTGCGAAAGAGTTGGCTGATGGTCGTGTCGCTACTCCCGCGTTCCCGCAACCAATCCTCGTAACGACGCAGCCATTTCGTATCTATATCCCGAAACGGTATTTGCAGTCGCTGTTCCGTGAATTTCAGCAAGGATGCACGGGAGTATTTGTAAACCTCTGCGTTGCCGAGTTGTTTTTCTCTCTTCATGTCGGCAATCAGTTTGTCGTACAATTCAACGACGCTCCCGCATTGCGTTTGCGAATGAAAGTGCGACACCAATGTATCGGCGCTGTACTCCCGCTGTTGGGTTGCCAGTTCAACAATAAGGTCATTGTACTCGGCCGTCTTTGCCGCTATCAGTCGTTCGATTTGCTCTTTGTTCGGGCAGTTGCGTTTGGGCTTGTTCTTGTCAAAATCCCAAAACTTTTCGTGCAGGGAAAGGCCGAGCGAAACGTATTTGCGTTTGCGGTCTTTTGTAACTCGAAGCATCAAAGGGAATGTGCCGTTTTTGAGCGGCTTGGATTTGTAACAAACAACCTCTACGGTAGCTTTCATCGTGTAAATCTCGGTTTACACATTGGTTTACACAAACGGGCAAAAAACATGTAAACCGAGCCGAAAACAGCCAAAATCGTGCGGTCTGCGACAAAACACAAAAAAGCCTTTCAGAACTATCTGAAAGGCTTTTTTCGTCTGTCGGGGTAGCGGGATTCGAACCCACGACCCCCTGCTCCCAAAGCAGGTGCGCTAACCGGACTGCGCTACACCCCGTCGTTCCCGACCCTGAAACCCGTGATTGGCCTTACATCGGCCCCGCAGGGCTTTTCGTGTCAATCCCGGATTCTTCCGGCCGGGGGAACCGTTACGATTCCGGGATGCAAAGATAGCGGCTTTTTTCTTTCCGGCAAACTTTTGTCCCAAAATCGGTCTTGCAGGCCGTTCGTGAAATCGCCGCACCGACCGGCTCTCATTTCACGACTCCCGCGAAAACCACAAGCGGCTATCCGCCGCAGGAAGCGCTGCCGTATCGCACTGCCTGCAAAGACAGCGGCCGGAAGCAGGTTTCGAAGGCCCCCGAAGCAGGCATGCGCCGAGATGAGCGCAAGAAAACGCGAAATATGCGCCGCAGAATATCGGAAAGGTGATTGGGAAAGCGATTCCGCGACGGCCTGTTTACAGTCGGTGGTAGTGGCAGTACAGCAGTTCGCCGTCGTCGCCGTGGAGGTGCATGCCGCCGCCCATACAGTAGCGGAACATCTTGCAGTCGGCACATTCGCCGCGCCGTGCCCAATCGCGGTTGCGGAAGGGTTCGAAGCGGTTTTGCCATACGTCCCAGAATTTATCCCGGTAGATGTTGCCCTGATGGAAGTCGGCACGGATCGACGTGCAGCCCGAAATGGCGCCGTCGACACGGATCGAAGCCACCGAGACCCCGGCGGCGCATTGGTAGAAGTAATCGCGGACCTCGGTCTCGTAGTCCCCGAGGAAACCTTCACAGGCATAGCTGGTTCCGATCCTCCCCTCCTTGCGGGTGCGGCGGATAAATTCCAGCATTTCGCGGAACTGCGCGTCGGTCATGCGCAGCGACGGATCGTTCTTGGCCCGGCCCATGGGGAAAATCGAAAAGAGCCGCCAGTGCGCGACGCCCTCGGCGATCAGCATGTCGCGGAACGCTTCGAGCTGCGGCACCATGTCGCCCGTGACGCAGGTCACCACATCGTAGGTCAGCGACGGTTCGCGGACGATCATGCGCAAAGCCGCCAGCGCACGGTCGTAACTGCGGGGGTTACAACGGATATAGTTGTGTTCGCGTTCGAAGCCGTCGAGACTCACCGAAACGCTGCGCAGCCCGGCGTCGAGCAGGCTTCGCAGGCGCGCTTCGGTCAGGGCCATGCCGTTGGTGACCATGCCCCACGCATAGCCGCGGCGGGTGACTTCGGCGCCGGCACGCTCCAGATCGTCGCGCACCAGCACCTCGCCGCCCGAAAAGATAATCAGCACCTCGGAGGGATCGACATGGGGCGTGATCTCCTCGTCGAGCACCTTCAGGAAGTCTTCGAGCGGCATGTCGGGCACGCCGGGGTCCACGCGGCAGTCGCTGCCGCAGTGACGGCACGCAAGGTTACAGCGCAGCGTACACTCCCAAAAGAGCGTCGTGAGCCGGTGCTCGGCGACGGTCGAAGCGTATAGATCGGAAAAAATATTGAGGGCCAGCCGTTTGCGCAGGCCCGGACGGCGGCGCGGCATGGATTATTTCTTAGAGGGCTTGCCGTTCTTTTTCGTATCCATGACGGGCGTATCCTCGGCAGGCGTCTCAGCAACGGGGTCCAGCTCCTCCGGTTCGGCCGACTGCACCTTCGCGTCGGGAATGTTTACGCCCGTACCGGGCATGGACTGTCCGGGAGGACGTACGCCGTACATGACGATAATGCGGGGCGGCACCTTCACCGAGTCCCGAACCTCCTGCGATCCGGTCTCCTGCTTCTGTTCCTCTCCGCCCTTCGCCGGGGCGTTTCTGACCGTCGAACAGGCTGTCGAAAAGCCAAGCAGCGCAGCCAGAGCAAGTTTCAGTTTTTTATTCATATCACCTCGTCGTTTAAATCAATCTTACAGGACAAAGATAAAAAAATTTCGTTCAAACCTGAAAAAACATGCCAAAAAGTTTTGAAAGCCAGTGATTTTTACTTTACTTTGCCATGTACAAACTATTTAATTTTCAATTTTTATGACAGGTAAGGTAAAATGGTTCGATAGCAAAAAAGGCTACGGATTCATTACGGGAGAGAACGGCAAAGAAATTTTCGTTCATTTCTCGGGTATCGTAACGGACGGATTCAAGTCGCTCAACGAAGGTCAGGCAGTCGAATTCGAAG
>JAJPZH010000260.1 GCA_021204515.1 Alistipes sp. | reverse complement strand
GAGGCCGACGCCGATGCGGCGATGTACGACGCTTCGTCGCGCGGATACCGCCGTTCGGACCGCAAGCAGATAGCCGGACGCAAGGACGTCGGCGACTACGAATGGGTCAACCGCGCGGGTTCGACACAGCGCGACGGCAAGGACATCATCAACGAAGAGGACCAGTTCCTGCTCGGCTACGCCACGCCCCACTCGACCGGCGGCATCGGCAATACGTTCCGGTACAGGAACTGGTCGCTGAATATCTACATGGACTATGCGCTGGGCCACTCGATCCAGAACGAGATGCAGATGCGCTATTTCATGGCGACGATGGGCAACTGCAACTGGAACTTGGTGAACGACGTGAAGCAGTGCTGGTCGCAGCCGGGCGACAATACCAAGTACGCCCGTTTCACGGCCAACGACGCCGACTGGGGCAACCGTAACTTCTCGCGCATGTCGAACGTCTTCGTCGAGAAGGGCGACTACCTCTGCATCCGCGACATCTCGCTTTCGTACAAGCTTCCCGTGCGCTGGACGAGCCGGCTGGGCATGAAGGACGTGACCTTGACCGTTTCTGGCAACACGCTCTACTACTGGACGGCCGTGCACGGCGTATCGCCCGAAGCGGCGACCACCGGGGGACTCTACAATTCGGCTTCGACCTATGCCACGGGTTTCAGCCCCTATCCGCCCGCGCGCAAGATCCTGTTCAGCGCCAAATTCACGTTCTAATCCCTTAAAACTACCAAACCATGAAATGCAAAAAGATACTGACTGCCATGCTGGCTGCGGCGTGCACGATGAGCGGCTGCCACGGCGACCTCGATATCATGCAGGACAACAAGCTTTCGGCCAGCAATATGTGGATCGACGAAAGCGATGCCGAGACGGCGACCTACGGCGTCTACCTCTATATGCGCGACGCGCTCAAGAGCGTGCACGATGTCTACCTCTGCTGGGGCGAATTCCGCAACGGTCTCTGGGGCGCGGGCACGAACAAAACGCTGTCGGGCGTGGACCAGACGCAGGTGCGCACCAGTTCCATGTCTTCGAGCAACGCCTATGCCGACTGGAGCGTCATGTACAAGACCGTCAATCAGGCCAACCTGATCCTCAAGCATGTGCCGGAGATGGGAATCTCGGAATCGGTACGCAATTTCAGTCTGGGCAACGCCTATTTTTCCCGCGCGTGGTGCTATTTCTGGATCGCACGCATCTGGGGCGATGCTCCGCTGGCCCTTACGGGTTACGAATCCACGGGCGGCGACCTCTACCTGCCCCGTGCGCCGAAGGCCGAGATTTTCGCCCGGATCGAAAGCGATCTGACCGAAGCCGAACGCTACGTGACCGACAATTCGGACAAGGCCGTAGCCACGCCCGCCGCGGTGCAGATGCTCAAGGCCGACTATGCGCTGTGGATGTACCGTGTCGCCGGCGGCGGAGCGTCGTACCTCGCCATGGCCGAGAAGGCCATCGAGGCGCTGAATCTCTCGGCATCGCGTCTCGAAAGCGACTACGCTCAGGTCTTCTCCTCAGCCAACAAGCTCAACAAGGAGGTGATCTTCGCCGTCCATCAGGCCAACGGCGAAGCCGTGAACGGACCGGGTTATTACCTCGGCTGGAACAGCAACTACATCGAAGCGGCCTACCAGAACAATCCGGTGCCCATCACCGGCAGTAACCAGTGGTGGTGGTACACCGACCGCTACAAGGCGCTGCTGACTTCGGTCGAGGGCGATACCCGCACGAAGCTGACCTACAACAAGGCCGATTACGGCACGACGATCAAGTCGATCGAATGGACCGAAAAGGGCGTCGGGCAGATGATAAGCGGAGCACGCATTTTCGACTCCGATTTCATCCTTTACCGCTATGCCGAAGCTTTTCTGATGGATGCCGAGATCAAATACTATCAGAAAGATTACAGCGGGGCGCTGACGGCGCTGGGAGAAATCACCAAGCGCGCCTACGGCAACGCCGCCCACTATACCGATCAGAGCGAGGCGGCCGTGAAACGGGCCATCGTCGAGGAGAGCCTCAAAGAGCTGGTCGGCGAAGGGCGCACGTGGTGGACGCTGATCCGTCTGGACGCGGTCTGGGACTACAACAAGGATGTCGCCGACAAGCGCGAAAGCAACGCCAACATTCTCCTGTGGCCCATCACGCAGGAGTCCATCATCAAGAATTCCAAGCTCAAACAGACGGAGGGCTGGTATTGATACATAACCCGAAAAACGAACGACAATGAAAATCAACTGTTATATTGCGATCGTCGCCGCGGTCCTCGGATGCGCCTGCAATCCGCTGACGGATACCGACGACATGGACAACAACGTGCAGGCCACACGCATCGCCTTCTCGCCCGAAGTCGTGACCCTCGACGCTGCCGGGCAGAACGCCGAGGAAGACCGTGGGCAGGACGTCATCGTTACGCTCAACCCCAAGGCCCGCAAGTCGATGGCGTGGAGCGCCGAAGCGGACAAGACTAAAACATGGTTCACGCTGACGGAGCGCAGCGTTACCGACGCCGACGGCATCACGCACCGCGGATTCCGGATCACCGCGACCGAAAATCCGGCCTATAAACGCACGGCGGCCGTTACCGTTACGGCGGCCGACGGCACGCAGGAGACGCTGCAGGTCGTGCAGACGGGCGTTTATCCCGATGCCGAAGTCACGGTGAACCCGAAGCAGATCGAGTTCAACGCCGACGAGATCGTCCCGGTCGATGTCAGTTTCACGACCAATATGGGCGATGTCTATGCAGTCTCCAAAGACGAGGACGCCGACTGGATTTCGTGGGAGGACATGGGCGGCAACGTGATCCGCTTCACGGCCGAGCCGTGGGACGACGAGGAGCAGCCGCGTACGGCCAACGTCTATATTACGGTCGGCAGCGAGGAAACGAGCGCCGCTACGGCGAAAATTCCCGTCACGCAGCTGGCCAAAGACCTTTACTGCTATGTCTGGGGCGCGTCACTGTTCGATTACGACCGGTTCGAACTCGCCCGGCGTATGACCAAGTCCGAGGCGGGCATCTACCGCTTCGACGCCTATTTCACCGCCGGAGATGCGCCAGAAATCCGCATCAACACCGTGCTGCGCGCCGATTACTACCCCGCTTACGCGCTCTCTGCCGACGGCCGGATCGTCACGCTCGCTTCGGCGGCGGATGCGGTTCCCGCGGGGCCTGCGATCGACATCGACGGCATGCGTACGCTGACCATCGACCTCAATGCGATGACCTACACCCTGTCGCGCATCGCGATCGCCAACTGCATGCCCGACGATGCGGCCGCCGCATGTGCATCGAAAGCGTTCCGGACCAAGGACGGCGGCACCAAGATATGGATGACCCACAACCTGAACTGGAACGGCGGTCCGGAGATCGGCGCGATGAAACTGGGATCGCGTCTGGTGCCGGCCTATTCCGGCTCGGCGACGTCGGGCGGCTACGATCCCCAAGACCCCTACATCGAGCGCAACCCCGCCTACGACGAAGAGGAGAGCGGCGGATCGATCAAGGGCGATCAGGCCGTCACGGACAGGCACGGCCGTCTCTACACGCTCGATGAGATCCTGCTGGGCACGCCCGCCGGCGGCTTGGGCCGCGGCATCACCTCGATCGAATGGCCCTCGGCCTACAACGTCGGTTCGACGTTCGTCGATGCCGTCGGCACGCAGATCACGGCGCGCGTCTTCAAGTCCGCAGAGATGAAGGCCGTGACCGACGACGAGCGGTTCTTCGCCGAAAATCCGGCGCTCTCGGCCCAGATTCAGGGCATCTGCCCCTACGGCTGGCATATCGCCAACTTCCGCGACTGGTACGACTTGGCCTATGCGGCGCTCGAAGCTTCGCGCGGCGACGGGTCCTATCCTGTCAAAGAGGAGATGCTGACCATCGCCAAACTCGTCGCCACCAATGCCAACAACGTGGCTCCGTGGCTCCGCACACAGGAGGGCTGGATCAGCACCCCCGCCCGTGCTTCGGGCGCCGACGCTTTCGATTTCAACCTCTATCCGACCGGATGGCGGCTCAACAAGAACGGCTACGGACAGTACGGAGACACGGCCCACTCGTGGG
>JAJPZH010000210.1 GCA_021204515.1 Alistipes sp. | reverse complement strand
CAGGCATCGACTCGGAAGATTTTATTGTTGCCGAAATCAAGGCTTCCACACGTGCCGATTATTTGTTCGGTCGAATGTGCTTTGCAAATAAGACAAAAAAAGACCTGCATTTCTGCAAGTCTTTAATTTTCAGTGGACCCAGAGGGGCATGATCCCACGACCTTCGGATTATGAGTCCGCTGCTCTAACCGACTGAGCTATGGGTCCGTCCGGCGGCTGTGTACCCAAACCGCGGGCACAAATATAGCAAAACAAATCCGAATTCCCAATATGACGCGGAGATTTTTTAGGTCCGGGCAGGCCGCGGCTGGGGCTTCCTAACGGTCGAAAATGTCGTTCAGGACCTTGGCCAGCCGGTAGCCGGCTTTGGTGAGCTGGTCTTCGGCCAGCGGTTTGTACTTCAGGATAAAGTCCTGTCCCAGTTTGTCGCCCGGTTTCACGTCGTAGATGCATTTCGAATTTGCGGCCGATTCGCGGCCCCAGTCGTAGATATCGCCGGCAGTTGCCGTTTGCTGCTGTTCTTCGGTGTAGCGGTCGAGCAGGCTGGCCAAATCGGAGAAGCTCCATGGGTGGGGCGTTACGATGATCGGGGTATCCCAGATCGTGTGGTAACGGATTTCGGAGCCTTTGAGGACGACGTTGAAATAGCCGATTTCCTGATTGTCCGGCCAGCGGACATGCCCGGGGCAGTGCATGTCGCCCAGACAGTGGACGATGACCTGAATGCAGGCCAGCCGTGTCGAGTCGTTCATCTCGTGCATGTGGTTTTTCAGCTGGTCGGAAGCCTGCTCTACGTAATAGAGACAGTTGGCCAAGTATTTATCGCCGGGCAGCCGGTTGCCGCGGATTACCTCGCCGCTTTCGTCCACCGAAAAGGTGTGGGGCAGCATGTGCATACGCGGTCCGTTGCTGGGCGTGTAGCCGAGATCGACGAGCATCTGGGGTTTGTAATCGTCCATCCACGAAGCGTAATAGACGATCGAGCGGCCGCCGAGCAGTTTGTCCAGATTGGCTTTGGCCTTTTTTGTCAGATGTTGTTCGGCCAGACGCGCGACTGCGGCGTGTCCCAATCGGCCCCATGCAACAGCGCTATGGACCGACGTCAGTGCGGCTAAGGCCGCGATAAGAAAGAGTTTCTTCATGTTTTAAGGTGTTTTGTTTTTGTCTTCCCGGCCCGTATGCGGCGCGGAAGTTTGTCATAATATAATACCGTGCTGGAGACCGAAACACCTATCCGGGGGTGAAAAATTTCCTGAAAATTCCGCTCCGGATCGTTCAGGACTTTTGTGCGGCTCGTTTTTTTTCGGTCCATGCGGCCCTTTGCGGCAGGCTGTTTTCACTGCGGCGGCAAAAAGTTTCGAGGAAAATCCGGCGGGGTATTGTTTGTTGCAAATAAATTCGTACCTTTGTCCCGCTTAAGCAATCAATTAAAACAAAAACAACGAAATGAAAAAGGGTATTCATCCGGAGAATTATCGTTTGGTGGCGTTCAAGGACATGTCCAACGACCACGTGTTTTTGTGTCGGTCCGCCGTTTCGACAAAAGAGACCATCGAAGTGAACGGCGAAACCTATCCCGTGTATAAGATGGAAATTTCCAACACGTCGCACCCGTTCTACACAGGTAAGATGAAGTTGGTAGACACCGCCGGTCGCGTCGATAAGTTTATGAGCCGTTACGCAAAACGCTACGATAAGAAAGGCGCGAAATAGGGCGCTTTCCGCATTAAGAAACAACGGGCTGCACGATTCGTGCGGCCCGTTTGTTTTTGTTGCGGGGCAATGGCGTTTTGTTTCCAGAGACCGATGTTCCGGAGTTTTTAAATCTCGGTTGCGGGAATTTTCGCTCCCGGCACGATTTTTTGTACACAATACCGTTTTTATATATATATTTGCCGCCGGAAGGCAAACAATAACTTAAACGTTAGAAAGTTATGAAGTATGTAATTGTCATGGCGCTGGGAGTTGCACTGGCTTCGGCGTCGTGTGTGAGCAAAGGGACGGTTGTCAAGGTCGAGGAGCAGCGTGATTCGCTCTCGGTGGTCGTCAGTGCGAAAGATTCGCTGATCAACGCCGTTTTCGAAGACATCAATTCCATTTCCGAGAATCTTGCGCTGATCAAGACGCGTGAAAACCTGATCTCGGTGGCGGGTGACGCTGAAGGCGGCCGCCGTCCGGTGGAGGAGATCAACAACGATATCGCCGCCATCGACCGGCTGCTGCAGGAGAACAAAGCCAAGATTGCTTCGCTGCAGAGTGCCGCTGCGCAGTTGCGAAAGGCTAATCTGCGTATCGACGGGCTGGAGAAGATGATTCGAGATATGAGCGCGCAGCTTACCGAGAAGAAGAACGAGATCGCCCAGCTGCGGGAGAATCTGACTAAAATGGGCGTCGAGGTGGAGAACCTGACCGAACAGGTGGCCGTGCGGAGCGAGCAGGTCGAAAACCTGAGCACCGAAAAGGTCGAACTGGAGAACCAGCTGAATACGGTTTATTACATCGTCGGGACGGAGAAAGAGCTGCGTGAGGCGCAGATCGTCAACAAGCAGGGCTTCATCGGGCGTACGCTGACAGTCAATAAGACCAATAATTTGGACAGCTTCACCAAGGCCGATTCGCGGCTGTTGTCGGAAATTCCGATCGGGCAGAAGAAAGTGTCGGTCGTGACCACGCATCCCGAAGATTCGTACGAGTTGGTGACGGATGCCGACAAGGTCGTGCTGAAACTGCTCATTACCGATCCCGTCCGCTTTTGGGAATCGTCTAAGATTCTGATCGTAAGCTATAAATAACGGGCGGAAAGCCGGAATGATCCGGCGCCGCGTGAAAACGAGAAAGGCATCCCGGAATACTCCGGGATGCCTTTTGCTTTGGGCCGAAGTCCGTTAAGGGAATCGGCCGGGGGCTACCGTCGCAGGAATATCCGGGGTTGCGACGGGAAATTGCCGGCTGCGGATTGCGCGGTTTCGAGCGCGGCGATCTCACTGCTGTATTGCTGTCGAAGGGTAGTCATGGCTTTCGCTTCGGGCCGGGCGGCTGCGTTCGGTCTGAGTGCCGGACATTCGAGCGGGGCGTAAAGCTTTGCCGGGGAGGAAGGGGCGGCAGAGGTTGCGGCCGATTTTTCGACCCGAACCGAAAGCCGTTTTACGCTCCCGGCTCTGCCGTCGCTGTCTACTGCTACGGCAGCGACGGGGATTTCTGTTCCCCATGCCGCGAGCATGCCGATTTTCTGCTTGTCCTCGTAACCTGCGGTTTGCAGCATTTCGGCAAGAAGCAGGTCGTCGTAGCCGGATATGCTGGATTTGAAGGCGGCGATATACCAGTGTGCGGCGTCACCGGAAGGCGTGAGCGCGTATTGCACGACCGCCTTGTCCTTATAGTCGGCATACATGATCTCGTCGCGGTCGTAGTAATTGTTGCCGTCCTCGATCAGGGGCGTAATCTCTACGGTCGCTTTGTCGCCTGTTGGCATGGCAGGCGTCGTGAATTCCTCCTTGGTCATGCCGGTCGTTATGCCGCCGGAGTAACCGAAGGCATAGGCGACATATCTGGTCTGCGAACGGAGCATGCGCGAAGCGTCTACGACATGATAACCGCTGGTGAGGAAACTGCTCATCGAAGATCCCGCTTCGGAGACGATCCAGTTCATGAATTCGGTGTCGCTGCCGTATTTGCCGTAGGTCTCGTGGTCGATGCAGTCCGTAAAGTAGGTTTCACTGTCGTTCGAGGGCCTGAAAGCTATCTTTGCCCCGTTGAAAGTCAGGCTGAGCAGTTCGGTCGTGAAAGTCATCGAGGATGAGGCGGCGGGGGCGGTTCGAAATGATTTTTTCTCCACGGCCGTCGTTGCCGTACCCGAAGGGTCGAGTCCGAAAGCAAAGACGACGTATTCCGTGTCGCCTTTCAGCTGGGTCAGATCGCTGTAGCCGACGTCGCTGTTCAGGAAGTCGGCGAAGGTTTTGTCCTGACCGGCCATCTGGAAGATTTCGACGGCTCTTTCGATCAGGTCGATGTTCGTGGCGATAACGCCTGCATCGTCTCCGAATTTGTCGTACTCCTCACGTGAGACGCAGTCCCAAAAATAGGTGCATGTCTTATCGGTCGGAGTGATATAAACCCGTGCGG
>JAJPZH010000090.1 GCA_021204515.1 Alistipes sp. | reverse complement strand
AAGTGGGTACTGCTGGCAGTATGTCTCTTCGGGATGCTGATCGGTGCGGCCGTGATGTATTCCGGCTATGTGAAAAGGAAACTGGATGCCGATGGGGTGGAAGCCCGTGCGGTGCTTGCCGCGAGTTTTTCGCGCACCGAGCGTGTCGGATACCGATCCGGGTATCGGGGCCGGATGCACTACCGTTTCCGTGAAGAGCGTACCGTCTATTATTTCAGCTACCGGTTTCGTGTGAACGGAACCGACTACACCGGAAAGGTCCGCAAAACGGAAAATCTCATAACGGCCCGGGTCGGTGATTTGGTCGCCGTGCGTTATCTGCCGGACGATCCCGACGTACACCGGCTCGTCCGCAGCGAAAGCGGCAAATATAAGGTGACACGGCCTCGTCCGCGCAGCCGTGCCCGCCGTTCGGCGGCATGACCGGCTGGCGGGGCCGCTGCTCCGGCCTTCGGGGTGTTCGCGGCATGCTTTTTTAGCTGTTGCCGGGACTTTAATTGCCTTAGAATAAGAATTTTTCGGCGATTGTTCAAGTTTTTTCTTTTTCGGATTTATTTGTTTTTGCAGTTCGGAAACTTTTTCGTACCTTTGCGCACCCGCTTTCGTGCGGGAAACGGATTACAATAAGTTAAATTAAACGTAAAACAAAGTGGATTCATTAAGCTACAAGACTATCTCGGCCAATGCATCGACGGTGACCAAGGAATGGATCGTCATCGACGCTACGAACGAGGTATTGGGACGTCTTGCATCGCAGATCGCGAAGATCCTCCGAGGCAAGAACAAGCCCAGCTACACGCCCCACGTGGATTGCGGTGACTACGTCATCGTCATCAATGCGGAGAAGGTGAAGCTCACGGGCAACAAGATGACCGAGAAGGTCTACACGCGTCACACCGGATATCCCGGCGGCCAGCGTTTCGCTACGCCTGCCGATTATCTGGCCAAGAAACCGACGTTCATCGTCGAAAAAGCAGTCAAGGGCATGCTGCCCCGCACCCGTCTGGGCGCCGCCCTGCTCAAAAACCTGAAGGTATACGCCGGCTCGGAGCATCCGCACGCCGCGCAGAACCCGAAGACCATTAAATTAAACGAGATTAAGTAAGAGTTATGGAAGTTGTAAACACCGTAGGTCGTCGTAAGGCCGCTGTGGCTCGCGTATACGTGAAGCCGGGTAAGGGTCAGATTACAATCAACCGCAAAGCGCTTGAAGTTTACTTCCCGCTCGAAATTCTCCAGTATCAGGTGAAGCAGCCGTTGCTGGCTACCAACACCGTGGAGAATTACGACATCGCCATCAACCTCGATGGCGGAGGTATCACGGGACAGGCTTCGGCCGCTCGCTTGGGCATCGCACGCGCATTGTGCGAAATCGACGCCGAGATGCGTCCGGTACTGAAGAAGGCCGGATTCCTCACGCGCGATCCCCGCGAGGTTGAGCGTAAGAAGCCCGGTCAGCCCGGAGCACGCCGCAAGTTCCAGTTCAGCAAGCGTTAATCCGAACGACCTATTTTCGGCAGGCACGGCGAGGGTTACAAACCGGAACGACTACCTATATATTATATATATCGCGTATTACCTTCAGGTTGCCCCGCCGCGGAAAATCCGCGGGACCGGCAAGGCCGCTACCCGCCGGATTGAAGAAAAGAGAATTAAAATTATTAAACACATTGAATTAAAATGTCACGTACAGATTTTAATACATTACTGGAAGCCGGTGCGCACTTCGGTCACCTGAAGCGCAAATGGAACCCTAAAATGGCTCCTTACATCTTCATGGAGAAGAACGGCATCCACATCATCGACCTGCACAAGACCGTGCTGAAGATCGATGAGGCCGCTGCAGCCATCAAGCAGATCGCTAAGAGCGGTCGCCGCGTGCTGTTCGTAGCCACCAAGAAACAAGCCAAGGAGATCGTTGCCGAAAAGGTGGCAGCCGTCGGTATGCCTTACGTTACGGAACGTTGGGCAGGCGGTATGCTGACAAACTTCCCCACCATACGTAAAGCCGTCAAGAAAATGTCGACCATCGACAAGATGAACAGCGACGGCACGTTCGATAATTTTTCCAAGCGCGAGAAACTCCAGATCGCACGCCAGCGCGCGAAACTTGAGAAGAACCTCGGTTCTATCGCCGACCTGACGCGCCTTCCGGCCGCCCTGTTCGTCGTTGACGTACAGAAGGAGTCGAATGCGGTAAAAGAGGCCAAGCGCCTGAGCATCCCCGTATTTGCAATGGTAGACACTTGTTGTGATCCGACCGACATTGATTACGTTATCCCTGCAAATGACGATGCCACCAAATCGATTGCCGTAGTACTCGATGCCATGTGCAGCGCTATCGCCGAAGGTACCGAAGAGCGCAAGCTCGAAAAGGAGAAGGAGGCGCAGGAGGCTGAGGCCGGTGCCGACGCTCCCGTGAAGAAGGAGGGCAAACCCCGCATCAAGAAAGCCGTGAAGGCCGCTATCGATGCCGAGGAGGCCGCTGCGGTTGCAGCCGAGGAGGTTGCTGAGGCCAAGGCCGAGTAATTCGGGCCTTTGGAAAAAGAAATTAATCACCTAAAAGAAAGGAAAAGTATTATGGAAATCAAAGCTGCTGATGTAATGAAGCTCCGCAAGATGACCGGTGCCGGTATGATGGACTGCAAGAAAGCCCTGATCGAAGCCGAAGGTGACTTTGCACGCGCTCAGGACATTATCCGCGAGAAAGGTAAGCTCGTCGTTGCCAAGCGTGCCGACCGCACCGCTACCGAGGGTGTCGTCGTTACGAAGATCGTAGGTCAGAAGGCCTATATCCTCTGCTTGGCGTGCGAGACCGACTTCGTGGCTCAGAATGCAGAATATACCGCATCGGCCGAGGCGATGCTGGAGGTTGCCGTGAACAGCGACGCCGCAGACCGCGACGCCTTGATGGCTGCCAAGAACGCTGAAGGCCACACCGTCGAGGAGATGGTGACCGAGAAATCGGGTCAGACGGGCGAGAAGATCGAGCTGGCATACTATGCCCGCATTGAGGCTCCCTACTGCGCCGCTTACGTACACTTCAACAAGAAGCTCGGTACGGTTCTCGGCTTCAACAAGGAGGTTCCGGCCGAAGTTGCACATACCGTCGCCATGCAGGCTACGGCTATGGCTCCCGTGTCGATCTCGGAGGCCGACTGCCCCGCAGAGATCGTCGAGCACGAGCGCAAGATCGCCGTCGAAGCGATGAAGCAGGACCCCAAGAACGCCAACAAGCCCGAAGCCATCCTTGAGAAGATCGCCGAAGGCAAGATGCGCAAGTTCTTCGAGGAGAACACGCTGCTGGCTCAGCCGGTAGTGGGCGAGAAGGAGTCGATCGCCGACTTCATCCACAAGGCTGACAAAGAGGCGACGGTTATCGCTTACAAGCGTTTCGCACTGGGCGAATAATCCGACCGAAGGACGACAAGGACCGTTCGTATATTGAAAGACCGGGACTCTGCGATGAGTTCCGGTCTTTTCGTGTGTATGCTCTTATGGGAGCCTTTTTATAGGGTGTTTCTCAGGAGATCGGGCTTCTGCGTGGAGTATGCCTGACGTATGGGCGGCAGCGGCCGGGGAGAAACCGAATGGCTAATGGCAAACGGTGAAGGGCGAACGGTGAAGGGCGAACGGTGAACGGTGAACGGTGAAGGGTGAAGGGCGTCGGCTTGGCGGTTTCTTGTGTTTTTATGCCGAACGTACGGCGCTTTGCGTTTGCAGGAAATAACGCGGCCCGGTTTTTCCCGGAGTGTTTTCCGATTGTGCTCGGCTCTCTGTTTTGCCCGGTTGTATTTTGTTGTCGGCTGTTTTCGCGTCGGCTCCGGTTGCGTCCGATCTCTTCGGCCTTTCGGTTGTTTCCGACTGATTGGCGTTTTCCGGTTATTCGCGCTCTGTTTTTAAGATTTTTTCGGATGTCGAGAACTCCGGTTCTACCTGATTCCCAGCCGCCAGAATACCCGCAGGATGAAGCGTCTGACGCCGGCGGGCAGCGCCAGCCAGCAGCGGGACTGTCGCCGCCAGCGGCGGGACGCGGTGAGGACGATACGGCCTGACGGGCGGATGACGCTTGTCATAACGGCCGCTATGTCGGTTGCGGTGCAATGTTCGATCATCCGGTAGTTGCCGTCGCCTGCGAGGGTGAAGCGAAGCCGGGGCGGGGCAGGGGACGTT
>JAJPZH010000146.1 GCA_021204515.1 Alistipes sp. | reverse complement strand
TCCCTATGCCGTCGTAGACGAGGTGCGCGACAGCTGGCGGCCCGATTTTTACGCCCGCTTCGCCCGCCGTGCGGCCGGAGCCGCGGACGTCCGTGCCGCCATCGACTCGATCAACCGGCATATTGCCGCCGATGTCGCCGTCGAATACAACACCGCCCGCGAAAAGACCAACCAGAGTCCCGCCGAGTCAATGCGTCAGCATATGGCTTCGTGCACGGGCCTTTCGGTCCTGCTGGTCGATGCCCTGCGCGCCGCGGGCATTCCCGCGCGCTTCGCCGGAACTCCCGCGTGGCATGACGATCGGGGCAACCACAGCTGGGTCGAGGTGTGGATCGACGGCCGCTGGTATTTCACGGAGTATTATTTTCCGGGGAGACTCGATTACGCGTGGTTCTTCGCCGATGCGGGACAGGCGTCGCCCGACGACCGTGCGCACGGTATCTTCGCCGTTTCGTTCCGCCCCACGGGCGACTGGTTTCCGATGGTGTGGAGCGAGGATTCGCGCGAGGTCCACGGCGTGAACGTAACGCAGCGTTACCGCGACCTCTATGCCGCTTATGCCGACGACCTCACGGCGCAGGGACGGCATACGACCGTAACCTTCATGATGTACGACAAGGCCGCGCACGCAGGGCGCTCCGACGCGCGCGTGGCGGCCAACGTCGATGTCTTCTGCGGTTCGGAGCAGATGGGCGGCGGCCGTACGGCGGGTCCCCGGCAGGACATGAACGACGCCCTGCGCTTCCTGCTCGAAAAGGGAAGAACTTATACCTTCCGCTATGAAAACTCCCGCGGCGAAGCGACGCAGGTGACCGCCGAAGTGGGGGACGCTCCGCTGACCGTTACCGGCTATATGGAATAGCTGCTGGAAGCGGGGCGTGCGCCGGGATGCCGGACCGACCGATATTTTTCGGCATATACAAGATGGCAGGGAGAAATCCCTGCCGTCTTGTTATCACATCCGCTGTTTCGCGGAAGCGTCCCTCGGCAGCTGTCTTTCGGCCTGTATCCGCGGGTCTTTACCCTCGGGCTCCGGTTATTTTCCTTCGTCCCCGGTTCCCTCTGACCGGAAATCGGCATCGGTCCGGTCGGTCTGCAGGTTCGGGATCGGCGCGACCCGCTGCGGCGTTTCGTCCAGCGACAGATGCAGGATAGGGTAGGGTCTGCCCGACGGATCGGTCGCATCGCGCCCCGTGACGCGGAATCCCAGCCGGGCGTAAAATCCCGCCGCCTGCGCGTTCTGCTCGTTGACATCGACCCGCCTTATGCCGCATTTGCGGACGAGATATTCCACCAGCTGCCGGCCCAGCCTTTTGCCGCGCGCTTGGGGCGCGACGAAGAGCATTTCGAGCATATCGCCGTCGATACCCGCGAACGCGGCGAATCCCCCGAACATCCCGTGCTCATCCAAGCCCTCCGGTCGGCAGGATTCTCCTGTCCTGCCTGATGTCCGGGACTCGTTCCGGCTCTCCTGTCCTGCGGATGTTCCGGTTTCAGGCGCCTTGCTGTCCGGCTCCCGTACGACGTATAATTCCACACCCCGGAGCGCTTCCTGCCGGACCATTTGCCGGAAAAACACAATATCCTCCGGCGCAAGAAAGTCGTGCGTCGCCCGCACCGATGCTTCCCAGAGGTCGGTCAGGGCATCCAGTTCCCCTGCCGACGGGTTTTTCAGTCGTTCGATTGTCATACTACATGATTGTTACGGGCGGTTTCCGCCGGGCGAAGTTGCGCGACAGAACGGCGGCGAAAGGCGTCTCGAACGTACGTGCGCCGAACGCGCAGCCTTTGACGCATGCGCAGCAGCGGATGCAGCGCGCCGGGTCGGTATGCAGTTCGTCGCCGCGCGCGATCGCCTGCGTGGGACAGAGCGCGACGCAGCGGCCGCACTGGGTGCACCGGGCCGCGTCGCCTGCGGGGAGCAGTACGACCGGACTGCGCTTCTGCCGTCTGCGGTAGCCCAGCACGAAACGGATGAACCGCAGTTTGGATAACAGCGGCGTATGCGGTTCGCGGAGTTTTGCGGCGTCGATCGGGCGGGTCTGTCCGTGCGCCAGCTTTTCGCCGATGCGCACTCCGAAAGCGGTCGTGTCGGCGAGATCCTGCGCATCGGGACGTCCTTCGGCGATCGGCGTGCCGGGCGTGCTGTACGAATGTTCGCCCACGAAAGCCCCGGCCGCCACGGGGACGAATCCCCGCTCGGCGACGAACGCCGCCAGTTGTGCGACCGCCGTCCCGAAAGCCCGGTTGCCGTAGACCGCCAGCACTACGGCCGGCGTTCCCTCGCCGCGAATCTTCTGCAGCCTCTCCAATGCCGCAGGCGCCACGCGGCCCCCGTATACCGGCACGGCGAATACCGCCGCGGCATCGGCCGGCAGAGTGACGGATTTTCCTGCCGTGTGCGTCAGGTCGATTGTCGTGAAGGGCTTTACGGCATTGCCGTTTCCGGTTTTGCCTGTCCCGATGATTGTCCCGGCGCTGGAGCTGCTGCTGGCGTCGGCTCCGTTTCCGGTTTCAGTCCCGGCATTCATACCGCTCGCTGCCGCATCCGTATTTTCCGCAACGGCATTCGCTGCAACGCTGCCTGCCGCAGCCGTGACTGCCGCCGCCGTATTTTCCGGTGCATTGCATATCCCGCTGCACCGTGCCAATCCTTGCGCAACCGCCGCAGCGACTCTCTTCGAAGTTCCCGTCGGTGAAAAAACGACGGTGTAAATAGTTGTCGGATTCATGTGCTCTGTGTTGTGTGTTGCACAAAGGTACGAAAATCGTTTGTCCGCAGGTATCCGGCTATTGCAAATTCCGGAAATAAATGCTATATTGTCTTGGCACAATCCAAATCTGCTTACTATGAAAATCAAAACTTTCGAGATCGGTTTTGCGTCCGGACGGCGCGAACTCGACGAAGATGTCGTAAATGCTTTTCTTTCCGGGGTGGAAGTCGCCCGCATCGAATCCGTCGTCCTGCCCGACCGCGACGTATGGGCCGTGGCCGTCATGTATGAAGAGCGGGCCAAAGAGAGGCCGTCGGCCCGGAAATCGGAAAAGATATCTTTCGAGAAGGGCTGCGACATCAGCGAAGAGGAGCAGGAGCGTTTCGACGCCCTGCGGATATGGCGCAATGAGCGTGCCCGCGATCTGGGATGCGAGGCTTATATGGTCGCCGGCAATGACGCGCTGCTCTCCGTGGCTAAATGTCCTGTCGAAACTGCGGACGATCTGCTGAAAATCAAAAGTTTCGGTCCCCGGAAGGTCGAGTTGTACGGCGAAGAGATCGTTGCCCTGCTCAATTCGATCTGATTTTTCGCTTTTTGCTGTCTGTCCGGCCGGAAAATTGCATGCCGGATTCTGAAAAATATTTTTTATATTTGCATGTAAACCTCTAAATTTCAGAAACGATGACTGTGAAGATTATTACCTGTGCGGCTCTGCTGCTTGCGGCATGCGGCGGTGCGCAGCCGGCTAAAGAGGAGGCCAAGGCCCCCGAAACCGTAACCGAAGTGAAACACGGCGCGGAAATCGCTCTCGTGAAACCCGGCCGCAAGGCGGGCATGACCGTCAACGAGGCGCTTGAAAACCGCCGTTCATGGCGTGAATATGCTCCCGCGGCGCTTTCGCTCGAAGAACTTTCGGGCGTTATGTGGGCCGCAGGCGGCGTCAATCGTCCTGCCGACGGCCGCCTGACGGCTCCTTCGGCACTGGGACTTTACCCGGTCCGCGTCTATGCCTTCTTCGCCGAGGGCGTCTACAGCTATGACGCCAAGGCGCAGAAACTCGTGCGCGTGGCCGAAGGCGACCGGCGCAAACTGGCCGGCGCGCAGGATTTCGTCTATACCGCGCCGCTGAATCTGGTCTATATCGCCGATCTGTCGGTCTATGAGGGGAAGAACATTCCCGCCGAGCATGTTCGCTACCTCTGCGGGCAGGACGCCGCCGGATATGCCGAGAATGTGAATCTCTATACGGCCGGTCACGGGCTGAAGTCGATCACGCGCGGCAGCGCCCCCGAAGCCGAACTGCTCAAAGCGCTCGGTCTCGACCCCAAACGCTATTTCTTCGCGCTGGCTCAGACCGTCGGCAAATAAGTCTCGCAGCAAAACCCGAATCGGAGGAGCGGCTGAAAACCGCTCCTTTTTTATCTCCCTGCGGCAGAACAGCCGGGATTTCCGCCGGGGTTCCGGC
>JAJPZH010000009.1 GCA_021204515.1 Alistipes sp. | reverse complement strand
CTGGCTGAAGGGCGAAGCACCGTCACATACTATTACTCGCAGGAGGTGAAAACGGATGAAACATCGAAAAAGATGCTCGTAACGCTTCAGGGGCAGGTCTTGGCCGTGGACGACAGTGCCTACCGTCTGCCGCCGTCCGATACGTTGAGCTACGTCGTATCCTCGATGCTCTCGTTCGTGGATACCATGCCGAGGTATCGCATCAAGGTCATCGACAAGTTCGTAACGGTCAAGGATCGCAACCTCATTCAGTTCTTCGTGGGCGATACCCGTGTGATTGATACATTAGGTGACAACCGACGGCAGTTGGACAAGATCACCGGCCTGATGCGGCAGATCGTCGAGCAGCAGGAGTTTTATGTCGATACCATCACGTTGACGGCAGCATCGTCCCCGGAAGGAACCTACGCCTTCAACGACCGACTCTCGCAGGGAAGGGCCGCAGCGCTCAAACGCTATCTCGTCCGCCAATACGGCAGAAGCATCGACACGATGCTCACCGTGCGGTGGGTGGCCGAAGACTGGGCGGAACTGACAAACCGTATCCGAACAAACCGGGAAATCGTGAACCGGGACGCTATTCTGGAACTGATCGCCCGGGAGAAGAATCCCGACCGGCGGGAGCAGGCCATCCGGCAGCGGTTTCCGAAAGAGTATGCCTATATCCGTTCGGTGATCTATCCGCAGCTGCGGACCGTGAATTTCCGCTACAACCTGCGGCGGAAAGGGATGGTCAAGGACACGATTCACACCACGGAGCTGGATACGGCCTATGCACAAGGCGTGGAATTGTTGCAGAAACGCAAATACGCCAAAGCGCTCTATATTCTCAACGATTACAACGACCGCAATACGGTCGTGGCGCATCTGTCGATGGATCACAACGAGCGAGCGTTGGAACTGCTAACCACGATGCCGAAAGATGCCATAACGGAGTATCTGCAGGCCATCGCCTGCTCGCGGCTAGGATACAAGGAAGAGGGCCGACACCATTTCCTCGAAGCCTGCCGCTTGGACGAGCGCATGGAGTATCGCGGAAATCTCGATCCCGAAATTGCTGAACTGTTGAAAAGGTAAAAATGGAACTATGCATTTTTATAAACAGGAACCGATATTCTCTCGGATAAACGGGAACAGCCTGCGGATTACCGAAATACGGATCCTTTGTGGTGATTGCTGCGACGTGCTGCGGCGGGTTCCCGACAATTGCGTAGACCGAATTGTCTCTTCGACGCCGCATAATTTCGGGCTGGAATACGATCGCTGTTGCGATATGTTGTCATGGCAGCGATATTTCACCGGACTAAAGGCTACACTGAACGAACGTATCTGTGTGCTGAAATGGAACGGATGCTTGGCGTTCAGCATCCAGCCGTTCTTTTCCGGATAGCTCTCGACTCATCATATCCTTTCGCATTATCGGCACTCGAAAGGAATGAGATGGAAAGCCGAGATACTCTGAGATAAACACAATTACAACTGCCGCTATTGCACATGGGAAAACTGGCGAAACACGTCAAACTCCTGTCTGAGATACACGTGAAATTCGTAAGGGTGTTTGCAAGGGAACATTCCGATAGCCCGAGAAACGGGTAGATGCGGATATAACGGCCGAGGAGTTCAAAAGATGGACGTCGGTACACTGGAAGATTACTCCCGGGTATAGGATGAAACGTTTCGGACATCCATTTTCCGAGGAGCTGGTCGAACGGTTCCTGAAACTGTTCTTCTATCGCGGAGGCGTTATCCTCGATCCGTTCAACAGCGCAGGAACGGCGACCTGCGTGGCTCGGCAGACCGGAAGAACCTATCTGGGCATTAATCTCTCGAAAGGTATTGCAGAACGGCGGCACAACGACTTACGATGTTTCAATGATTTTATATAAAACTGAAGACTTATGAAAAAACAGAAAACCGGATGTATAATGCTGTATTGTATTCTCGCAGCAATTTGGGGTGTGCTCATTACATCCCTGTTCGTCGGATGCAACGTCTACGAAAAAGAAGAGATCGAGATTATCCGATGCCCGGCAATCGAGGCCGATACTATTGAAATCCCGGAATGGGATATACAACGATTGCAACTATGAATAATTACAGCGGTGACGTTCCTGTCGGATTGTTGCCGCTCGATTTTTATCGTTCTGCAATCTGGAAAATCCCGATGTAATTATCATTATAGAGGGCTGATTCATTTGCAAGAACCCGGTTTTAGCTGCAAGCAAGTATCGAAAACTCACTTTTCGACACCCTCCCGGCCAGCAAGATAGCCGCCGTAGATGACACGCCAAGGCAAAATGCCTTGTCTTTGTCGTCTACGGCGGCTATTGGGTTCTTGCTGTCCGGGCGTTCCGGCAGTCTAAAATATTATTCTCTATGAAACTGCTCACAAAACAGATCATCTCGAAATTCGAGAAACATCCTCTCTATTCACAGGATGGAAAAGGAATGAATGCCGAAGTCCTTGTAAAATACTTCAATCCCTGCGGCTCTGGAACATGGCTTATCACCGAAGCAGAGCGTGACGGCGATGATTGGCGTCTTTTCGGGTTCTGCCATATTCATGAATGGGAATGGGGCTATTTGATGCTTTCGGAACTGAAAACCATACGCTTGCCGTTCGGACTGACCATCGAAAGGGATATTTATTCGACCGGAAAGTATGTCCGGGACTTTCTGCCCCAAGGGATGATTCAGACAGATGACAAAACTATCGCTACAAATATAGAGATATAACGATATGGGAATGACAGAAGAAAAAATACATCGGCTCAAAGAGGAGTTGGATAAAGCGCTTGCAGATGAACGTTACAAAAACTTATCGTTTATAGCAGACGGCAGTATAAATTCGGGTGGGCGAGACTTTTTGTGGCAGCACACCAAAAAAATTCAGCGTTTGCAACAGGAATACGATCGGTGGATGCGGTTGAAACGAATTACCGACGGGGAGGTGTTCACGCTAGATGATATCGACAAATGCCGGCTGGTGATCATGCGGGAATATCCGGAATATGAGCAACCGATAACGGCACATTCAGGAATACTGCTCGCGGCAGAAGCCATTCGAAAATCGTTCGGACGCAAATATTATCTGCCGCTGTACAAATATCCGATCAAGATAGATTTCGGAATGCCGAACGGACGGATATGCGTCGTGTATCCCAGCAATTTCATTCAATACGAAGACAAGAACGGGCAGGAGGAATGACCTCCTGCCCGTTCGTCATCTGAGAGCTCTGACGTAATGGCTCTCCAACAGTTTATAGATCGCCGACTGAGGATAAAGAATCTTACCGCCGATGGAAGTATAGGGTATCTGGCGGTTGTCACGGTAGTTTTGCAAAGAACGCTTGCTCAAACCAAATAGACTACAAACTTCCTCACTGGTGAGGTAGACCTCATTTCCGATTGCCGGACGGTGGCTATCAATCAAAACATCTACGGCCTGGATAGCACGGATGATATTGCGGCGTAGTTCTTTGAACTCGCTGCTGTCACGGGTGATGATATCCTCGTACATGACTCTACTCGGTTTTTATCAGGTTCTTTTCCAGAAGACGACGGACATCATCCTCTCGGAATACTACTTTGTTGCCGATGGCCGTATAAGGTATGATGCCGCAAGACCGGTAATATTGCAAAGCGCGTTTGGTAATACTCAAAGCCTTGCAAACATCATCCGTAGTCAGCCAGCGGACACTTGAGGATTTTTGGGTGAGAGACTCCAATGCGGATACTCGTTCCAATAGTCGTTGGACATGCGCCTGAAGATCGGTGTAGGCGCTCGTTTCAATCAGGATACAATTCATAAAAAATAAATTTAAATGTGTTGAATATGAATCCTGCAAGTTAATAGTACTGGATATATGCTGTGTCCGATGTCCGCTCCTGATCGCTCCAGTCCGCAACAGACAGAATGACAGAAAATAGGTACTTGATTATTTGCCAGAAATTGCGTATATTGGTCGTAGAGTCTTTGACTTGATGAAGAGTGAACGTAGAAATGAGGAGCCTGTGTTGCTAAATCATTACCTATAAAAAATCATCGCCGTAACTTATTTAGTTACACCGATGATTTTAAAATCTCCGGAGCCCAAGCGGCAATCCGGGGAATTCACATCCCGGTCGCCGAATTTTAACGGCGCTGCAACAATTCCCGGAAGATACCTATTTTTATATATAAAGGGCCACGGGAGCACGCTGCGCGGTGCCGGCTTATCGAGCGGTTTCCCGGTCGAAGATCGTGTCGAAGGCCGCACGCAGGCGGGCTTCGTCGCGGATCAGCGCCCGCAGTTCCTCCTGTTTGCGGGCGTTGTCCGATTCGGGAATCCAAAGCCGGAGGTAACCGCCTTCGGCGTATTTTTTCCGCAGGTGCGCAAGACATCGTTCGAAGTGCCCCTTGCGGTCGAGTGCGGGGTAGTGGGCCAGTCCGTACTGCACCGTGCGGCGGAGTACGGTTGCGGGGTCGATGCAGCGGTCGGCTTCGGCGACGATGCGGCCGTAGATCGTGCGCGGGGCATGGCCGGACGAGGCCCGGTGATCCTCGACGGCATCGCGCATGACGGCCAGCTGCTCTTCGGTGAACCAGTGATGCAGGGCCGTGTTTGCGAGCAGAATTTCGCCCGAATGAATGTGATGCAGTTCCCGCCCGCGGGCCAGCCCCGTGTCGTGATAGGCTGCGACGGTGTAGATCATGTCCGCATCGACGTCGTAATGCCGCGCCAGATCGAGACTTTGGGCGATGACCGTGCGGACATGGTCCGTGCGGTGCGCCGCATCGAACGATTCATAGCGGGGAATGATCTCCGTTTCGATATAGATTCTCAGTTCTTCGGATGGTTGCATGGCGCGAAGATAAGCATTTGGCGGGAATCGGGGTTTCAGAAAGATATTAAATTTTTTTAGTTTATTTCGGCTTTTCATTATCTTTGCACCGGTAAAGCAAGGGGAAATGAAGTCGGAAGCAGAATTAAAGGCTGTCACACAGTTTGTTGCGGAGTATGCCACCCGTCTGATGGGCTCCGGAGTGCATACGTCGCGCGTGGTGCGCAATTCGAAACGTCTGGGCGAAGCGCTCGGCGTGCGCGTCATGGTCTCGGCTTTCCAGAAGGTGGTGACGTTCTCGGTTTACGACGACGAGAGCGGACGGGTTTACAGCGAGGTGGTGGATATTCCGCCGCTGCCGATCAGCTTCGAGCTGAATTCGGAGCTAAGCGCCCTGAGCTGGGACGCCTACGACCTCCGCCTGCCGCTTGCCGAGATTCGGCGGCGGTACGACGAGATCGTTGCCCGGCCGCGTCTGGACCCGATCTTCACGTTGATTCTCGTCGGACTGGCCAACGCCTCTTTCTGCCGGCTTTTCGGCGGGGAGTGGTGTGCGGTAGGCATCGTCTTTACCGCTACGCTGCTCGGATTTTTCCTCAAGCAGCGGATGCAGGTCAAGGGATTCAATCACTATGTCATCTTCATCGCGTCGGCCTTCGCGGCTTCGATGTACGCTTCGGTGGCGATGATCTTCGATACTACTTCGGAGGTCGCCATAGCGACGAGCGTGCTTTACCTGATTCCGGGGGTGCCGCTTATCAACGGCGTGATCGACATCGTCGAAGGGCATGTGCTGAACGGTATCGCCCGCCTGACGTCGGCGCTGATGCTGATCGTCTGCATCGCCATCGGACTGGCATGTACCCTGATGATCGTTAAAAACGGATTGCTATGACGCTGCTCGCCATTCTTTCGGACGGATTTTTCGCTGCGGTGGCGGCCGTCGGCTTCGGAGCCGTGTCCGATCCTCCGATGCGGGCCTTCCCGGTGATCGCCCTGCTGGCCGCCGTGGGGCATGCCCTGCGTTTCTGCCTGATGGACGCAGGCGTGGATATCGCTTCGGCGTCGCTGTGCGCGTCGGTCGTGATCGGTATCGGGAGTCTGCTGCTGGGCGGCCGTATCCGCTGCCCGATGACGGTGCTGTTCATTCCCGCGCTGCTGCCGATGATCCCCGGCATGTATGCCTACAAGACGGTCTTTTCGATGATTATGTTCATGCAGAATCTCGACGATCCCTCCGCCGCGGGGTATCTGGCGGCTATCGTCCGCAACGGGTTCGTTACGTTCAGTGTGATTTTCATGCTGGCGGCGGGAGCCGCCGCACCGATTTTCCTCTTCAATAAACGCGCACATTCGCTGACACGCAATAAAAAACAGATTCGCAGCTGATTATGGAACTTTTCTGGCAAACTATCGCAGACTACAATACGGTGACATGGCCCGTGCAGGCACTCATCGTGCTGGCGGCCGTCGTCCTGACGGTATGGCTCTATTGGCGCCCGACGCGCCGGGTGAAAACCGCAATGAAATGTTTTCTGGCGTTTCTCAACGCATGGATCGCCGTCGCCTATTACCTCGTGTCGTGCGATGCGCGGGCTTACAGCGGAGTCATGGCGTTTTTCTGGGGCGTCATGGCCGCCGTGTGGATTTATGATGCGGTCGTCGGTTACACGACGTTCGAACGGACGTACAAACACGACAAATTCGCCTTTGCGCTCTACCTGATGCCGTTCCTCTATCCGCTGATATCCTATCTGCGCGGGCTGGATTTCCCGATGACCACCTCGCCCGTCATGCCCTGTACGGTGGCGATCTTCACCATCGGACTGATGCTCTCGTTCTCGAAGCGGATCAATCTGTTCGTCGTGCTGTTTCTGTGTCATTGGGCGCTGATCGGCTTTTCGAAGGTTTACTTTTTCGGTATTCCCGAAGACCTGCTGCTGGCGAGTGCATTGGTGCCGGCGCTCTATCTCTTTTTCAAGGAGTATATCGACGTCAATTTCCGTCGCAATACCAAACCCGATCTGCGGGTGATGAATATACTGCTTCTGGCGATGTGTTCGGGACTCGGCGTCTTTTTTGCCGCAACCATCTGGCAGCAGTTCGCCGGAATAGCCGGATAATGCCGGTCGCCCGAACGCCTTTACCTGACCGGGAATAAAAAAATCCCTCCTTGAAAAAAAGGAGGGATTTTGGGTGGATTGTCGGAATGGCCGGCATGACCTGTCCCGCCGACATCCGGTTATTTGGCGTACGAAACGGCGCGGGTTTCGCGGATCACGGTGATCTTCACCTGACCGGGATAGGTCATTTCGTCTTGGATCTTCTTGGCGATATCGTGCGACAGTCCTTCCGATTCCTGATCCGAAAGCTTGTCGGCGCCGACGATCACGCGCAGTTCGCGGCCGGCCTGAATGGCATAGGTCTTTAGAACGCCGGGATACGACAGGGCGATGTCTTCCATCTCCTTCAGACGTTTGATGTAGCTCTCGACCACTTCGCGGCGTGCGCCGGGGCGTGCGCCCGAAATGGCGTCGCAGACCTGAATGATCGGTGCAATCAGCGAGGTCATCTCCACCTCGTCGTGGTGGGCGCCGATGGCGTTGCATACTTCGGGTTTCTCCTTGTACTTCTCGGCGAGTTTCATGCCGATAATTGCGTGCGGCAGTTCCGGTTCATCGTCGGGCACCTTGCCGATGTCGTGCAGCAGACCTGCGCGGCGGGCGGTCTTGGGATTCAGTCCCAGCTCGGCTGCCATGATACCTGCGAGATTCGCCGTTTCGCGGGCGTGTTGCAGCAGGTTCTGGCCGTAGGACGAGCGGTATTTCATTTTGCCGATCATGCGGATCAGTTCGGGATGCAGACCATGGATACCCAAATCGATCGTGGTGCGCTTGCCGACTTCGACGATCTCCTCTTCGATCTGCTTCTGGACTTTGGCCACCACCTCTTCGATACGGGCCGGGTGGATGCGGCCGTCGGTTACCAGCTGATGGAGCGCCAGACGCGCGATCTCGCGGCGTACGGGGTCGAAACCGCTCAGGATAATGGCCTCGGGCGTGTCGTCCACGATGATTTCGATGCCGGTCGCGGCTTCCAGAGCGCGGATGTTGCGTCCTTCGCGGCCGATGATGCGGCCCTTGACCTCGTCGCTCTCGATGTTGAATACCGTCACGGCGTTTTCGATCGCCGTCTCGGTCGCCACGCGCTGGATCGACGCTACGATGATGCGCTTGGCCTCTTTCGTGGCGGTCATCTTCGCCTCTTCGATGGTTTCGTTTATATAGCCGGCCGCTTCGGTCTTGGCTTCGGCTTTCATGTTCTCGATCAGGATATTTTTGGCATCCTCCGAGCTCAGACCCGAAATCTGTTCCAGACGAACATTCTGTTCGCGCATCATCTGATCGATCTCCTCTTTCTTGTGTTCGAGGATCTGCAGCTGGTTCTGCATCTGTTCCTTCAGCCGGTCGTTTTCGCGGAGTTTGTTTTCCAGATCGCGCTGCTGGTTTTGCAGGTTGTTCTCGATCTGTTTGGCCCGCTGTTCGCTCTGAGCGATCTTCTGGTTGCGTTCGTTGACCTGCCGGTCGTATTCGCTCTTAAGCTGTATGAACTTCTCTTTTGCCTGCAGGATTCGCTCCTTCTTGATCATCTCGCCTTCGGCTTCTGCCTCCTTCAGGGCGGCTTCGCGGCGCTTGCGGATCGAGGTCTTGGTCACGAGGTTCGTAACGACCGCGTAGATCCCGATTGCCGCAATGGCTGAGATACAGGCAACTAAAATAGTGGTATACATGATTTTGTTGCTGTTTTGAGTTATTATTATAAAGGGTTTGTTGTTCCATAAAAAAACCGCATAGGATTCCTTAAACTTGTTTGACGAATCTGCAAGATAAGTCACGTGTGGGGGCTCCGACAATCGCAATCGTCCAACGGTACGCCGCAGCATACACCCCGAGGGGTTAAGGCCTGATTTTGAAGCGCCGTGAGTTGCCCCAATTTAAAAAGTGTTCAGTTTCGCAAAGCTGTAAGGAATCTATGCGGGTAGATTTTTCCTTCGTATGTTAAAGAACGGTATACTGTTTTCAGGCCGCCGTTACGCGTCCTGCATGTCGTTTATCCTTTCAGGGCGTTGAGGTATGCGTCTATCTCTTCCCCTAAGTGTCCCAGCCGTTTCAGGTCTTCGTCGCCCAGTTCGCGGCTCTGCCGCATATCGACGTTCGCAATGGCGAATTTCAGCGCCGCCATCGACAGATAGTCCTGATCCGTCCAGTTCTTGAAGTTGTTTTGCTTTATCGCGGCGAGGTAGTTGTTTACCTCCCGTTCGGCCAGACGGTACACCTCTTCCTTCTCGCTGTCGATATTGAGCGAATAGCTTTTTCCTGCCAGTTTGAGTGTTATCGCCTGCTGTGCCATCGTTTTTCGTTTCGTTTATCTTGCTGCCTCCTGTGCGTCCTGCGGCCTTCCGGAGCTTTTGCCGTAACGGTGCCGGTGCGTTGGCCCTCCCGCTGCGGCCTGTGCTTATTCGGGCCTTCCGAGCAGCGCGATGCACTTGTCCACCTCCCGCATAAGACGGTTGACGCGGGCCCGCGCTTTGTCCCGGTTACGGCTTCCTCCCGCCAACCCTTCTGTCAGTTGCATGCGTGACAATTCTCCGTCGAGTTCGCGGATCCGCTCCTGCAGGGTGCGGTTCTCGGCTTTCAGGCTGTCGCGCTGCGCCGTCAGTTCCGCACATAAATCCGACAACCGTTTGTGGTCGTCCATGAGCTGCCGGATGCGGTTCTCGATATTTATTATCACACTTTTTTCGGCCATCGGGTCACGGGTAAAGTCCGTTTTACATTTCAAAGGTATAAAAAGGAACGCTAAAAAGCAAATTTTATTTCCCGGCGGCCCGGCCGTAGAGGTCGTAGTCGGCGGCGGAATCGATGCGGACGTCGTAAAAACGACCGCGCAGAAGCCGCTTTTCCGATGCCGGGATCAGGATCTCCTGATCCACTTCGGGCGAGTCGTACTGGGTACGCCCGACATAGTAATCTCCCTGCCGCGAGTCGATCAGCACCCGCTCGGTCCGACCGACGCGCCGCAGGTTGTTTTCGAGCGATATTTCGTTCTGAAGCGCCATGATCCGTTCGACGCGCTGCTGTTTGACCTCCTCCGGAACGTCGTCCTGCAATTCCCGCGCCGAATAGGTGCCTTCCTCCTCCGAATAGGCGAAAACTCCCAGCCGCTCGAAACGTACGTCGCGCACGAACTGTTCCAGCTCGGCGAAGTCGGCCTGCGTTTCGCCGGGATAGCCGACCAAGAGGGTGGTGCGCAGCGCCAGATCGGGGATCGCCTTGCGCAGGCGGTCGATCAGCGCATAGGCGTCGGCCTTGGTGTGGCGCCGGTGCATGGCCGAAAGCTGGGCGTCGGAGATGTGCTGGAACGGAATGTCGAGGTACTTGCAGATTTTGGGTTCCGAAGCCATGACTTCGATCACCTCGTCGGGGAATGCCGTAGGGTAGGCGTAGTGGAGGCGTATCCACTCGATACCCTCGATACGGCACAGGCGGCGCAGCAATTCGGCCAGCATCCGCCGGCCGTAGAGGTCCAGTCCGTAGTAGGTCGTATCCTGCGCGATTATGATCAGCTCCTTCACGCCGCCGGCCGCGAGTTTGCGGGCCTCCTCTTCGAGCCTCTCCATCGGGACGGAGACGTGTCCGCCGCGGATGAGCGGAATGGCGCAGTAGCCGCACTTCCAGTTGCAGCCCTCCGAAATTTTCAGATAAGCGTAATGTTTCGGCGTGGTCAGATGCCGCTCGGTGTCCAGTGCCGGGTCTTCGGCCGCTCCCAGCGCCCGGACGATGCCGTCCCACGTGCGGGCGCCGAAGAATTCGTCCACTTCGGGCAGTTCGGTCCGCAGCTCGTCGGCGTAGCGTTCCGAAAGACAGCCGACGACGAACAGCCGTTCGATCTTTCCGGCGTTTTTGGCCGCGGCCGCCTGCAGGATCATGTCGATCGACTCCTGCTTGGCGTCGCCGATGAATCCGCAGGTGTTGATCACGACCACTTTGGCGTCGGTGCGGTCGCTGTCGAAGAGTACTTCGTAACCCGCCGCGGCGAGCCGGGCCATCAGGTGCTCGCTGTCCACGGTGTTTTTCGAACAGCCCAGCGTTATGACGTTGATTTTTTTCATGTGTTTCGTGTTTCCTCCGCAAAGGTATGGATTATTCCCGGATTTATCACAAAAAGAGCGGCGCACTTTCGGTGCGCCGCTGCTGTGGAGAGTCGGTGGAATACTACCACATTACATGGATGCCGTATGCTTCGATGCCGTTGCCGAGCGAGGTCGAAGCGACGTCTACGTAGCCCCAGAAGCGCGAGTCGGCCAGCATGAAGATCGTATAGGCCGGGCCTTTCACGACTTCGTGGACCTGAATCGCCTCGTTCGCATTCGCGGCCGCGGACTGCAGCGCGCCGAGCAGGTCGTTTTTGACGGTGCCGATCATCAGCAGATTCTGCTTCTTGTAGTGGAGTCCGCTCAGCACGCCGTTTTTGCCGCCGAAAGCGTTGATCTGGTCGGAATTCTCGAAACGCGCCGTATTGAAACTGATGGCGAACGATACGCTGGTCGTACCCGTGACGTTGCCGTCCTCGTCCTTATCGGTGCGGGTGCCGCTGAGCGTCGGTGCGAAACCGGTGATGTAGCATCCCGAGCCGGAGGGAATACCTTTGACCTCGGTCGTGGGGCCGTTGAAATAGAGCATACTGCCCTGATAGGAGGTCTTGTTGGCGATACGGTTGAATGCGAACGCCGTCCAGCGTTTGGTGTTGAGGGCCGTCTGCATCGTTTTGGGCAGGTTGGCGCCGTCGGCGCGGTCCAGAATCGTCAGCCACGACTTGCCGCGGCCTTCGAGCGTATTGACCATGTAGTTATCGATGGCGGTGTAATCCGCATCGCTGCCGGCCAGCGCTCCGTCGGTCAGGCGGGTTACGAACTGAATCTCGGCTTTGAACTTGTCCGAAGGGGGAGCGATCGTCTCTCCCGACTTGTATTCGTCCAGACCGTTGTCGCAGCCCGTGAATACCGGAGCGGCAAGGGCGAGCGCCAGAAAAATGGATAAATATCTCTTCGTGTTTTTCATTTCTGTACTTTTTTAGCTGTTTAACACACGCTTAATTCTTCAGTACGGCCGTGCCTGCGATCGGGTAGTGGTCCGAGATAATATTGAGCCGGTCCCCCTTGACGACTTTGTAATCGCTGCAGCTCCATTTGCCCTGCGGGAAGCTGATGAAGTAGTCCAGTTTGCTGTAACCGCCGAACGTGCCGTCGTTGTTGCAGAGCCGGGTGCCCGTCTTCTCATACTCGCGGATTGCACTGGAACTGGGACCGCAGTTCATATCGCCCATGAGCAGTACGGGGATATTTTCGGCAACGGCCGGAGCGATCGCATACTCGATGACCTCTTTCGCCTGACCCAAGCAGGTCTCGTCGCCGCCGAAAGCGTCGAGGTGGGTGCAGACGATGCGCACCTTCACCCCTTCGGGGTTCGAGTCGGTCGGAACCAGAATGTCGGCCCAGCCCACCGAACGCTGGTCGGCGCCGGTGTACATGCCCAGCAGTACCGAAGCCGAATTGACGATCGGGTATTTCGACAGAATGCCGTTGCCGTAGGCGCCGTTATCTTTGTTGTATGAGAAAACGAAGAACGGGAACATGCCGAGCGACTGGGCGCATTCGGTCAGTTTCTCGACCGAACTCATGCATCCGGTCGCGGTCTCGAACTCGTTGAAGCAGACGATGTCGGGATTTTCCGCCTTGATTTTTTCCATGGTCTCGGCGATTTCGAAATAGACTGCATTGGAGTTGTCGTCGTATTCGAACGATTTGATGTTCCACTCCATGCACTTCAGCTTGACGTCCTGTGCCTGTGCCGACGCAGCCGGGAGCATCATGCAGAGCAGTGCGCCTGCTCCGAGGATATATTTGTTGATTTTCATAATCGTTTCTGTTCTTAAATATGGTTTAATAACCCTTGTTCTGCTTCAGGTAGACCGTACCGGTGAATGCCCGCTGCGGAATGGGGAACACCTTGTTGTAAGTCGGATTGAAAGTACGCCCCGGATAAACTTCCACCTCTTCGGCAACGATCTGGCCATTGACCTTCTTCGAAATGACGCTGTGCAGCGGTTTGGCGTAAGCCGTCGTGGCGATGCCCCAGCGGACTACGTCGATATGGCGGCTGGGCTGGAATTCGAAGGCCAGCTCGCAGCGGCGCTCGTTCATCAGCTGCGCCTTGGTGGCCTGACTGTTCTGCGGCAGACCGGCGCGGTCGCGGATCTGGTTGAGCAGCTGCTTGGCTTCCGCGTCGCCTTCGCCCTTGGTCCAGATCAGGGCCTCGGCTTTCATCAGCATCACGTCGGCGTAGCGCAGCAGGCAGCAGTTGAGCGAATTCCACAGTTTGTCGCGCAGTGCGGACACCTCTTTGCCTTTGCAGTCGGCGCCTTCCCACGGGGAGATGAACTTGCGGCATACCAGACCTGCCGATACGTGGCCGGTCGTGTATTCCGAAATGCTTCCGTCGGTGTTGTAACCGCCGAAGGTTATATCCCGGCCTATGAATTTGACATGCTGGCCCGGATAGAGGATCGTTACGTCGCGGCGCTGGTCGCCTTCTTCGAACGCATCCCACAGATCCTTGCTCGGCGTGAAATACCCCCATGTGTTGTAGAGACCCCAGCCCCCATTGACGAAAGTTACGCCGTGGTAGCGGGCGCCGTTGGTGTAGTCGCCCTCCAGCGAGAAGATATACTCTTTGGAGTGATTCTGCTCCTTGCGCCAGAGATTGGCGTACGAGTTGAGTTTGTTCGACGGATCGACATAGAGTTCACGTTTGTCGGAACCGGTGAGCGCCATGATTTTGTTGCACATCTCCAGCACGATGTCGTAGTATTTCGCGTCATACTGGGCTGCATAGAGGGCTGCGCGGGCTGCGTATCCCCAAGCTGCGGCCTTGTGCGGAAGTCCGATCTGCGAAGCGTCGAGTTCCGAGAGATAGGGAAGCATGTCGCCTGCGGTGCGCATGTCGGAGATGATCTGGTCGTAGTTCTGGAGAACGTGCGTCGGACGCGGGGAGTCGATTTCGGCAACGGGAGTCGTGTCGAGGATAATCGGAATACCGCCGTTGGTGTCGTCGCCGTAATAGGGGACCATCCAGAGCATCGAAAAACCGCGGAAGAAATAAGCGGTGCCCACAGCTTGGTTTTTGTATCCCTGATCCAGTTTCATGTCGGGGACCATCTTGATAATGTTGTTGGCCTTGGCGACGTTCTGGTACATCACCTCCCAAACACGCGAGACGTCGTTGTCGTTGGACGGCGACATGCGGAATTCGCGGATTTCATCGACCGACGGACGGTCACGGCCGATCAGTACGTTGTCGCTGGCGCATTCGAACCACATATGGCCGCGGCCGCAGATCTCCTCGCTCCAGTAGGGCGAGACGAAGTGGTAAAGGGCGTAGATCGCTTGATCGACATCCTCTTTGGTCTTCCAAGTGGCGTCTTTGCCGTAAGGCTCCCTGTCGAGGAAATCGGAACAACCCGAGAGGCAGAAAGCGCTTATGGCCAGACAGAGGCTGAATATGATTTTTTTCATGGTCGTAGTTGTTAGAAGTTGATGTTTACACCGAAGTTAAAGAAGCGCGACGTGGGATAGATACCGCTGTCGAGACCGTAGTTGCCCACTTCGGGGTCGGTACCGGAGTAGCCGGTGATGGTAGCCACGTTGTCGATGCTCATGTAGACGCGGAGCGAACCCTTCTCCATGCCGATATAGCGGCTGATATGCTTGGGTAGCGTGTAACCCAGCGTAATGTTCTTCAGACGCAGGTAATCGCCTTTTTCGAGGAATACGTCCGAGAATTTGATATAGTTGCCGTTGGTGTCGCCGCTCAGACCCAGACGCGGATACTTGCTGTTCATCGGCTTGAAGTCCCATGTGTCATAGACGTCGGTGACCAGATTGCCCATATCCTGACGGCCGTTCATTCCCAGCTGCTTCGTTCCGTTGTAGATGTAGTTGCCCGCAACGCCTTGGAACATGAAGCTGAAGTCGAAGCCCTTCCAGTCGAACGAACCGCCGAACGAGAAAGTCTGTTTGGGGGTATAGCTGCCGGTCAGTACACGGTCCTCGTCGTTGATTACGCCGTCGCCGTTGGTGTCGATGAAACGCAGGTCACCGACTTTGGCGTTGGGCTGCAGCATCTTGACCTCACCGGTCGAGGAGTCTTTGCTGATATGGCGGTCGATCTCGTCCTGTGAGCGGAAGATGCCGTCCGTGCGGTAGATGTAGTAGGAATACCACGGGTGCCCCTTGCCGGAGTAAAGAATCTCGGTGCTGTTGATCGTGGGGTTCTTGTGTCTTACGAGGGGCTGGGGACCGTAATCCTCTACATAGCCTTTGTTGGTCGAGAAAGTACCCCAGACATTGTAGTTGAACTTGCCCTGTGCGGCGCTGTTCCTATAGGATACGGAGAACTCCCATCCCTTATTGATTACATGGCCCATATTTCCCAGAGGCGAATTCTCCACACCCATCTGCGGCGGAATCGTGAGGTAATCGACGAGGTCCTTCGTTTCTTTGTGGTAGTAATCGACACTGATTTCAAGCGTGTTGTGGAACATCGTCATATCCAGACCGGCACTGGTCTGTACGGTGGTTTCCCAGCGGGCGTCCGTATTGGGAATGGTAGCCAGATAGGTGCCGTAATGGGTCGTGCCTCCGATAAGCGAACCGTCCGGATAGATCGACAGCGGAATGCTGGTCGGATTGGGCAGGTTGTAGAGATCTACGTTGCCCACTTTACCCCAGCCTGCACGGAATTTCACGAGATCGAAAATGTTTTCGAGACCTGCGTTCTTGAAGAATTTTTCCGACGAGAGTTTCCACGATCCCGAAACGGCCGGGAACCAGTCGTAATTCTTTGCAGAGGGAAGTTTCGACGATGCGTCGCGGCGGATGCTTCCGGTGAGGAAATAACGGTCGTCGAACGAATAGCCGAGACGGGCGAGGAACGAGACCATCGAGTAGTCCACCAGATCCTCGTTCGGGTTCTTGGTCCATGAGCCTGCGGCGCCCCATACCAGATTGTGGTCGTCGTTGGAGCCGTAGCCCTGCGTGCGGAAGTCGCGGTAGCGGAATTTCTTATAGTCGGTGGTGAAACCGGCCATGGCGCTGATGTGGTGGCGTCCGAATACCTGTGCATACGTAGCCGTCGTTTCCCACAGGTAGTGGAAGTTGTTGTAGTTGAACTGCTCGCGGCTCGAAGTGCTCGAACCGCCCGGTACGTCGATTACGGGCGAGAATTCATCTTCCTCGCGCATGTCGAGGTCGGCCGTGAATTCCGACTTCAGGGTCAGCGACGTGATCGGTTTGATTTCCAGCGAAGTGGTCGAGAATATCTTGGTGCGCGGGTAGCGGCGGTGCATGGTTTCGAGCTGGGCGACGGGATTCACGATGTTGGGACCCTCGACGCCGTTGGCCATGTCGGCCGATGAAGCGATTCCGCCCCATTTCGGTTTGCCGTCGTCTCCGTAGACGATGTTGCCGTTCGCATCGCGGTCATAAATCGAGGCGGAAGCGGGGAACCACATGGCGCCGTAAATGGGACCCGTGTGCGAGGTGCTGATGTTACCCTGCCCGTTGGAGTATTCGAAGTTTACGCGCTCCGAAAGTTTCAGCCATTTGACCGGCTTGTATTCGGTGTGCAGTTTGGCGCCCAATGCTTGGTTCCATGTGTTGAGCAGGGTGCCTTCCTTTTTGTCATAGGTCACCGAGAGAATCGACGAGAGCGTTTCGCTGCCGCCGGTAATCGATACGGCGTAGTGCTGCGTCAGGCCCGTGCGGAAAATTTCGTCGAGCCAGTTGGTGCGGGTGACGTTGGCGCCTGCATAGACCTGCGGGTTGGCCAGATTGGGCAGCGAACTGCCCGGCGTGTTCTCGACGGCCCTGCTCCAGACATCGCAGAACTGCTGTGCGTTGAGCATCGTCGGGAGGTTCATGGCGCGTTCGAAGCCGACCGATACATTGACGTTCACGCGGGTTTTGCCGGCCTGTGCCTGACGGGTGGTAATCAGGATTACACCGCTCGACCCCACCGAAGCACCGTAGATGGCGGCGGAAGCGGCATCTTTCAGGATGGTGATCGTCTCGATATCCTCGGCCATGTAGGGAGCGCCGGGAACACCGTCCACGACGACCAGCACGCCGTCGCCCGAAGTCGGGCCGATATTGTCACGGCTGTATGCGGCGCTTTTGTCCGTACCGTCGTCGTTACCCTTCGAGCCGCGGCCGCGAACGGTGAACGAGGCTTTCTGCATCGGGTCGCCCGACTGCTGGATCGTAACGCCCGGCATGCGGCCCTGCAGGAGGGTCCCGAGGTCGGCGGCGCGGCTGCGGGCCGCGTCGTCTACTTTGACGGTCGAAACGGCCATCGAGAGGTCCTCTTTACGCTGCGAGCCGTAACCGATGGCGACGACTTCGCCGATCATCGTGGCGTCTTCTTCCATCGTGACGTTGATTTGCGTGCGGTTCATGACGGCCAGCGACTGCGGTTTGTAACCGATAAACGAGAAGTCGATCACACCGTCCGGTTTCACGGAGATCTGGTAGCGGCCGTCGGCATCGGTGGTGACGCCGTTGGTCGTACCTTTTTCTATGACCGAAGCGCCGATGAGCGGAGTCTTGCTGCTGTCGGTCAGCTGCCCGGACACCGTGACCCGATCCTGCGCATGGGCCGGAAGAATGAGTATGCTCAGCAGCAGACTCATCAGAAGAAAGCGGACGAGGCCCCTGTTCTTCTCCGAAGTTGTCAAATTCATTTTCATAGAGTTAAGGTTAATATTAATAGTAATTGTGTAGAGAGGCTCGGTAATCCTCGGTTCAGGTGGTAAATATTTATTTAAATATTTTATAAACAGGCGTGGTTTTGTCGTCGATTTGTAATATGTCCAAAATCGATATTCAAAATTATGTATCTGTAAATTGTTGGTGGGCGTGGTTTGCGTATTTGAATCCTCAAATTGCGTATAATTGACTGCCGTGCCGGGAAAAAGCGGACGATACATATATACAAAAAAGCTCCGGACTCTGTTTCGGAGTCCGGAGCTTGGATTTTATACTTTATAATATAATATGTCGTTCCGATGCGGTTGGCTGCGTATATTGGTCAGACCCGCCGGCCGGGCTGTCAGCTCTGGTCGGAGCCGTCGCCGAAGAGCGCTTTCACGAACTCTTTGCGGTCGAATATGCGCAGCTGGTCGATGCCTTCGCCGATGCCGATGTAGCGGACCGGGATGCGGAATTGGTCGCTGATGCCGATTACTACGCCGCCTTTGGCCGTGCCGTCGAGTTTGGTGATGGCGAGCGAGGTGACCTGCGTAGCCTGCGTAAACTGCCGGGCCTGCTCGAAAGCGTTCTGTCCGGTCGAGCCGTCCAGTACGAGCATCACTTCGTGCGGTGCGCCGGGAATAACCTTGCCCATGACGTTGCGGATTTTGGTCAGCTCGTTCATCAGGTTGATCTTGTTGTGCAGGCGGCCCGCCGTGTCGATCAGCACCACGTCGGCGCCGTTGGCCTTGGCCGAGGTCAGCGTGTCGAACGCCACCGATGCAGGGTCGGAACCCATCTCCTGACGGATCATCGTGGCCCCCGCACGGTCGGCCCAGACTTTGAGCTGGTCGATGGCTGCGGCGCGGAACGTGTCGGCGGCGCCGATCCAGACCTTTTGTCCGGCTTTGGTGAGCTGGGCGGCGAGCTTGCCGATCGTCGTCGTCTTTCCGGCGCCGTTGACGCCCACGACCATTACCACGTAAGGTTCGCCCTCTTTGGCATCGAGTCCGAAATGCTTTTCGGAGCCGTGCGATTCCTCCATCAGCGCGGTCACCTCTTCCCGCAGAATGGACTGCAGCTCGGAGGTGCCCATATATTTGTCGCGCGCCACGCGCTCTTCGATGCTACGGATGATTTTAACGGTGGTTTCGACACCTACGTCCGATGAGATCAGCACCTCTTCCAAGTCGTCCAGCACGTCGGCATCGACCGTCGAACGGCCTGCGACAGCGCGCGCGAGTTTCGAGAAAAGCCCGGTCTTGGTCTTCTCCAGCCCGGCGTTAAGCTCTTCCTGCTGTTGTTTGCGCTCTTCGGGAGCCTTTGCGGCGGCGTTATCCTGTTTCTTTTTGAAAATATCGAAAAATGCCATGTCTAATATCTCTATATCCGTACAAAGATAATAAGAATGTTTGGAAAAAACGTTATATTTGCACTATATACATTTTCGACGATGATGAAAAAAACGATTCTGCTGCTTTTGGCAGCGCTTTGCGGCGTATTGACGGCCGCGGCTCAGGACCTGATCGTCAAGACCGACGCGACGAAGGTCGAGGCCAGAGTAACCGAGATAACACCCGATGCGGTACGTTATAAACGTTTCTCGAATCCCGACGGACCGACCTATGTGCTGCCTGTCGCCGATATCGACTACATTCAGTATGCCAACGGCGAAAAAGAGCGCTTCAAGGCTGCCGAAACCGTGCCTGCGACGCCGCTGACTCCTGCGACGCCGGTCGGTGAGGCGCCAGCCGCTGCGGCTCCCGCTGCGCAGGCGCCTGTTCAGCAGGCCGCGCCGGTGCAGTATGTCGCCAAGGAGTATCAGATCGGCGAATTCTACGACCAGAACGGCATAAAGGGCGTAGTCTGCATGCTGACGGAGGACCGCCGCCACGGGCTGATTATTTCGCTCGACGAAATATACCTGCAGTGGAGCGAATTCCGGAAACCCGACCTGCGTGTCGTTGGCGCCGACGACCGGATCGACGGTATGGGTAATATGGAGAAGGTAGCCGCCTATATCGCCGAAAACAACCTTTCGTGGGACGATTTTCCGGCTTTCAAGTGGTGCCGCGACAAAGGCGAAGGCTGGTACCTGCCGGCCATCGACGAACTGCTGACCATCGGACACAACTACAACGGCGGTACGCGCATACACTCAAACCGGCAGGCCCGCAACCGTTTCAACGACGCGCTCAAGGATAACGGCGGCAAGCGTATGGACCGTCTGGTCTACTATTTTTCTTCGACCGAGAAGGACGAGAAGGAAGCCTATACGACGCATACGGGCATCGAACCTCCCTATGTGATCGAGATTCCCAAATACAACAAATTTCTCGTGCGCGCGGTGCATAAGTTTTAAATTCCGTGAAATGAAAAGGAGAGTAACCAAAACGTTGTTGGTTACTCTCCTTTTTTTATTCTTACAGAAGATCAGATACTTTCGATCAGCGTACTCAGTTTCCGGACAATGACCTCCCAGCTGTAATTCTGTTCGACATATCGCGGTCCTTTTTCACTTATTTCCCGGCGCAACCGCTCGTCCGTAAGCAGTTTGTGCAGCTGGCGGCAGAAGTCCTTGCGCCCTTTATAATAAAGTGCCGCGCCGCTTTGTGTGCAATGATCCTTCAGTACTTCGCTGGCCCCGTTTACCAGTACGGGAACGCGGTTTTGCATGGCTTCGAGCAGTAACAGGGAAAGACTCTCGAACCGCGACGGATTGATCATGAGAGTCGCGTGCCGGATAATCGCGCTTTTTTCTTCTTCTGAAACGAATCCCGTCGGGATGATATTCGGATCGTCGGGATATTCGATTTCCGGCGACCGGCTTCCGACCAAGACCAGTTTTGCCTGCTGGCCGTATGTCCGGTTATATGTTAGGAAATCCGGCAGCAGCGTGTTTATCTTGCCGATCGTGACCCGTCCGAGATAAAGCGCGTATTTCTCCGGTAGATTGTATTTGGCTTTGACTTCGTCCCACGCTGCGGCGGGTGCGAGATCTATCCCGGTGCCGACGATACTGCCCGGCGCCAGCCGCGGTCCGAAAATGCTCAGGCATAATCTGCGTTCGGCTTCGGTGTTGAACGCAATATGGCGGACCTGCGTGAACAACCGGGTGTAAATGGCCGGGAAAAGCCATTTCTCCGGGTGCGCCATCGGAATCAGGATGCTTTTCTGCGGAACCATAAGTCCGGCGAAAATGGTCTGTGCATGGAAATAGCACATCGGGATAAATGCCGCATAGTCGTCCTTGTGCTCTTCGATGTAACGCAGCAGGTCGGGGGAGTAGGAGACCGTCGAGCGCTGGTAGGCGGCCTCTTTGTCGAATCCGAGATGCCAGACGGGGCGGATTGCCGCAATGGGGCGTAACAAGCCGGCTTGCGACAACCGGTAGCGGAGTCTGCGGACGGGTTTGGATTGCTGGAGCAGCATGTGACTCTCCCGACCGTCGAAGCCGGGATGCGGCGCAAACCGCCGGATGGTTATTCCGTTTTCGTCGCTTTCGCCCGCAGGATATTGATCCGAGGGATTGTTGAAGTCTTTAAGCGTCGTGGTCAGTACTTCGACGTCATAATGTTCCCTCAGCCTTTCGGCGAGCATCCGGCAGTGTACTTCCGAGCCGCCGTTGATGCCGGCTCCGTAGCGTACGTTGATAAATGCGATTTTTTTCATTGGGTTACATTTCGTTGAAAAGACTGAGCCATTGGTTGCCGATGTTTTCCAGATCGTATCTGCGGGAGGCTTCCAGAGCGCGCGCACGCATGCGTTCCTGCAGTTCCGTATCCGGGAGCGCCGCATTCAGCATCGCGGCGTATTTGCGCAGGCTGTAGGCCGGGACCATGATGCCGCACTCTCCGTCGCAGGTGATTTCCCGGATTCCGGCATAGGAGTCGAACGATACCGGAATGACGCCGTATTGCTGGCCTTCCATCAGACTCATGGGCAGCCCTTCGAAATTCGAGGTCAGGCACATGAACGTCGCCCGGCGGTAGAATGGCGTGACATCTGATTGGTAACCGGCGAATTCGACTCGCTGCAACCGTAGTTTTGCGGCCAATTTGCGCAGGTTCCCGTCTTCTTCTCCGCATCCGACCAGAATCAGTTTCCAATCGGGATTCCTGCGTTCGACGGTTTTCCATATTTTCAGCAGGCGATCGACACGTTTATGATCTCTGCGGAACCAGCCCACGTACAGAACGATCTTTTCTTTCGGCGATACGGGACCGGGCGCTGCCGGCAGGAGCGGATTGAGTATGGCTCCGTATTTCGATGCGGGAGCGTCGCTTCCGGGATAACCGGAGGCTCTGAGCGCCTGCATGAAATCCTGTTTGTACTGGTCGCAGAGGAGCATCATGCGGTCCAGATGGGGCATCATCCGGGCATAGGTTTTCTTCACCCAATGCAGGCGTTTGTGGGTAATCCGGTCGAACGGCCTGCTCAGGAACAGGAATTCCAGCCTGCGCAGAAATGTCGGATTCGTTATTTCCGTGGATTTGAGTCCGCGCCATGCCTGCTCTTCCCAGAAAGGAATGTTGTGCAGACAGAAAATCGTCCGGCACCGGGTCCTGCGCTTGATCTCTGCGAAGGGGATCGTATCCACGCCTTGGACGATGATACAATCTACATTTTCCTCTTCGAGAGACCGGCAAAGGAAATCGACGTTCGCCGGTTTCCTCGGATCGGGACCTGCCGGCAATTTGTGAAATCGGAATATTGTACGGTCTTCATCGCACAACAGGTTTTCATTCAGTTTCTCGACGTACAGAATTATGCGGTAACCCTGTTTGTGAAAGAACGAAGCGAGATTGCGGGTTACCGTTTCCGCTCCGCCGTATGGGTAAAGCCAATTGAAGAAAGCGATGGTTTGCAGCTGCATTGCGTGTATTTTTGACCAAAGTTACTCTTTTCGCCCTGAAATAGCAAGCGTATGTCCGAATTTATGCTGTTTCCCGGAGAGTATAAACACACAAAGGGCACCCTGTCGGATGCCCTTTGTATTTAAGATCGCTCTTAAAATACTTATTTCTTCTCTTCGAAGAATTCTTTGACCTGATCGTTGGGAATGATGCCTTCCTTGAACATGTAAGCACCGGTTTTATCCGACTTGACCATCTTGATGCACTTCGTAAAGTTCTTACCCGTGCCGGTTTTCAGTGTTGCGACTACTTTCTTTGCCATAGAGCTTCAAAACTATTTAATTTCACGGTGAACGGTGACCTTTTTCAGAAACGGGTTGTACTTCTTGCGCTCCAGACGGTCGGGGGTGTTCTTCTTGTTTTTCGTCGTGATGTAACGGGACATTCCCGGAACTCCGCTCTCTTTCTGTTCGGTGCATTCGAGGATGACCTGAACTCTGTTGCCTTTCTTTGCCATTTGTTACTTCTGTGTTTTAGTAAACGGACTTAGGTGCGGCAGCCTCGCGCAGAGCGACTGCAAGACCCTTCTTGTTGATTGTTTTCATGCCGGCAGCCGATACCTTCAGGGTAATCCAGCGGCCCTCCTGCTC
>JAJPZH010000050.1 GCA_021204515.1 Alistipes sp. | reverse complement strand
CTCTCTTTAAAATTCCTGATCGTTTATTTTCTTCACTATTCTCATGGCGATACCCCGATATTGTATGCCGTATTAATCGTTATTGTCCAGTTCATTATCCGTCTATGTTACAGTTGGTATTGCAACAGGCATTTCAAAGAGACAAAATATCGTTGGATATGGGATAAAACGCTGTTCTGCGAAATGACAGGATTTGCCGGCTGGAATCTTTTCGGCAACCTCGCAGCTATCACATTTACACAAGGACTCAATCTTCTGTTAAATATGTTTTTCGGTCCGGTTGTCAATGCGGCCAGAGGTATCGCCGTGCAGGCCCAAACCGCCATCGGTCAATTCAGCAGCAATTTCCAAACAGCCCTCAACCCACAAATAACCAAATCATATGCAACCGGAGACCGGGAATATATGCACAGCCTGATTTTCCGGAGTGCCAAATTTTCATTTTTTCTCCTGCTGTTCCTGTCATTGCCGGTCCTCATTGAAACCAAGGCGATATTGACGCTCTGGTTGAAAATCGTCCCGGACCACACAGTCGTATTCCTGCGGATCATGTTGTGCACGACATGGGTGTATGCCGTCTCCAATCCGTTGATTACAGCAGCTTCGGCCACAGGTAAGATCAAACTCTACCAAAGTGTCGTCGGAGGTTTATTATTACTGATCCTGCCGATCTCTTATCTTTGTTTACGGTTGGGACTTCCCGCATACAGTGTCTTTATCGTGCATCTAGGCATGGAGATCACAGCGCAATTCGCCCGGCTGTGGATGCTGCGGCGAATGATTCGGTTGTCGTTGCGGGAATATTTCACCAAAGTGATCTGGCGTATATCCAAAGTTACGATAATTGCGCTTGCAGCGCCTCTGGCCGTTGCATACCGGCTGCCGGGAGAAGGAATATGGAACCTTCTGACGATCTGCCTGATTTGCGCCATATCGACAAGTATGTCCGTTTACTGGTTCGGACTTACGTCCGGAGAGAAAATATATATATCCTCGAAAGTCTCATCTATCGTATCAAAATTCAAAAAATGATTTCCATTACTTCAAAGGAAATGTGCTGCGGCTGTGCAGCATGCGAACAGCGGTGTCCAAAGTCCTGTATCGTGATGCGCGAAGATGAGGAAGGGTTTCTTTATCCGCAAACAGACATGTCAAAATGTATAGATTGCGGCCTGTGCGAAAAAGTCTGTCCGGTACTCAATCAGGGCGAAAAGAGAAAGCCGCTCTATGTATATGCCGCAAAAAATAAAAATCTTCAAATTCGGCTACACAGCTCTTCAGGAGGCGTTTTTACCCATATTGCAGAACAGATTATTCAGAATAACGGTGTGGTTTTCGGAGCTCGTTTCGACGAGAATTGGGCTGTTAAACACGACTACACCGAAACACTCGAGGGACTCGCAGCCATGCGAGGCAGTAAATATGTACAAAGCCGAATAGGCAGTACTTACCAGCAGGCAAAAGATTTTTTGGAAGCCGGACGTTTAGTGCTCTTTTCGGGCACTCCCTGTCAAATAAGAGGACTGAAACTTTTTTTGGCAAAAGAATATGATAATCTATTGACCGTAGATTTAATTTGTCATGGTGTTCCCAGCCCCAAAATCTGGCGACAATATTTACATGAAATAATAGCGACGGGGGGGGGCGACATACAAATTCCGAGTTGCGGACCCACATCCCAAATTACGGGTATCAATTTCAGGGACAAGACGACCAGTTGGCAAAGCTACAGTTTGCGGTTCACACTCCGCAGAGAGACCGGGTCCGGTCTTCCGGAGACGGCAGACATATCCAGAATACACTATAAGGATCCATTCTTTTACTGCTTCCTGTCGCATGTGATGGAAAGATATTCATGCTACGCCTGTCCGGCAAAAGAACTGAAAAGCGGCAGTGACATCACCCTCGGCGATTTTTGGGGATTTCGCGGCACCAAAGACTTTCCGGATGACAACAACGGTATAAGTCTGTTGCTGATTAATACTGATCAAGGCAGCAAATATATTACCAGCATATTACGTTCGGAGCAATCCTATGAAAAAGTCATCAAACAAAATCTGATGATCACCGCCAGTCTTATCATCAAGGATCCGAGAAGAGATACTTTTTATAAAGCGGTTGCAAAGTCTTCGCTGCACCGGGAGAGCAAAAAACTGTGGCTAATAAACAAAATCAAAAGATATGCGAATCGGCTTGCTGACATTGCCCTTGGAAACGGGGTACGGTGGCATATTGCAGGCATATGCGCTGAAAACGGTACTGACGCGGCAAGGGCACGAAGTCATACTCATTCGCCGTCTCGTTAAAAAAAAGCGGTTCGACGGCTGGAACATCTTGAAACGAAGCATCAAGAAATACATATTCAGGAAACCGGCCTGTGTTTTCTACGATAAGAAAGTCTACGACGAATACCCCGTAATTACCCAGCACACGCAACCATTCATCGACAAATGGCTGCAACCTTTTTCACCGGTCTATTATAACAGCAGAGCATACGAGGGCATCCGCGATTTAAAATGCGACGCCTACATCGTAGGTTCCGATCAGGTATGGCGCAAAGGGTGTATGGAGGAGATCAAAGATTATTACTTCTCCCCGATCGACGGCCGTACAGCGAAACTAATTGCTTACGCGGCGTCATTCGGTATCGACGAATGGGCATATTCGAAGAAAGAGACCCGATTCTGCACCCGGAAGCTAAAGGAGTTCACCGCAGTCAGCGTACGGGAAGATTCCGGTGTAGAATTATGCAAAAGGCATCTCAACCATACCGCTGAACATGTTTTAGATCCGACAATGCTTCTGTCGCCTGCGGACTATCAAAGACTCATCGGCGAAGAAGGGGCCGAAAAGTACACAAACAAAATAACGGCTTTCATATTAGACCGTTCCGAGGACAAACTGACGGCACTGGAAAAAGTTTCGAAGGTCTTGGCCATGGACTACAACTTTGCAGCGACGGAAACCGAAGACAGACTGGCCCCTCTCGAAAAAAGAATAGCGCCATCCGTAGCGGACTGGCTGAAGGCGATGTATTATGCCGATTTTATTTTCACGGACTCCTTTCACGGCTGCGTTTTCTCCATTCTGTTCAACAAACCGTTCGTATTATATGTCAACAGAAACAGAGGCGTCGCACGATTCGATTCGCTGTTGAAGCTGTTCAAAATAGAGAACAGAACCCTATCCGATTCAAACGGGTTGGAAAGTTGCCGCATAAGACAATCCATAGACTGGAAGCCTATAAATGCGAAACTGGAAGAAATGCGTTCGAAGTCCATGCGTTTCCTCGAAAATGCGCTTACCGTAAAAGACGAACAATAAAATCCGACTGATGAATATAACCTTCCTGCTACGTTTGTGGCCCGTATACGGCGGCGGAGAAACCGTAACGATCTGCCTTGCCAACGAAATGATAAAACGAGGGTGGTGCGACAAGTTTACGACTCGCTTTCCCGATGCCGACAAAGTAACCGGCTACTTGAAAGAATATATTCAGGAAAACGACATCCACTATCTTATCAATCAATGGTGGCCGGTCGAATATATACGTGGAATAAGGGGACGGTATAAGACAAAGATCGTCACATGTCTCCATCAGGCGCTTTATACCCCAATGATCGAGGGAACGGGGATAAACGGATTTCTGAAAAAAAGATGCACTTCGCTGTACAAATTCTGGAAAAAGAGACATAGTTGCAGGCAGGTGACAAGATTCCTTCCGCATACGGATAAATATATTTTCCTGTCTCCGGCCTTTCAACGTCAGTACGAGCAATTTGCCAACCATGAAAATACGAATCGACAGTTGGGTGCCATCCCCAATCCGCTGGTTTACCCGAACGAAATACGGCCGGAAGATTTTCAGTCGAAAGAGAAGACCGTTCTTCTCGTAGGCCGGATGGTGCAAATCCAGAAACGCATAACGCGGGCGATCAAAATATGGAGCGCCATCGAAAACGATCCCCGCTTGGACGAGTGGAATTTCCGAATTGTCGGCGAAGGACCGGATTTGGCCATGTATAAACAACTGGCGCAGACATTAGGATTAAAGAGAATTTCGTTCGAAGGCTTCCGAAATCCGCAGCCTTATTACAGGCAGGCCGCCATTTTCATGATGACCTCCGCCTTCGAAGGGTTTCCCATGACATTGGTCGAAGCACAACAATGCGGTGTCGTTCCGGTTGTAAT
>JAJPZH010000233.1 GCA_021204515.1 Alistipes sp. | reverse complement strand
AAAATGCACCGTGAAACAGTGACACCTATTTATATAGGCATATTCAATCCGCAATCCGTAAAGGCGGCACACGGCATCGACGATCGAAAGGCCCAGTCCCGTCGAACCCTCCTTTTTCGCCCCCTGATAAAAACGCTCGAAGATATGGTCCGCATCGAGCGCACCGCCCGCACCGCTGTTGCAGACGCTCAGACGATCCCCGGAAACGGTCACCGTCACTTCGCCGCCAGCATCGCCGTGCACATAGGCGTTTTTCAGCAGATTCGTGACCAGACTGGCCCCCAGCGACGAATTCATACGAGCCGTAAGCAGCCCCTCGTCGTGCAGGGAGAGATGCATGCTGCGCCCGGCGTAAATCTCGGACATATCCTCGGCCGTACGTTTCACCAGCGCATTGAAATCGACCTGCTCCGTTTCAGGGAACTGGCCGTTCTCGATCTTCGACAACAGCAGCAGCGAACGGTTGAGCCGCACCAGATAGTCCAGCGTCCGCTGCACCTTCATAATCTCGCCCAGCTGCTCCTCGCTCAGCGCCGATCCGTCGCCCACGAGCATCTCCAGCCTGTTGCGGCAGACCGCCAGCGGCGTCTGCATTTCGTGCGACGCATTACCGATAAACTGCTTCTGGCGGTCGAACAGCACCTCGGCCCGCTCGGCATTGCGGATCGCCGCCTCGTTCAGCCGCCGGAATTCGGTGATCTTCGTATCGTTGGCCAGCGGAGCGTTGCTGCCGCCCACTCTGTAGCCGTCGAGCCACCTCAGCAGGGCATACAGAGGCCGCAGGGTGCGGTGGAGCACCAGTATATTGATCAGCAGGATAGTCAGCAGCAGGAAAAGATACAGATAGACGATCCACCAGAGAATCGCCTCCTGCAAATCGTCCTTCTCGATGCTCGGCGTCATGACGGTAAGCTCCTTATAGCTCCCCTCCCTGTCGCGGAAGATCATCCGCAGCACGCGCGCAGGCTCCTCCTCGTCCTTCTCCGGAATAAAAATCTCCTCGTCGCTGTAAACCATATGGGGCCGCGCGGCGGCGTATTCGGCCGACACGTCGTGCAGGAAATAGCCGTTGTTACTGCCCGAAAAGGCCGCAGGAAGCTCACGGCCCGCAAGGCTGCGTTTCACCAGCACCTCGGCATAGTTCTCGAGCGAATCATCGACTTCGTCGTTGATCTCGTCGATCAGCGTGAAATAGAAGAGCACCGCCCACGCCGCCAGCAGCAGCGAAAGCGCCCAAGACATATGGAGCAGAATGCGGTAAACGAGTTTCATGGGATAACGAGTTTATAACCGAAACCGTAAACGGCCCGGATTTCGATGTCCGCCTGCGCGTCGTGCAGCCGGCGGCGGAGGTTTTTCATCTGAGCGTACACAAAGTCGAAATTGTCGGCTTGGTCGATGTGGTCGCCCCAAACGGCTTCGGCCAGCGTCGTCTTGTCGATCATGTGGTTCGGACGGCTCATGAAGTAATAGAGTATATCGTACTCCTTGCGCAGCAGTTCGACCTCCCGGCCTGCGATCTCCACACGGCGGCTGTCGGGAAACAGCCGCACGTTACCGGCGTCGAGACTCTCCTGACCGCCGCGCTGGTGGCGGCGCACGACGCTCCGGATACGGGCGCTCAGCTCCGCGAGGTGGAAGGGTTTGGGCAGGTAGTCGTCGGCCCCCAGTTCGAGTCCCTCGATCTTGTCGTCGAGCGAATCGCGGGCCGAAATGATGATGATTCCCGCCTGCCTGCGCTGCCGCTTCAGCTCTTCGAGCAGTTGCAGGCCGCTTCCGTCGGGCAGCATGATGTCCAGCAGGATACAGTCGTAATCGTAACCGGCGATTTTGTCGAGCGCCGACGCATAATCGGCGGCCTGCTCGACCACATACTGTTCCCGGCGCAGGGTCTGCACCATGATCTCCCGCAGGGAGGGTTCGTCTTCGACAATCAGAATCTTCATAACCGCACTTTTTTTCCGAAGGCAAAACTAATGCGCAAATCCGAAAGGAAACTGAAATCGCACACTGTCGCCGGAAGCCAAATATACGAAAATTCCCGGGTCCGCGAAGCGGGAATGGCCCCGGAATATCCAAAAGAGACGGAAACCGCTTTCGGTTTCCGTCTCTTTTATCGTTTATCCTCCGGGCAGGCATCCGCCCGCACCGCAAAACTATTTCTCCGAAGGATCGATCTGACAGGCTTTCGAACCGTCGTAAGCCCACTTCACATAGATCGCACCCCACGTGTAACCGCCGCCGAAGGCCGACAGAATCAGGTTGTCACCCTTGCGAAGCTCCTTCTCGTAATCGTAAAGGCACGAAGGGATCGTCGCGGCAGTCGTATTGCCGTTGCGGTCGACATTGATCATACAATCGTCCTTGGTCAGGCCCATGCGGCGCGCCGTAGCGTCGATGATGCGCAGGTTGGCCTGATGAGGCACCAGATAACGCACGTCCTTGGAGGTAAGTCCGTTGCGCTCCATAATCTCGACCGACACGTCGGCCATTTTCGAAACGGCGGCCTTGAACACGGCGTGTCCGTCCCACATGATCGTATGCCAGTTGTTTTGCACGGTCTCGATCGAAGCCGGATAGCGCGACCCGCCCGCCTTCATGTAGAGCTGCAGTTCACCCGAGCCGTCCGAACGGAGAATCTCGTCCAGAATACCGTATCCCTCGTCATTGGGCTCCAGCAGTACGGCGGCGGCGCCGTCGCCGAAGATCGGACAGGTAGAACGGTCGGTATAGTCCACGATCGACGACATCTTGTCGGCGCCGACGACCACGACCTTCTTGCATGAACCCGACTCGATGAATTTCGCGCCCGTCGTAAGGGCGAAGAGGAAGCCGCTGCACGCAGCCGAAACGTCATATGCGAAGGCGTTCTTACATCCCGCCTGATCGGCGATCAGGTTGCCCGTCGAAGGGAAAAACATATCGGGGGTCACCGTGGCGCAAATCACCAAGTCGATCTCCATCGGGTCCACCCCGGCTTTATCCAGAAGGTTGATGACCGCGCGGGCGCCCATATAAGAGGAACCTACGCCCTCTCCCTTGAGGATGTGGCGCGTCTTGACGCCGATATGCGACATGATCCATTCGTCGGACGTATCGACCATGGTGCTCAATTCTTCATTCGTAAGGATGTAATCCGGCAGATACTGACCGACACCCGTTATCGCTGCTGCTATTTTACCCATTAACTTTTCTTTCCTAATTATGTGATTAATTTTTGAAAGCATGCTGCAGTTTGGCAGTAAGGTCCGCCTTGATACACTGCTCCGTCGAAAGGATCATGCTTTTGATCGCCCGGGCCGACGAGATGCCGTGGCCGATGATTACGGGCGCATTGACGCCGAGCACGGGCGTACCGCCCACGTTTTCGTAATTCATCGCATCCCAGAACGCGTTGCCGCCGCCCAGCGCCTTGTTGATACGGTAGAGTCCCTCGGCCATCTTCAGCACCGTATTGCCCACGAAACCGTCGCAGACGATCACGTCGGCGACTTTGCCCGTAAAGATATACGAACCTTCGACATTGCCTACGAAATTGATGCGTCCGTCCTCCTTCAGCAGTTCGTAGGTCGCTTTGGTCTGGGCATTGCCCTTGGTCTCTTCCTCGCCGATATTGAGTACGGCCACGCGGGGATTTTCGATTCCGAGCACGGCTTCGGCATAGATCGAACCGATCAGTCCGTACTGCGCCAGCACCTCGGGCTTGCAGTCCACGTTCAGGCCCACATCCAGCAGAAGCGCAGGACGCCCGGCGACCGTGGGAACGATAGACGAAATCGTGGGACGGATAACTCCCTCGATCGGCTTTACCGCATACATCGAGCCGACCATCATGGCACCCGTACTGCCGGCGCTCGCAAAACCGTCGATGGCGCCTTTGGCCAGATAACCGAAACCTACCGTAATGCTCGAATCGGCCTTGGCTTGAAAGGCTTTGGCGGGATGGTCGCCCATCTCGATAACTTCCGTGGTCGCAACGATGTCGAAACGCTCCGCAGAGCAGCCCTCGGCTTCGAGTACGGCTTTGATTTTCGCCTCGTCGCCGAACAATACGATGCGGCTGTCCGGCCCGATCGCTTCAAGAGCCTGTACGGCGCCCTGAACCGCCGCTTCGGGAGCGAAATCGCCGCCCATGGCATCTACACCAATCTTTAACATAATCGTACGATTTGGTTTGACTTCATATCCCGCTC
>JAJPZH010000294.1 GCA_021204515.1 Alistipes sp. | reverse complement strand
ATATCAACGTAATCGCACCCGAAATGAAACTTTTTTACCGAGCAAGCTCGGTTTAGACAGGCTGCGCCTCGGCAGAGGCCGAATAAATTCGGCTCTGCTCTCGACTTGCACTGTCTTTCGCCTCCCTCTGCCCAAATTTCGGAAATCCGGCTATATTTGCAAGCGGAACAAGGCGAATAGAGACTGTATTTCAGCGCTTTGAAATCCTATCCAAACCATCGTTGCCATTCGGAACAGAGTAACGGGATAGTAACGTAACTCCGGTTTCAATTGGCTTTTCGATGGCTTCAGCTTGGCTTCGACATCGCAGTTCGGTTCTCTCTAAACCCCTTGTTCACCACCTTCTTGCTCCAATCCGCTCTAACTATCATTTTTTATCCTTATCTTTGTGCAAAAATATACCCTTATGAATACAAAGGCTTTGCTGGAGCCGATGGGCTCGTGGGCGTGGTGGCGCTCATGGTTCCTGATTTTCCTCGGCTGTTCGATCATGGGTGCCGGTTTCGTGCTGTTCGTCAATCCCTACAATTTCGTGCCGGGAGGCGTCTACGGTATGGGTATCGTACTCCATAATATCTTTCCGTCGATTCAGGTCGGTACGTTCGGCTACATGTTCGACGTGCCGCTGATGCTTACCGCGATGCTGGTTTTCGGCGGGCAGTTCGGCACGCGCACGGTGCTGGCGGCGCTCTACACCCCCGGCTTTATGAACGTGCTGACGCGACTGGTCTATCCCGATGCCGCGGCTGTCGAGAGTCTCGACCCGTCGCTGCTGCTGGGAGGGCGGCTGGATCTGTCGAACGACCTGCTGCTGACGTGTATCATCGGCGCCGTGGTCATCGGTATCGGGCAGGGTGTCGTCGTGCGCCAGCAGGCGACTACGGGCGGCACGGACATCGTGGCGATGCTGCTGCAGAAGTTCGTCGGCATCAAGTTTTCGACCGGCATCCTGCTCGCCGACGGTTTTGTCGTGCTGTCGGGTCTGGCCGTCATCGGCTTCGGACTGGGTACGGGCGACGCTGCTTCCAACGGCTGGATGCTGACGCTCTATTCGCTCATCACGATCTACATCACTTCGCGCGTGATCGCCTATCTGCTGAACGGCGCGTCGTACGACAAACTGCTGTTCATCATCAGCGACCACCACGAGCAGCTCAAGCGCTTCATCATCGAGGACCTCGACCGCAGCGCCACCTACATCAAGTCGAAGGGCATGTACACCGACGCGCTGCGCGACATGATCTTTCTGGTGGTCAGCCGCAAGGAGGTGCGGCTCGTGCAGCACAAGATCAAGGAGATCGACCCTTCGGCGTTCGTGGTGGTGACCGACGCCTACGAGACTTTCGGCGAGGGCTTCAAACAGTTCCCCGACAAGAACGAGATTCATGCCGAATAACAGAAACGAAAAAGTGGAATTAAGACTCGATACGAATACACTGCGCCCCTTGTCGGGCGCCGGACGCAAACTTTTTGTCGAAACCTACGGCTGCCAGATGAATGTTGGCGACACCGAAATCGTGGTGTCCGTGATGCAGCGCGAGGGGTACGTATATACCGACCGGATCGACGAGGCGGACGTTATCCTGATCAACACCTGTTCGATCCGCGACAATGCCGAGCAGCGCATCTGGGGCCGTCTGGCCGAGATGAAACGCTACCGCCGGGCCAACCCCGGACTGGTCGTGGGCGTCATCGGCTGTATGGCCGAGCGCCTGAAGGAGAAGCTGGTCGAAGGACCGCACGGCGTCGATGTCGTGGCCGGGCCGGACGCCTACCGCGACCTGCCGCGGCTTGTGCGCGAAGCCGAAGTGGGCGGCAAGGGCGTCAATGTCCTGCTCTCGACCGAGGAGACCTATGCCGAGATCGCTCCCGTGCGGCTCGACCGCAACGGCGTGAGCGCCTTCGTCGCCATCATGCGCGGCTGCAATAACTTCTGCTCTTACTGCGTAGTACCCTATACCCGCGGCCGCGAACGCAGCCGCGATCCCGAAACCATTCTTGCGGAGGTCCGGACACTGTTCGAAAACGGCTACCGCGAGGTGACGCTGCTGGGCCAGAACGTCAATTCCTACCGCTCCGGCGAGGTGGACTTCCCCGGCCTGATGCGCCGCGTGGCCTCCGTCTCGCCGCTGCTGCGCGTGCGTTTCGCCACGTCGCACCCCAAGGACATCAGCGACAGCCTGCTGGAGGTCATGGCCGAAATGCCCAATATCTGCCGTGCGATCCACCTGCCCGCTCAGTCGGGCGCCTCGTCGATGCTCGCGCGCATGAACCGCAAATATACCCGCGAATGGTACCTCGACCGGGTAGCGGCCATTCACCGTTATCTGCCCGACTGCGCCGTTACGACCGACCTGATCGCCGGATTCTCGGGCGAGACGGAGGAGGAACACGCCGCGACGCTTTCGCTGATGCGCGAGGTCGGCTACGAGTTCGCCTACATGTTCAAATATTCGGAGCGTCCCGGCACTTACGCGCACAAGCACCTGCCCGACGACGTGCCCGAAGAGGTGAAGTCGGCGCGGCTGGCCGAAATCATCGCCCTGCAGAACGAACTGAGCCGAGCGAGCAACCTGCGCGACGTGGGACGCGAATTCGAAGTGCTGGTCGAGGGAACGTCCAAACGCGATGAAAACCAGCTTTCGGGCCGTACCTCGCAGAACAAGGTAGTGGTCTTCGACCGCGGCGGCCACGGCGTCGGCGACTATGTGCGGGTCCGCATCACGGGCTGCACTCCCGCGACGCTTTTCGGAGAAGAAATTTCAGAAGGATAAAATTAAGATACGTAAAATGCGATTTGACGAACTTGAGTTGGAGGATGAGATCCTCGACGGACTCTACGATATGAATTTTCAGGAGATGACCCCGGTGCAGGAACACACGATCCCGGTGATTCTCGAAGGCCGCGACATCATCGGATGCGCGCAAACAGGAACGGGTAAGACGGCGGCCTACACGCTGCCGCTGCTGAACCGGCTGTTGCTCGAAGGCAACGAAGACAATGTGATAAAATCGGTGATCATCGTGCCCACGCGCGAACTGGCGCAGCAGATAGACCAGCAGTTTCAGGGCTTTTCCTATTACCTGCCCATCTCGACCACGGTCGTTTACGGCGGCGGCGACGGCAAGGGCTGGGACGTGCAGAAGCGGGGCATGCTGATGGGTTCGGACGTGGTCATCGCCACTCCCGGCCGCATGATTTCGCATATCCAGAACAGCGGCATCGACCTCTCGCATGTCGAGTGCCTGATTCTGGACGAAGCCGACCGCATGCTCGACATGGGTTTCAGCGAGGACATCATGAAGATCGTCTCGTACATGCCCAAGGATCGGCAGACGATCATGTTCTCGGCGACGCTGCCCCCGAAGATCCGCGAACTGGCCAAAACCATCCTGCGCAATCCCGCCGAGGTGAACATCGCCATTTCGAAACCCAACGAGGCGATCGACCAGTCGGCCTATGTCTTCCATGAGAACCAGAAGCTGGGCATCATCCGCGAGATGTTCGCCGAACCGACCGATTCGAAGACGATCATCTTCTCGTCGTCGAAGATGAAGGTCAAGGAGCTGGCCCATACGCTCAAACGCATGAAACTCAACGTGGCGGCCATGCACTCCGATCTGGAGCAGGCCCAGCGCGAGGAGGTGATGCTCGACTTCAAGAACAACAAGGTCTCGATCCTCGTGGCCACCGACATCGTGGCGCGCGGCATCGACATCGAAGACATCGGACTGGTCATCAATTACGATGTGCCGCACGACCCCGAAGATTATATCCACCGCATCGGCCGTACGGCGCGTGCCGCGGCGACCGGCGCTGCCGTGACCTTCGTCAGCGAGGAGGAACAGGGGAAATTCCATGCTATCGAGAAGTTTATCGAGCGGGATATCCGCAAAGCCGAACTGCCCGCAAGCGTGGGCGAAGGCCCGAAATACGCACCCGACGAAAACCGCGGACGTTTCGGCCGCGGCGGCAGGGGCGGCCGCGGGGGGATCGGGCCGGGGAGGTTCGGACCGCGGTCGGGGACGCGGAAACAAGGGCGACGGAGGCCGCGGGAGTAAAGGCGACGGCAGTCGTAACCGCGACCGTCGCAGTGACTGGGACCGGACTGCCGCTGCGCCTGCCGGAGCCGATTCTGCACAAGAAGTTTCTGCACCCGCAGACAACGACCACGCATCGGGCCGCGGCGAAGGTAACCGTGGAACGCGCGACCGCAGGCGTCACCGCGGCGGCCGCAACCGCAACCGTAATCGGGGTGGAAATCCGCAGGAGGGCGGCGCCACGCCTCCCGCGAATTAATCCGGCCTCTCTTCGGCAGACCAAACCGATGCGAAGATTCGCAGAAAATAGTCGTCTATCTCGGCAGGCTAAACCGAGAGAGATTTTCCGATTGGAATCGAAAGACCGGACTCTTGCGAGTCCGGTCTTTCTGTTTGCGGCCGACGGCCGGTAGAGATTCGCTTCCAGCTCTTCTCTTTTTTCCTCTCTTCTCTCTGCAGTCCGGTGCTGTTGTCAGCAGTTTTCAGCTGCAAAGGGCTGCGGAAGCCTGCCGCCGTATGGCGTGCCCGTTATTTGCGCTTGTCCCAGACGGGATGTGCGGGGTCTTCGGCCCGGAGCGCTTCCTCGTAGTCGATGCCCAATGCCTTGGCGACGCCCTTGCCGTATGCGGGATCGGCGTTGGAGCAGTTGCGCACGTGGCGCTGCTTGATGAAGAGCAGTGCGTCGCCCATGGCGCGCGCCGTATTCTCGCAGGTGGCCTGCTGATCCTCCGGCGACATCAGGCGCCAGAGTTTGCCCGGCTGCGTGTAGTAATCGTCGTCGAACTCGCGTTCGTCGTAGTTGTAAACCGGACCGTCGGTTTCCAGCGGCGGCTCCTTGATGGCGGGCGTGTCGGCCCATTCGCCGAAACTGTTCGGCTCGTACGGCGTCGCGGCTCCGTAATTGTCGTCCGTGCGCATCTGTCCGTCGCGGTGGTAGGCGTGGAACGGACAGCGGGGTTTGTTCACCGGAATCAGGTTGTGGTTCACGCCCAGCCGGTAGCGCTGCGCGTCGCCGTAGGAGAACAGACGGCCCTGCAGCATCTTGTCGGGCGAGAAGCCGATGCCCTCGACGATGTTCATCGGATTGAATGCCGCCTGCTCGACTTCGGCGTAGAAATTCTCCGGGTTGCGGTTGAGTTCCAGAATGCCTACATCCTGCAGCGGAAAATCGCCGTGATACCACACCTTCGTCAGGTCGAACGGATTGATCTTGTAGCTCTTGGCTTCGTCCTCGGTCATCACCTGAATCTGCATCAGCCAGCGCGGACAGTCGCCGCGTTCGATGGCTTCGAACAGGTCGCGCTGGTGCGATTCGCGGTCCTTGGCGATGACCGCTTCCGCTTCGGCGTCGGTCATGTTCTTGATGCCCTGCAGTGTGCGGAGGTGGAATTTCACCCAGACACGTTTGTTGTCCTTGTCATAGAAACTGTAGGTGTGGCTTCCGAATCCGTGCATGTGGCGGAACGAGGCCGGAATGCCGCGCGGCGACATGGTGATCGTCACCTGATGCAGCGCTTCGGGCAGCAGCGTCCAGAAATCCCAGTTGTTGGTGGCGCTACGCAGGCCCGTGCGGGGATCGCGCTTGATGGCATGGTTCAGATCGGGGAACTTCAGCGGGTCGCGCAGGAAGAAAACCGGAGTGTTGTTGCCCACGAGGTCCCAGTTGCCCGCATCGGTGTAGAATTTGACGGCGAAGCCGCGGATGTCGCGTTCGGCATCGGCGGCGCCGCGCTCGCCCGCAACGGTCGAGAACCGCACGAAGCACTCGGTTTTCTTGCCCACTTCGGCGAAAATGGAAGCCCGGGTATATCGGGTGATGTCGTGCGTGACGGTGAAGGTGCCGAAGGCGCCGGAGCCTTTGGCATGCATGCGGCGTTCGGGAATTACCTCGCGGTCGAAGTGCGCGAGTTTTTCGAGGAACCACGGGTCCTGCAATGCCACAGGTCCGCGCTGCCCTGCGGTCTGAATGTTCTGGTTGTCGGCGATGGGCCGGCCGTTTTCGGCTGTCAATTTCTTTTTGTCCATGGTGTTTTCTGTTTAGTTAGGGCAAAATGTTTGTATAAATGTAGGCTATATTTGCATGATATACAAATAGATAATTCTGATGACACTATAACCTGAAGTTATGCGGTTCCAAAATCGTGCCCCGATCGCCCGGAAAGGGCAGTGCGAATTTTTCGGGAAAAAAGACGGCGTTTGATTCAGGATTGTTATCTTTGGTGAAAATACCGGAAGCGTACTCCGGCGATCAATCTCCTGTCCCATGGATTTGGCATTCAGCACGCCTTTGAAAGGCAATCTCGTCCTGTGCGGCGATTACCGCGACGCGGAACTTCTGCGCCGCCCGAACCGCTATCGGTTCCTCTGGGTGCGGCAGGGGGGCATTCGGGGCGAGGTGGAGCACATTCCGCTCGAACTGGAGTCCGGCGAGATACTGCCGCTCACTCCTTTGCATCAGTTGGAAATCACGCACTCGGGCGGCGAATACCTCATTCTGGCCTTCGACAGCAACTTCTACTGTATTTTCGGTCATGACGGCGAGGTTTCGTGCAGCGGTCTTTTGTTCAACGGGACCTCGGAAGTGCTACGGCTTCGCCTGTCCGAAGCCCGGACCGCCTCCCTGCAGAGGGTGGTGGACGAACTGCGGGCCGAATACGAAGTGGCCGACGGCCTGCGCGAGGAGATGCTCCGCATGCAGCTCAAACGGTTCATTATAATATGTACGCGCATCGCGCGCGAACGGTTCGAAATCGGGGCCGACCGCGAGAAACTTTTCGATACCGTGCGCCGCTATTACGTGCTGGTGGACGAACATTTCCGGACCAAGAAGCGCGTGCAGGAGTATGCCGAGCTGCTGCATCGTTCCCCCAAGACACTGACCAACCTCTTCGCTTCGTGCGGGCAGCCTTCGCCGCTGAGCATCATTCACGACCGGGTCAATGCCGAAGCGCGCCGCCTGCTGCTCTACACCTCCAAAAGCGCCAAGGAGATCGGCTACCTGCTGGGTTACGACGATACGGCGGCTTTCAGCCGTTTCTTCGCCAAAATGAACGGCGAAAGCATCACCGAGTTCCGCCAGCGCGAAAAACGGGAATAATCGGCAACGCATCCGGCGATCCTGCCATCGCGGGAGTGCGCCGGAACACGGACCTTTGCACCATCGGATTATAAAGATTGAAAACCATGATGCAAAAACTTACCGGCCTGTTTTACGGCTTTCTGAAAATCGCCGCCGATTCGCAGCGGCTCGGACTCGGCATGCTCCGGGTCGCCATCCTGATTATCTTCGTATGGATCGGGGGACTGAAATTCTGGAATTACGAAGCCGAGGGGATCGTGCCTTTCGTAGCGAACAGCCCCTTTATGAGCTTTTTCTACAAGGAACGCGCGCCCGAATACAAGGACTATAAACTCAGGGAGGGCGAATTCGACACGGCCAAACACGAGTGGCACGAGAAAAACAACACCTATGGATTTTCGCACGGACTGGGGCTGCTGATAATGAGCATCGGCATCCTGACCTTCCTCGGATTCTTCTCGGCACGTGCGGGACTGGTCGGTGAGGTGCTGGCTGTCGTGATGACGCTCGGTACGCTGTCGTTCCTCGTGACTACGCCCGAAGTCTGGGTGCCGGATCTGGGAAGCGGCGAATATGGATTCCCGCTGTTGTCGGGGGCCGGACGGCTGGTGATAAAGGACACGGCGATTCTCGCCGGGGCCGTGGTGCTGCTTTCCGATACGGCCCGGAGACTGCTGGCGCGGCGGGAAGCGTAATAAAAAAAGGACGACTTATGTCGTCCTTTTTTATTGCCTATGCACGCTGGGCGCCGGATTTCGCCTGTGAAAAGGAGCGGATCGCCGGATTTCGCCGTATCTATGGAGTGGTAGCCGGGATTTCGGTCGTGTTATTTCTGCCGGAAGTAGATTTGCATCGGGACACCGGCGAAATCCCAGTGGTCGCGGATGTTGTTTTCGAGGAAACGGCGGTACGGCTCCTTGACGTACTGCGGCAGGTTTACGAAGAACGCGAACTGCGGCGTGGGCGTCGGAAGCTGGGTCACGTACTTGATCTTGATGTATTTGCCCTTGGTCGCGGGGGGCGGATAGTTCTCGATCAGCGGCAGCAGGAAATCGTTCAGCTCCGATGTCGAAATGCGGCGTTTACGCGACTGGTAGACCCGGATCGCGGTCTGGAGCACGTCGAATATGCGCTGTTTGCTGAGTACCGAGGTGAAGATGATCGGAATGTCGTTGAACGGCGCGAGTTTCTTTCTCAGGAACTCCGTCCACTCCTTCATCGTGTTGTTGTCTTTCTCTACGAGGTCCCACTTGTTGACCACTATCACGCAGCCTTTGCGGTTACGGACGATCAGGTTGTGGATGTTGAGATCCTGCGATTCGAGTCCCTGCTGGGCGTCGAGCATCAGAATACAGACGTCGGAATTCTCGATGGCGCGGATCGAGCGCATCACCGAGTAGAATTCGAGGTCCTCCATCGCCTTGCCCTTCTTGCGCATGCCCGCCGTGTCCACGAGGTAGAAATCCATGCCGAATTTGTTGTAGCGGGTGTGGATCGAGTCGCGGGTGGTGCCGGCGATCGAAGTCACGATGTTGCGTTCCTCGCCCAGCAGCGCGTTGGTCATCGACGATTTGCCGACGTTGGGGCGGCCGACGATGGTGATGTGGGGCAGGTCTTCGTCCTCTTCGGCAACGGGCTCGGCGGGCAGTGTCGCGAGGATGGCGTCCATCAGGTCGCCCGTGCCGCTGCCGCTCATCGAACTAATGCAGAACGGATCGCCCAGACCGAGGGCGTAGAACTCGTGCGAGGAGTAGATCTGGTCATTGTTGTCCACTTTGTTGCAGACGAGGATCACTTTTTTCGAGGTGCGGCGCAGGATGTCGGCCATCAGCTGGTCGAGGTCGGTGATACCGGTCTTGACTTCGACCAGAAAGAGGATTACGTCGGCCTCGTCGATGGCCAGCAGTACCTGACGGCGGATTTCGTCTTCGAAAATATCTTCCGAATTGACGGTGTAACCGCCGGTGTCGATCACCGAGAATTCTTTTCCGTTCCAGTCCGTTTTACCGTAGTGGCGGTCGCGGGTGGTGCCGGCCGTCGCATCGACGATGGCCTTCCGCTGGCCTACCAGACGGTTGAAGAGGGTGCTTTTGCCGACGTTAGGACGGCCCACGATTGCTACAAGGCTCATATTCTTTTCTTTTTTCCGGGGGCGGAGACGGTGCGGACCGGGTGCTGAGCCGAATTGATGTGACTCTGCCGGGACTCCGTCTGCCTGTGCGAAAGTTTATTTTGCGCAAAGATAAGGATAAAAACTGATAGTTAGAGCGGATTGGAGCAAGAAGGTTGTAAACAAGGGGTTTAGAGCGGACTTTTGGCACAACGTCGGTTACGGCGAGTGGGGTAGCGGACAGCATAATGCATTGTATCATGGGGACTTGGCCGATCTTCTGCATTTCCCGTCCTATAGTTCCGAAACGGATTCTTCTTCGACGTACATATCGAAGATCTCATGCCGGTCGAAATCTCGCCAGTATTGAAGGGCCAGTTCCCGGACATAGAGCCAATAAGGCTCGGTCAGGTCCCCGTAAAGTTCGATTCCCTTCCGCACGTCTTCGCGGATGCGCCGGGCGTATTCTGGTTTCAGAACCAGCCGGAGCGTTTTGCCCTTGAAACTGAAACGGGCTTCGGGACGCGGCGGGGCGCTCTCCGCTACGGTAATCAGCCCATGCCCCACGGAGGCACCCGTACCCACCTGCAATCCGTCGTTCATACAGCTTATCGGCGGGTTATGTCCCGCATAAGTCGTCACCTCGATGTCGTCCACCCCGATGTTGAAATATTCGCGGGCCCGGATTCCCATCTTGACACCAATCGTGGCGTAGATTCCTAAGTGCCCGTGCAGTTCATTGGTGAGCACGCCTGCACGCCATTCGCTCGGCCCGTGCCGGGCGATCGTCTCGTCGACCATCGGCACGACATCCGCGGCATAAAGCTCGTGCTGGATCGGAAAACCGTAAAACACCCGGCTCTCCGTGTCGGGCTTTCCCCGGAGGATAGCGAGGATTTCAGCCTGTGCCCGTGCCGCTGAAGCCTTATCCGGAAGACTGCATGACGTCACGCTGCCGCTTATCTCCCGGGTATCGAACAACTCAGGGGCAAACAGATTGACGGCAATCAGATCATCCCACGCCTGCAAATGTCCCGTATCGACCAACTTCTCCAGCGGAGCCGTGCGGTGGGTATCGGCGATTTTCCGGGCGTAGACGGTGGGTACGGCCGCTATCGAATCGAGCAGCGGGGGAGTCACGACGAGCGGGCACGCCGGATTTGCCGACACGACCGTTACGGGAATCCCGCTTGCAAGCACGGCCCGGGCAGCAACGCTGTCCGCCTCGTAGTTGGCTCCGGTCAGCGGTTCCGTCTGACTGTTGTACCAAACGATCCGGTCGATGCGGTCGCCGAGGGCCGGATTTTCCTGCAGTACGTCGTATACGTTCGTCAGAGCACCCAAAGCGATGAAAAAGACTTTTTCCTCTTCGTCTCCGAGTGTTTCGGCAATCAGCTTCTGCGCCGAAGGGAAGCCCCCCGTAGAGGGCGGTATATCTCCCCAGTTCACCTGCCGGGAATGGGCCCTCCATACCGGTGCCGCCGCACCCGTCGGATGTCCCGCACCGACCGGAACGCCTTCGTGGTAAAATCCGTCGAGCAGCGCCCTTACGTATGCTGCCGACTCGGCGGGAGGCAGGGCGCCTTCCGAGGTGGTGACAGCGAGCACTTCCACTTCGCGGTTGCCCAGCAGCATGCAGAGCGCGCGAAGATCGTCGGCGGCCCCGTCGGTGTCGATGATCGCATGGAAGCGCGCTTTGCCCGAGTGTGCGTAACCGGACGGAACCAAGGTGAATAAACTTACGACCGTCAGGGCCACCCGGAAAAGGATGTGGTGTATACGGAATGTCATATTGTCGGTATCGTATTAGAAGTTTACATTTATGCCGCCCAGCGCCGTAGCTTTCGGCATCGGGAAGCCCGCATTGATTTCATAATGCTGCGCCAGCAGATTTTCGCCGCGGACAAACAGGTCGAGCCAGCGGGTCACGCGAAAGGTCACGTTGGCGTTCCACAGCACGAAACTGTCGGTCAGCTCCTTGGGTTTTACCTGCGTATAAAGCCCGTGTACATACATAATGCCCGTTGAGGCGTTCCACCGGCCGCGCGTGAAAGTGCCTCCGACGTAGAGCTTGTGTTCGGGAGCGGCGACGACCGGATAGGCCATGTGCAGATAGCTGTAATTGGCCGACACGGACCACGAGGTACAAATCCGCCATGCGATGTCGCCTTCCACGCCCCAGTTCTCGACTTTGCCCGTATTGATGTTCATCGGCCGGCCGTTGACCGGAAGTGTCTGGATCATGTCGTCCCCATCGATGTAGAAGACGTTGACCCCGTAGGAGAGGCCGCCGCCGAGCAGCCGCTGGGTAAACGAAAGTTCGTAATTCATCAGTTTCTCGGGCTTCAGATCCGGGTTCTGCGGCGGAAACATATACATTTCTCGGATGGTCGGGAAGCGGAATCCTTTGCTGACCATTGCTTTGATCTGTGCGTTGCGAGGCAGCAGGAACGACAG
>JAJPZH010000295.1 GCA_021204515.1 Alistipes sp. | reverse complement strand
TTGTTGTTCTCTATATTCACTCGGGGTTAATCCCGTATGCCGCCGAAAATAGCGGCCCATATAAGAGGTTGTTTCAAAATGGAAACGATCAGCTATTTCTTTGGCAGATAAATCCGTCGATATGAGTACTCTTTTCATTTCCATGATTATTTGCCTATCTATTAGCTCCTTAGGTGATAGTCCCAGTGTTTTGAGCGTAATTTTCGAGAGGTAATAGGGCGTAATACAAAGTTTATCCGCATAGAATCTGACATCATGTTGTACATAACAGTTCTCTGCGAGAAGCCTGCAAAAACGGTTGAATAGCTGGCGTGTTGAACTGATCGGCTTAATGTTTTTCGCTCGCACATCGGGTAGTAGTTCCGATTCTATTCCTATAAAGAAATTTTGCATCTGGTTGCGCATCATCATATAGGAGGATTTCTGTAAAGAACATTGCATGATCCATTTAACTTGTCGCTCCCATAATTCCAATAACTCCCTATGCCGACATGTAGTCGGAAATATAGGATTGTCATATACGATGTCGAAGAAGTGTGAAGACAATGAAAAAGTAGCTTCATCGAATATATCGGATGAGACTTCTATGTATCGGACTGAGAAATCTTTGCTTAAACGATTGATGACGAATAATGTATCGGGAAAAATAATGGCAATATCTCCTTTTCTAAAAACCCGCCGTTCGAAATTGGCCGATACGATACCGTATCCTTTCTCACAAAACAGCAATATGCATCCCGCAGTCCGGATTGCATTCCCTGACGATTCACGCAAATCGGATGTTCCCATCCAATATTCTTTTCTGGTACTTTGCATACAGTTTCTATTTTTCGCAGCAAATGTAGGATAAATATTGCATTTTTAATACGGTAGTTTTCAAAAGTATCCTTCTTGTTTGGGTTTGTGTACTGCTCATACGCCCTTGTCGTCCTAACTTTGCGCCTCGAAAAATAGAAAGGATTATATGAAACAACATTTTTTTGGAACGGCAATGCTATGCGTTGCACTTTTATCATCGTGTCAGGAAGCAACCACTGTTGCGGAGCAACCCGTATATTCGATACAGACGATTGCCCGGACTGATGTAACGCTTACTGAGTCCTATTCCGCTTCCGTTCGCGGCAGACAGGACATTGAGATTTATCCTCAAGTGTCTGGAACCATTAAGCAGGTATGCGTAAAGGAGGGACAATCCGTCCGGCGCGGTGAATTACTGTTCGTAATAGACCAAGTGCCTTATCTGGCTGAATTGAGAACCGCAACAGCTAATGTCCATGCCGCACAATCGCAGGTAGAAACTGCACGTCTCGACTATGAGAGCAAACAGATACTTTTTCGGGAACAGGTAATTTCCGATTATGATTTGTCGACCTCCCGCAATGCGTTGTCTATCGCCGAAGCCTCATTGGAGCAAATGAAAGCACAAGAAACAAACGCACGTAACAGCCTTTCCTACACGGAAATTACAAGTCCTGCAGATGGTGTAGTTGGCACAATTCCTTATCGGGCCGGTACGTTGGTAAGCCCGTCGCTTGCCCGACCGCTGACCACAGTATCGGACAATTCAGAAATGTACGTTTACTTCTCCATGTCCGAACAACAGTTGCAGTCATTGGTACGCCGATATGGTTCCATCGACAAAACGATTGCAGGAATGCCAGCCGTACAATTACAACTGAGCGATGGCTCGGTTTATGATTCTGACGGGCATATCGAATCAATCAGCGGGGTGTTGAACATACAGACCGGCAGCGGACAGTTACGTTCCGTCTTCCCGAATCCGGACCGTATCTTATTCAGCGGAGGAACGGGAAACGTGCTGATTCCTCACCTCATGGAACAAGTCATTACCATTCCGCAGAGCGCAACCTATGAATTGCAGGACAAAATATTTGTCTACCGTGTGATTGACGACCGTGCTGTCTCAACCCGTATTGCAGTCAGTCCGATTCACGACGGTGTAGAATATACCGTCTTATCGGGATTACAGCCCGGAGATATAATAGTGACGACGGGAGTCGGATTGCTGAACGATGGCGATGAGATAACAGTCGAACAATAAAGAAAGGAGAGAAACATGAATTTAAGATTTTTCATCGACCGCCCGATATTCTCAATCGTTATATCCGTAACGATCGTTTTATTGGGTGTCATTTCGCTGACGGGACTTCCTGTCGAGCAATATCCCGACATTGCACCCCCGACGGTGCAAGTAACGACTTCCTATCCCGGTGCTAACGCTGAAACCGTGCAAAAAGCTGTCATCGTTCCACTGGAAGAGGCTATCAACGGGGTAGAGAACATGAGTTACATACATTCCGAAGCTTCGAATACAGGTGAAGTAACCGTGAATGTCTATTTCAATCAAGGCGTCGATCCCGATATGGCTGCGGTCAATGTCCAGAACCGCGTGTCGAAAGCGTCAGGGCTGCTGCCTGCCGAAGTGACGAAAATCGGAGTGCAAACCCTTAAACAGCAGAAATCACTGCTGAAAGTTGTGGCGTTATACAGCCCCGATGATTCGTATGATCTGCAGTTCATCAACAACTATATGAAGATCAACGTTGAGCCGCGTGTCAAACGCATTTCTGGTGTGGGCGAGTTCAATGTGCTGGCATCGAACTATTCGATGCGTATCTGGCTGAAGCCCGACATCATGGCCCAATACAAGCTTATCCCGTCTGACGTTACGAATGCTTTGGCGAAACAGAATCTCGAATCCGCAACAGGATCGTTTGGAGAGAACCATGAGAATGCTTATGAATACACCATAAAATACAAGGGACGCCTTTCTACGCCTGAAGAATTCAATAATATTGTGATCCGTTCATTACCCGGCGGAGACATGCTCAGATTAGAAGACGTTGCCCGAGTGGAGATGGGCGACGAGGCATATACCTATCGTGCTCTTACCGACGGTCATGCGGGCTGTATTGGCGAGGCATATCAGAGTGCGGGATCGAACGCTACGGAAGTCGTGCAGAATATCGACGTCCTGTTGGAAGAACTCTCGGAAGATTTGCCCGAAGGACTGGCTTTCGCCGACTTGTTAAGCGTAAAAGACTTCCTTTTCGCCTCGATAGAGAATGTGCTTTGGACTTTGATCGAGGCGATTATCCTCGTAATACTCGTTGTTTATGTTTTCTTACAGGATATTCGCTCGACGCTGATTCCGACTGTCTCCATCGTTGTTTCGCTCGTCGGTACATTCGCTTTTCTGGCTATTGCCGGATTTTCCGTCAATCTGCTCACGCTGTTCGCTTTGGTTTTAGCGATCGGGACGGTAGTGGACAACGCCATTGTCGTGGTGGAAGCAGTACAGGCGCGATTCGATGTTGGATACAAATCCTCGTACATGGCAACGAACGATGCCATGTCGGGTATAACTTCTGCCATCATCACTTCGACACTCGTTTTTATGGCCGTGTTCATTCCTGTTTCGATGATGGGCGGCACGTCGGGAGTGTTCTATACGCAATTCGGTATTACAATGGCGGTAGCAGTCGGGTTGTCGGCAATCAATGCGCTTACGCTTTCTCCGGCATTGTGCGCCATGCTGCTCCAGCCTTATCTCGATGAGGAAGGCAATATGCGTCAAAATTTTGCGGCCCGTTTCCGTATGGCGTTCAATGCCGCTTTTTCGGTCATCATACAGCGTTATATCAAGGGAGTGATTTATTTTATCCGTCATCGCTATCTCGTTTGGGGAACACTCGCCGCTACGGTTGTCCTGTTGGTCATTCTCATGCGAAGCACCAAAACTGGACTCGTACCCGATGAAGATACGGGTGCCGTCATGGTCAGCATTACGACCAAACCCGGAACGTCGCTCCACGCAACGACAAAGATTCTGTCGCTGATTGAAAAGGAGATTCAACAAATGCCGCAAGTCGAGCATTATGCCACCGTCGGCGGCTACTCATTCAGCGGATCGGGAGCAAGTGCCGGGATGATTATCCTCTCTTTGCGCGATTGGTCCGAACGGAAAGGCCGTGAGGATGATGTACAATCGGTTATCGGGCATATCAATGCGCTCTCGGCAAAAATTCCGGACGCCCAGATTTTCGCTGCCGCACCGCCCATGATTACGGGTTACGGCATGGTGAACGGTTTCGAGTTGCATGTACAGGACAAAACGGGCAGAACGATTACCGAATTGGACAAAGCGACGCGCGATTTCATTGCCGCGCTGGAACAACGTCCTGAGATAGGTACGGCCTATTCCTCTTTCTCATCAGGCTATCCGCAATACACGCTTGACATCGATGCCGCCAAGTGCGAGCGTTCGGGCATATCTCCATCGGAAGTGCTGGAAACTATTTCCGGTTATTACGGCGGACAATATGTCTCGAATTTCAACCGATTCTCGAAGCTCTACCGGGTTATGATTCAGGCAGAACCCGATTCACGGGTGACGCCCGAATCGCTGAACCATTTGTTTGTCCGTACAGGTGACGGAGAGATGGCTTCCATCGGTCAATTCGCCCGTGTGACCAAAACCTACGGACCGCAATCGCTCAATCGTTTTAATCTCTACGGTTCCATTGCCGTAAACGGAGCAGCATCAGAAGGTTATTCATCCGGGGATGCAATCCGGGCAATCGAAGAAGCGACAACCGATGTTTTACCGAAAGGCTATACCTATGAATTTGGCGGTATCACGCGCGAAGAAAGCGGTTCGTCGAGTAATACGGTTGTGATCTTCGGAATATGTTTCGTATTGGTATATTTGATATTGAGTGCTTTATACGAAAGTTTCCTTATCCCGTTTGCCGTTGTACTTGCCTTACCGTTCGGTCTAGCGGGCAGCTTCCTGTTCGCAAAGATGATGGGGCTGGAAAACAATATCTATATGCAGACGGGATTGATCATGTTGATTGGTCTTTTAGCCAAGACCGCCATCTTGATTACCGAATACGCCGTCAAGCGAAGGCAGGCAGGAATGAGCCTGACGCAAGCAGCCGTCGGAGCGGCAAAAGTACGTTTACGTCCTATTCTGATGACTGCCCTAACAATGGTTTTCGGTCTGCTGCCACTGATGGTTTCGACTGGGGTAGGTGCCAATGGTAACCGGACGCTTGGTTCGGGAGCTGTGGGTGGTATGTTGGTAGGTACTTTGGCTTTGCTTTTTATCGTTCCGGCTTTGTTCATCCTCTTTCAATATTTGCAAGAGAAGATTCGCCCGACTCAATTCCAGCAGCCCGATGAGTGGTCGATCCGGGCGGAAATCGAAGATTTACAAAACAGAAAAGAAAAAGAATCATGAGAAAAATACTGATTATATCAATCGTCGGGTTATTGACCTCGTGCGGTATATATAAACCTTATTCACGTCCGGAGATGCTTACGGAAGGATTATACCGGGAGGTGCAGTTGACCGATACGATTTCTTTAGCGTCCTTGTCATGGCGGGATTTGTTTACCGATAAACAGTTGCAGGCACTGATTGAGCGGGGATTGCGACAAAATACGGATTTACGTATTGCGCATTTGCGTGTAGAAGAAGCGAAAGCCGTGTTGATGAATGCTCGCCTTTCCTATTTGCCCACCCTTTCACTTTCTCCAGAAGGAAACATCAGCAAATATGACGGAATAGCTGCAAAAACATACAACTTGGGAGCAAGCGCAAGCTGGGAAATCGACATTTTCGGTAAAGTAACCAATGCCAAACGGGGTGCGAAAGCCGCACTCGAAGCAAGCCGTGCTTATGAACAGGCAGTACAGACCCAGTTGGTGGCAACCATCGCAAACAGTTATTATACCTTATTGATGCTCGACCAGCAGTTGATAATCAATGAAAGAACATTGGAGAATTGGGCGCAGACGGAAAAAACGATGGAAGCGTTGAAACGTGCCGGAAAATCGAATGATGCGGCCGTATTACAGGCACGATCCAGCCGAATGGCATTGGAAGCATCGGTATTGACTATCCGAAAAAACATACAGGATACTGAGAATGGACTCTCGGTTCTATTGGCAATGGCTCCGCAGTTTATAGAACGCGGTACATTGAATGAACAGCATTTCACGGATGATTTATCCGTTGGCATCCCGGTACAATTACTTTCGAACCGTCCGGACGTAAGGCAAGCGGAATATAATTTGGCGCAGGCGTTTTATGCGACGAATGCCGCACGTTCCGCCTTTTATCCGAGTATCACACTCTCCGGGAATGCCGGCTGGACGAATAATAGCGGTACAGCTATTCTTAATCCCGGAAATTGGTTGCTGAATGCTATAGGTTCCTTGACACAACCGTTATTTAACCGGGGTACGAACATCGCCAATCTGAAGATAGCGAAAGCCCGACAAGAAGAAACGGTCTTGACGTTTCAACAATCTCTATTGGATGCAGGGAAAGAGGCAAACGATGCGCTTACTCTGTGGCAGACGGCACAAAAACGGATAGAGATTGGAAACGAACAGATTGCAACGTTGCAGGAGGCAGTATTTAAAACGGAATTATTGATGAAACATTCTTCGACCAACTATCTGGAAGTATTGACTGCACAACAGACTTTGCTTTCCGCCGAGCTTACGCAAGCACAGGATCAATTCGATAAAATTCAAGGCGTTATCAATTTGTACCATGCGTTAGGAGGCGGAATATAACAAATCAGCTTTATTGAGAAACTCCTTTCTCCATGTAAATCGAGGTAGAAAGGAGTTCTCAATCATTCTATTATGTGAACTATTCATTACAATCAAACAGAGAAGAGTTAATACAAATTGGATGACGAACAACGGAAAGGACCATGTCGCAAAATAGAAACTGCTCTCGTATTAAAAAGTAGTAATTCTACTCTTGCCTCCAAAGAGGGCATGAAATAGAATGGGAAAGCAATGATGTATTTTATATTACTGTTAAATTTCTTTTGATAATATGATTCAAAAGCATAAATTATTACTTTGTGATGAACACCCCTCTGACTGTTCTTTTGAAATGAAGAACTATTCGGCAGGTGCGACTGTACATAATGAGGATACAAACACCAACTACCTGATATTCTGCCTTGCGGGACATGCCCGGATTACCGGCACCCTTTTCCATGACGAAATCCTGTGCGCCGGGGAAGTGATGTTCGTTCCACGCGGGAGTGAATGCAGCGGGACGGCTTTGAGCGACGTCACGCTGCTGGTTCATAAGTTCAACAATACAGTCTGCCAACATGAAAAGTGCATCCTTGCCTACCTGTATTCGCACCGGCACGTCCGGTCTAAAATCTATTGCTGCAAGCTAACCGTCCCGAAATCCCTGCAAATCCTTATAAGCGGTATCATCTCCTATCTCACGGACGAAATGCACGACAACTACCTGTGGAAGCTGAAACACAAGGAACTGATATGGGGCTTCACCCGTTATTACGATGCGGAAGAACTGCAATCGTTCTTCCACCCTATGACGGACGAGCAAGTGCCGTTCCGAAACCTTGTGCTGACACACTACCGCAAAGCCAACAATACAGAGGAATTGGCGGAGCTTTGCGGCTATGGTGTGCATACTTTCCGCCGGATATTCAAGAATGAGTTCGGGGTATCCGTTTACCGTTGGCTGATTCAAAAGCGTGCGGAACATATCAAATACCGCCTGTCAATGTCATATATCCCCCTTTCGGACATTATCAACGAGTTCAACTTCTCTTCCGCACAGCATTTCAACAGCTTCTGCAAGCAATATCTGGGCGATACGCCGGGCAATTTGCGAAAAGAGAACGACACTTCCACGAAATGAGACATCCGTGGTCATTTTCTGTTAGTATATGACAAATTTACATGATAGGCTATCGCATTGATATTCGTAACTTTGCACCCGAAATCAAAGAGAATGTTTAATGCAAATAAAATGTGAAAAAATGATACGGGAGGTGGACGACCGGATAGCTACCATCGACCTGAACGGGAATCATATTATCCGAGATTGTAAAGCGATGCTTATATTCCTGAAAGAAAAACTGACCGAAATGAAAGAGTTCGTTCAATCCGAACCTTTTGGGAATGATGCCGAAGAAATCGCCTTTTTCAAACAGTACAAACCGAGGGTTTTAGCCCCATTGTTTTATTTCCACCATATCCTGCGTATAGAGAGCCAACGTCCGCTATACGAAGAGGAGCTGGACGGCTACTACGAAAAGCAGCAGGAAGAACAGAAACTGTTCTTTGACCGCCATGTGGCGTTTTTCCAATATTACCGTAGCGGAGCCACTTATCTGGACAACTATTATTTCCTGCGTGGAAGGCACGAAAACGCAATTGACGTGGATATCTGCCATCTGGACGATGAAACGGAGTTCAGCACGGGATACGACCATCTTGTCGCCCGCATCATGGCGATGGAGATGCTGTACGCTTTCCTTTCCGTAAAGCGTACCAATTTGCGGAACGAAGGTGAAGAGATGTCTGTCGAACTGTTGAAAGCCAAAGGCTCCTACCAATGGACGGGGAGTACCATTGAATTGGTGGAAATGGTGTACGGACTCAGTGAAATGGGCAGTATCAACAATGGGGAAACCCCGATACATGAGTTAGCCGCCTTCATGGGCACTCTCCTGAACATTGACATCCGTGATTGTTACAGTGCCTATACGGATATGAAGCGGCGCAAGAGCGAAAACCGTACCTATTTTCTGGATAAGATGCGGGAACGGCTGAACAAACGGATGGAGCAGGATGACGAAAAGGAACGGAAGCGGAAATAGTATTCTGATAAAAACAAGGAATAGAGTAACTTTTGCACAAGATAATATTGCTTATTGGGATAAATTCTGTATTTTTGCATCCATCAAGTCGCTCTTTGAGGTGTGTAGAAACATAGTAGAATAAAGTATTTCGCTCGTTTCTAAATCGTTACCTGTTAAGAAACAAATCCTTGCAAACCATTCATTTTCAGCGAGGAAGGAGATTGGGAATGTCTTGCCATGTGAAACGTGATCGTCTTGTCAATCCCGACTTCTGCCGCTATTTTCTTTAATACCCGATTGCAATAGGCGATGTCTGGTACGGGCAGTACAAGATTCGTTCCGGCAACTTCGCACTTGTACTTGTCTATGATGCGTTTGGTAATGCCGCACAATTTGATCTTGAAGGGCGTGCCGGTTTTCTGTCGCTTTTTGACGATCCACAAATCCCCGTCGAAAGAGCGTTGGATCATCTCCCCTGTCAATCCCTTGACATCGGCATGGGCCATTCCCGTAAAGCAGGAAAAAATGAACATGTCCCGAACTTTGCTGTAACCGTCAAATGCAAATTGATGGTTCATTAATGTCTGCAATTCGGATTCGATCAGATAGCCGCGTTCTTTAGTCGTCTTCTTCGGATGATAGTCGGCAAAGGGATTCCGGGCGATAATACCGGCATTGTGAGCTTTCGTAACGATCATCTTCAACGGTTTGGTATAGATGCAGACGCAAGACGGGGTCAGTCCTTTCTCGCTGCGCAGGTAAAGGTCATAGTCGGTAATGAAGGTTTCGGTCAGTTCTTTCAAAGGAATATCCTCATGGTGCAGTTTGTCGGAGAGGAACTCTGCCAACCGTTTGCGCACGTTGTCATACTTACGGTAGGTGGATTGTGCCCGGTCTACGCCGACGTGCTGTTTGAAATTGCGGTTGAACTTGTCGAAAGCCTCCAACAAGGTTTCATACTCTTCACCTATGCCGAGATAGGCGGATTTTACCCGTTCAGCCGTAACGTAGGCATCTCGGTCGGAGATATGCTGGTAGTGGTGGAGCAACTTGGCCTTTATACGATCTAACTCAACATTGATCCGCTTGGCCTCGACACTCTTCCCGGCAGCCTTGTTCGCCGTGGAATCCCAAAGCGGGAGTGGGATGGTCAGACGCGACGATACGAAGGTGCTTTTGCCGTTGACCGTGAGCCGGACATAAATCGGAACGCAACCGTCTTTTGCGCGTTGTTTGTTGACGTAAAACAGAATCCGGAAGGTACTTCTCTTTAAGGGTTGCAAAATTAATTCGTCATGAGTCCCTTGTCAAGATGTAGAGTTGTGCAATACGCAGCATAATAACCATTTGCGCAAAAACAAGCAGACAAAACAGCGGGGTGGTAGGTTAACAATTCCGGTTAATGATCTGTTAACTCAACTTCTGCGTTTTGTTGCTTCGGACCGCTTAATCGTCGAAATACAAAATATGGTAGCAATAAGCATATCGAACTATCCGACAATTAATTAACCTCAATCTGCACTCTATCGCTCAGTTAATCCCGTTTTCCACTCTCTTTAAGCGAGTGATAATCAATGGATCATCGCTCGATTTTCTTTTTGCGGGTGCGAAATATAATTCCCCATAATGCCTTTTTCGCACCGTTTTCCGAAAAATGTTTTACCATTTGTTTAACCATGTTTTACGGCGGTAAAACACCGCTCGCGCCTGTCTGCATAATGCCGCAACATTATGAGTGTCAGCATCAATGCCATTTGCAGAAAAGACCGCATCAATCAAAACCGCACCACGAACATCTACCTGCGTTTTACCGTCAATCGCCGCAGCCGCTATGTAAGCACGGGAATCAATATCCCCGCCGACGATTGGGATTTCGACACTCAAACGCTTAAAACGCAGAATCTCACCGTTCAGCTACGGATTTACGAGCAAACTCGCTGCTCCGCAAATACGAAACGGACAAAACCTGCCGAGAGCAGGGCAGGATGCTGCCGATACCGAGCAACAACAAGATGAACGCCTACCTGAAAATAGCTACGATCTGCAATATCGACAAGACGCTGACGACGCATTGCGCCCAGCATACGTTCACCTGCCTTGCCGTGGAATACGGGATGCCGATAGACGTGCTGGCGAAGATTCTGGAACATTCTAATACGAATATGACCCTTCATTACGCGACATTCTCGGAACAGTCGTTATTGACGGTCATATAGATAATCTTCCGAAACGGCATCATATACGACCAGACCGTGTTGTTGCAGTGGTTCTTTTCCACTCGCAGGAACAACTCGAAGTCCGTGATAAATGCCGGAGTAAGTTCTTTGAGCGCAATGTCGCTGACCTTGTACCGCTTTTCGACGAACTCCGCGAGGTGTTTGTAAACGACGCAGTATTTCCAATAGCTGCGCAGGCTTTTGAGTTTACCGACCTGCTTCTCGTAATCCTCGTTATGTTGACGGAATACGGCGAGCAGCGTCTCGTGGTTCATGCCCAATCCTAAATAAACATTGCGGACTTTCTCGGCGGTAACGTAGTTGTCGCGGTCGCTGATCTGCTGATAGGCACGATCGATACCCACACGAATCTTATCCAACATCCGGTTGGCCTCCTGCGCCACGATGCTGCGACCGGAAACACGACCTGACTTTACGTTCCATGATTTCTCCTCCACGTCCAATTTACAACTGAATTGAGCGATTTTGCCGTTTACGGTAATACGGCACATGATCGGAATAAGCCCGTTCTTTTTCGGGGCATTGCGTTTTAGATAAAACAAAACTTTGAATGTCGATCTCATAACTCTACAATTTTTTGGTTACAAAATTATTTCTTGTAGAGCGTGTCTGTTATACACATCTC
>JAJPZH010000056.1 GCA_021204515.1 Alistipes sp. | reverse complement strand
ACGATGGCGGACAATGCCGCCGAACGGGATTTTCTCTCGCGCCTGCCCCTTGAGATCACGCTGAACGATTATAACAACACGACGGAGAAGATTTTCTATCCCTCTCCGGCTCTGACGACCGAAGGCGTCACGCCCGGCTGTGCTCCTGCACCCGGCGATATAACCATCTATGCCCCGTGGGGCAACGTGGCGATTTTCTGCAAGAGTTGGTCTTACAGCCGCGACCTGATTAAAATCGGCCGTATCGACGGGAACGGTATCGAGGCGTTGAGCGTAGCCGGAGATATACCCGTGAAGATTGAAAGGAGATAAGACGTATGACGACAGATGCATTCAAAGAGTATGTAAAGACACGCCGGGCACTCGATACGGAGGAGATACGCCGTTTTATGGACGACATGAGCAACGAAGCCCGACGCATCACGTTCCGGCTGAATACGGCATACCGCACGCCCGACGAAGTGCGCGGATTGCTTTCCGAGCTGTTCGGTTACGAAGTGCCGGAGTCGCTCCGGGTATTTCCGCCGTTCTACACCGATTTCGGCAAGAACATCACTGTCGGCGAAGGAGTGTTCATCAATGCCTGCTGCCATTTTCAGGATCATGGCGGAGTGACAATCGGCGACGGATGCCAGATCGGGCATAACGTGGTCTTTGCCACACTCAATCACGGCTTGACTCCGGAAGAGCGACAAACGACCTATCCGGCTCCGATCGCTTTGGGCAGGAACGTATGGATAGGTTCCAATGCCACAATCCTGCAAGGCGTGACGATCGGCGACAATGCCGTCGTCGGCGCAGGAGCGGTCGTTACGAAGGATGTGGAAGCCAATACGGTAGTAGGCGGCGTTCCCGCAAAATTTATAAAGAGAATAGAGAAGTAATCATCGAACTGAAAACATATGAAAGTAATATCGAATACGGAATTCGGAGGCGAGCGGCCTTTGTTCGAATCGCATGATCTCCGGCTGGAGAACGTCGTCATCCGCGCCGGAGAGTCGGCCATCAAGGAGTGCAGCAACATCGAAGCCACCAACTGCCGGTTCGAGGGGAACTATCCCTTCTGGCACGTGCACGGGTTCGTTATCGACCGTTGTTTCTTCGATGTCGGCGGACGTTCGGCGCTGTGGTATTCCGACCATCTGAAAATGACGGACACACGCATCGACGCCCCCAAAATGTTCCGCGAGATGCACGACATCGAAATCGAGAACGTGGAGATGAACGATGCCGACGAAGTGTTCTGGCGTTGCAGGAATCTGAACATCAAGAATCTGAAACTGCACGGCGGCACCTACCCGTTCATGTTCAGCAGCGACATCCGCATCGACGGATTGGAAAGCGACAGCAAATACGTTTTCCAGTATGTGAAGAACGTGGAGATTCACAACGCCAAGATTACCACGAAGGACGCCTTCTGGGAGGTGGAAAACGTGACGATCTATGATTCCGAGCTGAACGGCGAATATCTCGGCTGGCATTCGCACAACCTTCGGTTGGTGAACTGCCACATCACCGGCGAGCAGCCGCTCTGCTATGCCCGCGACCTCGTGTTGGAAAACTGCACCTTCGGCCCCGACTGCGACCGGGCTTTCGAGTACAGCTCGGTGCAGGCGACCATCCGGGGCGCGATAGGCGGAGTGAAGAATCCGCGGACCGGCTGTATTATTGCGGACAGCTACGGGGAGATCATCCTCGACGAGAATATCAAGACTCCTGCCGACTGCGTGCTGGTGCGCTGGGACGAGAAAACCGGTCTCGCCGGCTGAAAACTTTGCGGGCCGCCTGATGGAAACGGAAAAAAGGGAGACCGATTACCTGTTATCGCTTATCCGCAACGGAGAAAAGATGACGCTGGGGCAGCAGTTGCGCCTGACTGCATACCTCAGCGTCCCGGCCATTATGGCGCAGGTATCCTCCATCGCCATGCAGTACATCGACGCCTCGATGGTGGGCAGTCTGGGGGCGAATGCCGCTGCTTCCATCGGGCTGGTATCGACCACGACATGGCTCTTCTGGGGATTGTGCGCAGCCGCCGCGACGGGATTTTCCGTGCAGGTGGCGCACCGGATCGGAGCCGGAGATTTCGCGGGAGCTAAAAAGGTCCTCCGCCAGTCGGTCGCGGCCACGCTTGTTTTCAGTTCCCTGCTGGCGGTGGCCGGCATCTCCATCGGCGGCGTGCTTCCCGGCTGGCTGGGCGGCGACGAGGCGATACGGGGCGATTCGGCTCTCTATTTTCGGATATTCTCGCTTTTCCTGCCCGCCCTGCAGCTGAACTTCCTTGCGGGAGGTATGTTGCGTTGCAGCGGAAATATGCGCGTGCCGAGCATGCTGAACGTGCTGATGTGCCTTTTGGATGTCGTGTTCAACTTCCTGCTGATTTTCCCCGTGCGGCAGGTGGAGTGGTTGGGAGTGGAATTTACCGTTCTCGGGGCAGGCTTGGGAGTGGAAGGCGCGGCATTGGGAACGGTGCTGGCCGAACTCGTCACCGCCGGTGGGATGATGTGGTATCTGTGCCGCCGCTCGCCCATGCTGAAGTTGTCCGGAGAACGGGGCAGTTTCCGGCCCCGGAAAGAGACGCTGCGCAAGGCTGTCCGCATCTCCCTGCCGATGGGATTCGAGCATATGGCCATTTGCGGGGCGCAGATCGCAACGACGGTTATCGTCGCACCGCTGGGCATCGTCGCCATTGCCGCCAACTCGTTCGCCATCATCGCCGAAAGCCTCTGCTATATGCCCGGCTACGGCATCTCGGAGGCGGCCACGACGCTGGTCGGACAAAGCCTCGGGGCGAACCGTATCCGGTTGCTCAAGCGTTTTGCCAATATTACCGTCTGGTCGGGAATGCTGATTATGGGCGTTATGGGAGCGCTGATGTATGCGGCGGCCCCGCAGATCATCGGAGTGATGACGCCCGTAGAGGAAATACGCACATTGGGAATTGAAATCCTGCGGATAGAAGCCTTTGCCGAGCCGATGTTCGCGGCTTCGATCGTCGCCTACGGCGTATTCGTGGGTGTCGGAAGTACGTTCGTACCCAGCCTGATGAACTTCGGCAGCATCTGGGGCGTGCGGCTGACGCTGGCGGCATGGCTCGCTCCCGCGATGGGGCTGCGCGGCGTGTGGCTCGCCATGTGCATCGAGCTTTGTTTCCGGGGCGTAATCTTCCTTGCAAGACTTTGGGGTGGTAACTGGATTTATAAATTACACATAAAAAGATAAGTTATGAAATACGATTTCGATACGATCATCCCGCGTCGCGGGACGAACTCCTACAAATGGGATACGCCCGAAGAGGAGCATGTGCTGCCCATGTGGGTGGCGGATATGGATTTCCGCACGGCGCCGGCTATTGTAGAAGCCTTGCAGAAGCGGGTGGCGCACGGCATTTTCGGTTATACCAAAGTGCCCGAAGCCTATTACGACGCGGTCGTCCGGTGGTTCGAGGGCCGTCATCGCTGGCGGATCGATCCCCGGTGGATCGTCTATACGAGCGGCGTCGTGCCGGCTCTGTCGGCCATCATCAAGGCGCTGACCGCACCGGGCGATAAAGTAATCGTCCAGACCCCGGCATACAACTGCTTCTATTCGTCGATCCGCAACGACGGGTGTTTCCTGTCGGCCAGCAACCTCGTTTACCGGGACGGTCGCTATGCGATCGACTTCGACGATCTGGAAGCGAAAGCGGCCGATCCGAAGGCGAAACTGCTGCTGTTGTGCAATCCCCACAATCCGGTCGGACGGGTCTGGACGCCGGAGGAACTGCGGCGCATCGGCGACATATGCCTGCGCAACGGGGTGTTTGTCGTGGCGGACGAGATTCATTGCGAGCTGACCTGCGAGGGACATGACTACACGCCCTTCGGCTCCCTGTCCGAACGCTTCCTGCAAAATTCCGTGACCTGCCTCTCGCCGAGCAAGGCGTTCAATCTGGCCGGACTGCAAATCGCCAATATCGTCGCGGCCGACGAGGAGGTGCGCCGTCGTATCGACCGCGCCATTAACATCAACGAGGTGTGCGACGTCAATCCGTTCGGCGTAGCGGCCACAATAGCCGCCTATAACGACAGCGGGGAATGGCTCGATGCCCTGCGGAAATACCTGCGGGAGAATTACGAATATCTCTGCCGCTTTTTCGAGCGACGGCTGCCGCAATATCCCGTGCTGCCGCTCGAAGGGACTTATCTGGTCTGGATAGACTGCCGTGCGTCGGGTATCGGTTCGGACGCCACGACCCTGCG
>JAJPZH010000113.1 GCA_021204515.1 Alistipes sp. | reverse complement strand
ACAAGGAACATCTCGCCTCTCTGATCGAGAAAACCATCCTGACACGCAAATTCCGAGAATTCGCAGGCGACAAGTACGAAATCCAGACCCACAACGTAACACCCGGACCCGGAGAGAAAGCCGTCTACACGAAAATTCTCAAAGAGTTCTGCGAGATATGCTCCCTCTATTTCAACAGTACAGGAGACACCAAGAAGGAGGCCTCGCTGCGGCTCATCCGCCAGATCATGCTCCTGATACGGGCCTGCTCAATACCTAACAAAATCAAAGGTTACACCGGAAGCCCTTTCCCCTGTAAAACACGTTACATCGCCCAAATGGTACAAGGCATTCCGGGAAAAGTGGCGATCGGATGCACGACCCTCGAAGCCATGGAGATGTATGTCGATTACATGGGAATGTATTTCCCCAAGCGTCCCCTATTCGTCATCCACGGGGAGGTTACGTTCAACCGGCGTCAGAAGATCATCGAGAAATTCGAAGCCTCGCAAGACGGCATCCTCATATGCACGCAGCAGAGCCTCAAAAGCTCGGCGAACATCCCCTCCTGCAACGATGTGATTCTCGAATCCCTACAATGGAACATCCCCAAAATGGAACAGTTCTACTTCCGGTTCATCCGCCTCGACTCCAAAGAGAAAAAACAGGTACACTACGTCACCTACGATGAATCCATCGAACAGAACCTCATCGCTCTGGTCCTGACCAAAGAACGGCTGAACGAATTCATCAAAACAGGAGAAGTGATGGAACAGTCGGAGATCTTCAATGAGTTCGACATCTCCCCATCACTGATAGAAAACCTGCTCCAACGCAAACGGGACGAAGACGGGAACTTCTACATCACATGGGGCGATCAGAAAGTCGCATAACAGCAATTATCAACCTCAAGTATTCAACATCATGCCGAAAATAGGAAAAGACCTCGTGACGATTCGGGGCAAACAAATCGAAATCGAAGTACACTACACCCGTAAGACCAAATTCCACTACAAGGGACTTCCCGCCGAAATCTATGAGATGACCTCGCTGGGAAAGCATATCTACGACAGCGAAACGGCCCTCAAATACGCCTTACGCACCGCCCTCGAAGCCTATCATGAGAAGATCAAACAAACCCGCAAAATGATTCTCTTCACCCTCGACTGCTCCAGAGAGCTGTTTTTCGACCAAGTCGGAAGCAGTATCGCCAGAACCGTACACAAAAACAAAGTAAGCCCGAAATTCCGGCCTGAGCTCCCTACTCGCTTCGCCTTCGGATTCGACTTTCAGGTCCTGCTCGAAATATCCGCCGAAAAGGTCGAATACTACCAGCTCAACGAAGACAACACTCCCGGATTCCGTATGCCCTACGCCAACAGTTCAAGAACGAACCTCATCGAATGGACTCCCGAGCGTGAACGGTTCTTCCGAGACCTCGCAGCCCAGCTCCAACAGCTCGTATACAGCGCATCGTCCTTCTTCGATGCCCCCGACATGCTGCAACAGATGGATACACATGGATTCAAACTACTCAACCGATGAACCTTCCCAAAGAAAATCCAACTTCTCAACAGCATCCGCAACCGTTAAAATGGCAAAACAATACGAAGCTCCCGACGAAGTTCGGAAACTCGAAAAGCTGATCAATGATTTCACATACAGGCATGGGTTGGACGTGCGGAATGTCTTCCGGGATTTGCTAAGATATATCATCCACGGATTTTCGCTGCCAGACACTCCGTCACTTCAGTACTGGCGGTACTCGAAAGAACAGAACAAGACTTTCTACGACATGTATGCCGCATGGATTCAGATCATGCACAAACAAATCACCCGCCACGGCTATTACGACGCACTCGGGGATTTATACATGACACTTACCTCCAAACGAGGCCAACAACGCAGCGGTCAATTTTTTACGCCGACCGACGTTGCGAAACTATGCCAGCAAATCGTAACAGGTAAGAACGAGAACAAAGGAATTAGATCGGTGTATGATCCGGCAGCCGGCAGCGGTCATATGCTGATCGCCACAAAAGCCGCCAATCCCAGAAGCTATCTGGTCACATGGGACATCGACTACACCTGTTGTCTGATGTGCGTATGTAATTTATTGATGAACAGATGCATAGGTAAAGTGGTTTATATCGATACTCTCCGAATGGATAACTTCCGGAGAGCATGGCTCGTCAACGAAGCCTATTACCGCACAGAGCTACCTTCGGTACGCTGGCTGAACGAAGCGGAGTATCTCAGATTCAAGCAGGCCGACCTCCCGCCGTATCTGTTCTTTTGTAATCAGGAACAATACGACGAGTACTTCAAAATGCGGGAAACCATGGCATGCATCTTCGGAATCATCGAACAGAAAGCTGATCCCGCAAAGACCGAAAACAAGGTTCCGGAGAGTCGGTCTGCATAACACGATTTTTCTTCTTAAAAAAGGACAAACCGTCATTCCGATACAGAATGACGGTCTATTTTTTATATACGCAAATTTTCAAACTATGGCACAGAATCAACGACATTTATTTCCGGCTACCGGCAATGAATCCGCAGAAAACCTGATCGAAGGCTGCACGGCACGTTTCAACTCCGATACGAAAAACCTGTCCGTCAGCATATACGGCAAGGAGATTATCTCGAAAAACATCACTGGGCCCGATGAAAACGACTATTGGATCGGTTACAATAACGACGGTCGGAACATGGATTTCAATATCTGCCTGAACAAGCAGACGAACCAGTACGAACTGACGGTCTATACCGTCATCGACCAACAAACCGACCGCACGATCCGGCAAAACGTTCCGTTGGCCTTCGACCCCGCCGGCGAAATCAAGAACCTGCTACGTCTTCTCGGGACGAACGAACTCGACATGGATACCATCAAAAACTCATCGATGGCCCTCTGGTGGGACAATCACGGCAATCCTCACGAAACGACGGTACGGGCCGTGGGCATCGACGACAAGGACGACCTCTATCTGACACTCGACGACGACTGCGGCGGGGATGTCCAAATCTGGGAGAGCTGCGGGCACCTTTCGGACAACGATCTGGAGCTTGTGCTCGAAAACATCCGGGAATACATGGCCCGACGTGCCGACCCCGACCGTGTGGCCATCACGGACGAGGTGGACGAGGTGATCGAAGTCATCACAACGCCGACCATCAATCCCGAAATGTTCCGCCGCCGCGTCAAATGCCTGATGCTATCCGGGCTCTCACAGGAAAAGGCGGAGCAGACGATCGCAACGACGCCCCTGAAACTCGCCCTGTTTTACGACATCGGACGCGGAGCCTTCGCCATCGACGCCGAAGCCGAAGCCGTAGGCAATGCAACGCTCTATAATCCTTACACGGGAAAGGAAATCCCCGACGAAACCGAATAATAAAATCGATCTTATGAAAACAAAATTTTTACGTTACAGCCTCTCGAAGCTCAATCAGGTCGTCCGGCATTATGCCGAGCTGGAAAAAGTCGGCGAGGGCGTATACACCTACCTCAAAAGCAAAGATCCGTACCGCGAAGAGGACGATCAAATCGGCATCGTCCTGCGACTGGACAACGTTTTCTTCGAGTACGGCACCTACAACCGACGATTCCTTGCCGGCCAAAATATAGCTGAAGCCGGAGCGCAGTTTCTTGCGGCCTTTCATCAGATCGTTGAGCAGACCATGCAGGAAGAACGGCACCTGCAGCTCCTGTTCGTGCGGATCTACGAAGAGCTCGGTCTTGACGCTGAACGCTTGATCCGCTACCGGGAAGAGCGTCGGGAACGTATGCGGCAAAAGGACGAGGAGAAAAAACGCGACAGAGACGAACAGCGGCGGCAGGCCGAAGAACAGCAGCAGGAACGGCTGCGCAAAGCCGGGGACAAGTTCGTCGCCGGGGAGTTTATATCCTGCGAAGAGTTTATCGGCTTGTGCAAACTGTTGCAGGTACCCATATCGCTTCGCACGCACGGAACGCTGAACCGGAGCGTGACGGAACTATCCCATCAGGCCGGTATCCGCTACACGCGGATGAAAGGCCAGCGCAGCCCGAAACTCAATGGCTGTTTCGCCTTAATCAGAGCGCTGCACGCCAAACTTACCGAGAAATCATAATCCCGTGGAAACAATATTCGATATGATAAAAATCACGCTTCCCGAATACAATGCGCTCCCCCAAGACTGCCGCGGAATTTGGGATACCGAGCGCTACGACTTTCCGAACTGGGCCGAAATCCGTGATCGGTACATGGGAAAACGTACCATGCTTCACTATGATAACGGCGCCACGGTGCTGCTTGTCGAGGGG
>JAJPZH010000221.1 GCA_021204515.1 Alistipes sp. | reverse complement strand
GACCCGGAAAGCAGGTTCAGAAAGCAGGTCCGAAAAGCAGGTCCGAAAAGCAGGTTCAGCCCCGGCACCGCACAAGACCGCCGGACTGCAACCGGCATCTCCGGAGACGGCGATCCGCTGCGCAACCGCCCCGCCGGTTCCGCCAGTTCCGCCGAACAGCCGAACAGCCGAAATATGCCGTATTCCTCCTACAAACGGGCCGCACCCATACGCAGGACCCGAAAAGAAGCATCCTCCGGCAGGTTCCGGTCACAACAAAGTTAGCAATTATTTAGTCCCGTACAGCTTTTTTCGCTATTTTTGCCGAAAGGAGAAATCACCGCATGAAGATAGACATCGCCCGACAACCGCTGGTTCCGGCTTTCATTACCCTCTTCGCACTCGCCGTTACGGCCATGTGGGGCGGAGCGGGAGAGGGCGTATCCGCCGGTGCGCCGGGGACAATGCCTCTGTTGGGCGGAGCGCTGGCCCGGTTTCAGGCCGCATATCCGGTATGGGCGCGTCTGGCGGCGGGATTCATGATCCTCTTTACGGGAATGTGCACGGGGCGTATCGCCATCCGCTACAACCTCTACGGTGTCAGCACGTGCCTGCCGATTCCGCTCTACGCGATCATCGCCTGCGGGATCTTCTCCGGCGGAAACTACCTGACGGCATTCGCCGCGTCGATGCTGCTGGCGCTCGCCACAAAGAACTACTGCCGTTCGTACTGCAACGGCTACGGGTTCGACGCCATTTTCCGCGCTTCCCTCTATCTGGGACTGTTGCCGCTGGTCTATGCTCCCGCAACGCCGCTGGTACTGATCCTTCCGCTGGCGATACTGCTTTTCAGGCGTACGTTCCGCGAAGCCGTCGTCGCCGTCGCCGGACTGATGTTGCCGATCCTGACCGCCTGTTATGTCAGCTGGGGCGCAGGAGGCGAATTTACGGCTCCTGTCATGGCATTGGCCGATACGGTCGTATCAGGCGTTCCGTTATGGATTTTTACGGGACTTACGCTCCCGTCGCTCCTCATGCTGTGCGCTATCGCGGCGCTCGCCCTGACGGCGCTCTTTTTCTTTCTGGCGGACATCTATGCCGCCGGAACCAAACCTCGCTTTATCCTTATTTTCAATATAGGTATACTGGCGATGACTCTCGCCCTGCTCTGCACTCCTTCGGTCACCCCCGAAGTATTCACCCTGCCGGCGGTTCCCGCCGCCCTGCTTTTCCCGGTGTTTTTCGTGCGGATTCATCGGAGAATCGCACTGCCCGTTTACCTCATTCTGCTGGCCGCTTCGGTGTACATTGCAGCATTGCAATAATCTATTTAGTCATAAATATAGTCTAAACAGCCCTATTTGCCTAAATGCGCCTTTTTGGCGTATTAATTCTTTTACAAAACAAATATTAAATTGTATATTTGATGTTGAACAAAAGTGACGCAACTTATTGTTCACAGAAACTTAAAATACGATTTAGTATGAAGAATTCATTGAATTCGTCGGCTCAGCAGCCGATGATCGTGAAGTATGTCGAAGCACTTCACAACGGAATCCAGTCTCAGGCGCTTTCGCGCTATGCAATCGGTTACATCCTTCGCGGCACGAAGTACATCTACGAAGGCGATAAGCGCCAGACGCTCACACGCGGAGACGTATTCTACCTCGGCATAGGGCATCACTACATCGAGAACTTCCCGGAAAACGGCCAGCCCTTCGAACAGGTGCTCTTTTATTATACGCCGGCGGACCTGCAGCGTATCCTGATGCACCTGAACATCACCTACGGCCTGAACATTTCGAACGAACATTCGTGCGAAAACTGCCGCAACCGCACGCATGTCGCCATGCCCGCATGGAATTCGATCCGCAACTTTTTCGTCAATACAAACAACTACCTGCGCGACGAAGACTTCCACCGCGACGAGACGGCCGAGAACATCAAGATGACCGAATTGATCTATCTGATCGCCTCGCACGAGGACTGCTGCATCAAAAGCAAACTGCTGAGCAATGTGGACGCCGCGAAAGAGAATTTCGAACAGATCGTCTACGACCATATCTTCAAAGACATCTCCATCGAGGAACTTTCGAAACTGACGAACCGTTCGCTCACTTCGTTCAAAAAAGAGTTCCGCCGCCATTTCCAGATGCCGCCCCACAAATGGTACATCCGTCAGCGCCTGATGCATTCGCGTCTGCTGCTGATCTCGACTTCGAAATCCATTTCGGAAATCGGCAACGCCTGCACGTTCCCCAACACGTCGCATTTTATTAAACTTTTCAAAAAGGAATACCAGATGACGCCGGCCGCTTACCGCAACCGCCACATCACTTCGCTCACCCCGGAGAAGCAGCCCGAGGCGGCGCAGAGTGCGGAAATGCGCGAGGCGCTTTAATCAAAAACTTATAAATCGGCTATTATTTTAAATTTTTTAATTATAATTTAACAGATTTTTTTAGGTTAGTTTGAAAAAATGTTATAAAAGATTTGGTGAATTGTGAATTTCGGTTTATCTTTGTATAACAAAACGTGGGATTCTCCCACTCTCATTAACCTAACTAACCTAACCAGAGGGGTTCGCTACTGCCAGGTACGAACCCCTTTTTCGTGCCCTGAAGCCACGGAAACAGGCTCCGATAATGAATTATTGCAGTTTCGGAGTGTGCGTTTTTTTATTTTTTAATATGCTTTCTCCGGGCGGCGGCGACGGAGAGGGCGGAAAGCGGCTCCCGGCCGAATATCCGCCTCCGAAGCCCGGAAACGGGCGAATCCCGGTACAGCTGCGTCCGGCGCGGGAGAGTCAAAGAAAATAGACCATTCTTAGGGAATATCAATTATTTTTTCGTAATTTTGCATCAATTGGAAAATAATGAACTTAAATGCCGAAGTTTTATGACAAGGTAGATGTACTGAAAAAACCCGGATGGCTGAAGATCCGGCTCCACCGAACCCCGGAATACGCCGAGGTTCAGCAGATAGTCCGAAAACATGCGCTGCATACGATTTGCAGCAGCGGCATGTGTCCCAACAAGGCCGAATGCTGGAGCCGCAGAACCGCGACCTTCATGATTCTGGGAGATATCTGCACACGGGGCTGCCGCTTCTGTGCCACCAGAACAGGACAGCCCCTTGCCCCGGACGCCGAGGAACCCCGACGGGTCGCCGAAAGCGTCTCGCTGATGAAACTGAGGTATGTCGTCGTAACTTCTGTAACGCGTGACGACCTGCCGGACGGCGGCGCCGCACATTGGGCCGCAACCGTCCGCGCCATCCGCAAGCAGAATCCCGACGCCGCAGTTGAGCTCCTTATTCCCGATCTCGACGCACGGCCCGACCTCTTGGATACGGTCATCGCGTCGAAGCCCGATATAATCGGGCACAACATCGAAACCGTCGAGCGGCTGACCCCCGTGGTCCGTTCCAGAGCGAAATATCGCACGAGTCTGGAGACCCTGCGCCACATGAGCCGGCAGGGCGTCGCAACGAAAAGCGGACTGATGGTCGGACTTGGCGAGAGCGATGACGAAGTATTACAAACCCTGCACGACCTGCGTGAAGCGGGCGTCGGGATCGTAACGCTCGGTCAGTACCTTCGTCCAACTTTGGAGCATTACCCCGTAGCGGCGTATATCACTCCTGAAAAATTCGAATGGTACAGACTCAAAGCGCTGGAAATGGGCTTTGCCTACTGCGCGAGCGCACCGCTGGTCCGCTCGTCGTACTTGGCGGAAGAGGCCCTGCAAAGCGTTAAAAGTTTGCAGCGATGAACGTCTTCTGCCGGGACCTCGGACAAATGGACTACAAAGCCTGCTGGGATTTGCAGCAGACCCTGTTCAACGCCCTGACAGCCGTTAAGACGAACCGTAAGGCAGACCCGGCGGACGGGAAAGTCCCGGAAGAGGAAAATGCGGCGGAAGAGGCGGGCACGATTCTGCTCGTGGAGCATCCGCCGGTGTACACGCTCGGCAAAAGCGGCCATGCCGAAAACCTGCTCGTAGGCCGCGAAGCGCTCGAAGCGATGGGCGCGCAGTTCTTTCACATAGACCGAGGGGGCGACATTACCTTCCACGGCCCCGGACAGCTGGTCTGCTATCCGATTCTGGACCTCGAACGGTTAGGTATCGAACTGAGGGCCTATATTGACGCGCTGGAAGAGTCCGTCATCCGCACCGTAGCCGAGTACGGCATCCGGGCGGGACGCATCGCAGGCGCTTCGGGCGTCTGGGTAGGTCCGGGAATCGCGCAAGACGAAGAGATGCAGGGAGCGAGCGACGGCGGCAAATGCACGCCGGCAGGCGTTCCGCGCAAGATCTGCGCAATAGGCGTCCGTTCGTCGCGTTATATTACCATGCACGGGTTCGCGCTGAACGTAACGACCGATCTGGAGTGGTTCTCGCGCATCAACCCCTGCGGATTCACCGACCGAGGCGTGACCTCGATCGAAAGGGAAACGGGCGGAAGCGTCCGGATGGACGATGTCAAAAGACTCGTCGTCAAATTTTTAAGTGAGATATTAAATGTTAGAATATATAAATAGTAAATCGTATGCCTATAGAAAAACGATGGGTAGTGAAACCGCAGGGCGATTCCGAGGCGGTGGCGAAGCTCGCCTCCGTGCTCAGGATATCCCCCGTGCTGGCGAATCTGCTCGTACAGAGAGGCATAGACACTGTAGAAAAGGCGGACAAGTTCTTTAAACCGAGCCTCGCCGACCTCCACGACCCGTTCCTGATGAAGGATATGGACAAGGCGGTCGAGCGGGTCGAACAGGCCGTTCGTAACAATGAGAAAATCATGGTTTACGGCGACTACGACGTGGACGGCTGCACGGCCGTTGCGTTGGTGTACAAGTTCCTGCGCCAGATCGGGCATAAAAACCTGATGTTCTACATCCCCGACCGCTATACCGAAGGTTACGGTATCTCGGTCAAAGGTATCGACCTCGCGGCCCGCAAGGGCGTGGGGCTTATCATCGCTCTGGACTGCGGTATCAAAGCCACGGAAAAGATTGTCTATGCAAAGAGCAAGGGCGTGGATTTCATCATCTGCGACCATCACCTCCCGGCCGAGGAAATTCCCCGCGCCGTAGCCGTTCTGGACCCCAAGCGGGTCGATTGTTCCTACCCGTTCGACGAACTGTCGGGCTGCGGCGTGGGATTCAAACTCGTGCAGGCCTACGCCCAGAAAAACCGGATTCCCTTCGAGCAGATCAGCCCGCTGCTGGACCTGCTGGTGGTGAGCATCGCCTCGGACATCGTGCCGCTGGTGGACGAAAACCGCATTCTGGCGCATTTCGGCCTGAAAGACCTCAACCGCGAGCCGTCGAAGGGCCTGCTGTCGATCATCAAGATCTGCGGTCTGGACAAGCACAACATCACCATCGACGACATCGTCTTCAAGATCGGGCCGCGTATCAACGCCGCCGGGCGTATGCGCATGGACGAAAACGACGAAAACGCATCGCCGTCGGGCGGACACGCTGCCGTCGAGCTGCTGATCGAGGGTAACGAAAGCATCGCCGCGGAGTTCGGCAACGTCATCGACGCCTACAATCAGGACCGCAAGTCGATCGACCGCTCCGTCACGCAGGAAGCGCACGACTTCATCGAGCGCAACCCCGAAATGAAGCGGCTGAAGAGCACGGTGATCTACAATCCCAAGTGGATGAAGGGCATCGTGGGCATCGTCGCGTCGCGCCTGATCGAAACCTATTATCGGCCTACGGTGGTGCTGACGATGAGCAACGGATTCGTGACCGGATCGGCCCGTTCGGTGCCGGGCTTCGACCTCTATCAGGCCGTCGAGTCGTGCTCGGACCTGCTGGAAAACTTCGGCGGACACATGTACGCCGCGGGACTGACGATGCGCCCCGAGAACGTCGAAGAGTTCACCCGGCGGTTCAACGCCTACGTCGAGGAGAACATCGACCCGCAGATGCTGATGCCCCAAGTGGACATCGACAGCGAACTGCTCTTCTCGGACATCACGCCCGCGTTCCGCAAGGACCTCAACCGCTTCCAGCCCTTCGGCCCGGGCAATTCGGCGCCGGTCTTCGCCACCTACGGAGTCAGCAACCATGGCGACGCGAAACTGGTCGGTGTGGAGTGCGAGCATCTGCGCATGGACCTCATCCAGCGGCAGAAGCCCAACACCAAGATTCAGTCGATCGCTTTCCAGCAGCCCACGCACTACGAATGGGTACGCTCGGGACGCCCGATCGACGTATGCTACCAGATCGTCGAAAACCACTACCGGGGTACGGTAACCACCCAGTTGCGTATCAAGGACATTAAACCGGTCTTAAACAAATAGATGATTCGGAGAGCCGGAAAGACCCGCCGCGCGGCGGGTCTTTCCGGTTTATCCCCCCCCCTTTTTTCTTTGCGTCTTTCATAAATCAAATTTTGCGTCGTCTCACCCCTAACCCCCGCACCCGGGCCCCGCACTCCGCTCCCGGGAGCCATCCCACACCATGAACTTACTGAAAAAGCCGTCCGGGCTGACGCTTCAGGCGTTGCTGTGGACCATGATTTTCGGATGCCTGCTGGCTCATCCGTTCACCAACGCCACCAGCAGCCCTCCGGGAGACAAGCGCGATTATGTCCTGATAATCAATACCTACACCGAATCCTCCTCATGGAGCTGGGATATCATCACCGACGTTACCGCCCGGATCGAGCAGATCGAAAACCTCGAAGTATACGTCGAGCATATGAACATGCTCCTGATGGACAAGCAGTCGGATCTGGACGATTTCCGGGCGAATCTCGCCCGTGAATACGGCAAAAATCCGCCCCGGATGCTGATATACATCGGCGCTCCGGCCTTCACCATGCGGGATTTCGCCGAGAAAGAGTGGGGAAAAGGCATCCCGTCGATCATCTGCGCCGAGGAGGATTTCGTCGGCCCCGACAAATACTACGTCAGCAAGCGGGCCATCCCGCAATCCGAGCGTATTCCGCTCCGGGAGCTGACCCGGGCATACAACCTGACACTGCTGTACGCCCCGATCTACCTCGAACAAACCGTCGAATTGATGCGCCGCATAATTCCGGAGATGAATCGGCTCGTATTCGTCCGCGACGGCCGTTACATCAACCAACAGTACGAAGACGACCTGAGCGAACTGCTCAAAACCGATTATCCGGGCATGCGGTTCTCCTCCTATTCGGCCTCGAATATGAGTGTGGACCAGCTGCTCGACTCGCTGAACGTCGCCGACACCAAACATACCGGCGTACTTTTTTCCTCGTGGCATTACACAAAAAGCATCTCAGGAAATACCGAAATTACGTCCAACCCCTTCAAGATCATCGCCAGTTCGACGGCTCCGCTGTTCGCACTACGGCCCTCTTCGGTGAAAAACAGCGGCGTGATCGGCGGATTCACATATGATACGGGCGCGTACAACCGGCAGGTCGTCGCAACGTTCGACACCATTCTGAAAGGACGCGAGCCGCGCGACATCCCGTTCTACACCCCGACCGGCGCCCGGCCGACGTTCAACTACCCGGCGATGCTGCGCAACAGGATTCCACCCGAAATATGCCCTTCGGATTCGGTATTCATCGACAAGCCGGAGACATTCACGGAACGGAACAGAACGGCGATCATCCTATGCGGCGGCCTTTTCCTGCTTTTCATCCTCTTCCAGCAAGGGCGCATCCGCGTCATGCGCAAGGTCGAAGCGGCCCGCCGGCGGGAATCGGAAAGCCAGATAAAATACGCGAACCTGTTCAACCGGATGCCGATCATCTACATTCAGGAGCGCGTGATCTTCGACCGTGACCACTATCCCGCCGACACCGAATTCAGCGACATAAACGCCTACTTCGAACGGACGTTCCTGCCCCGGAACGAGGTTGTCGGCAAACGGGGAAGCGAGCTTTTCGCAGATTCGTTCTCGGAGTTCCTGCGTCTGGTGAACGTCGTGCTGACGGAAAACCGGACCGTCACCTTTCCCTTCTACTACAAACCGCGGGAGATCTTTTTCGAGGTGGTTCTCAGCCGTTCGTATCTGACGGACCATATCGACATCTTCTGTCTGAACGGCACGGCGCTGCACAAGGCGCAGCAGAAACTGGACTCGATCAACCACAAACTCTCGCTGGCGCTCGACGTGGCCAACATCGTTCCGTGGAAATGCGACCTGAACAACCGCACCATCCTATGCGACATCAACAAGCCGGTCAAAATCCCCGGAGACGCGATTCTGCAGAGCGACGCTGCGCTTTCGGTGGGTGTCGAATGCTATTTCTCGAAGATACACAAGGAGGACCGCGACCGCATACGGCAGGCCTACGGCGACCTGACGGCAGGCCGCACCGACAAGGTCTGCGAAGAGTACCGGGTGGTCTCCAACGAGAGCGGCCACTGGCACATGGAATGGGTCGAGGCGCTGGCGGCCGTGGAGTCGTTCGACGCGCAGGGACGGCCCCAGACGCTCGTCGGAACGTCGCAGGTCATCACCGAACGCAAACGCATGGAGCAGGAACTCCTCTCGGCCCGCGACCGCGCCGAGGAATCGAACCGCCTGAAAACGGCGTTTCTGGCCAATATGAGCCATGAGATCCGCACGCCGCTCAACGCCATCGTAGGGTTCTCGGGCATTCTGGCCTCGACCGAAGAGGAGCAGGAGAAACAGGAATACGTCTCGATCATCGAGAATAACAACGCCCTGCTGCTGCAGCTCATCGGCGACATCCTCGACCTTTCGAAAATCGAGGCGGGAACGCTCGACTTCATCCACACGGACTTCGACCTGAACGAACTGATGCGGGAAAAGGAGAATGTCATCCGCCTGAAGGTCAGGGACGGCGTCGAACTGCTCTTCGAGCAGAAATACGAACGATGCCCCGTCTGCACCGACCGCAACCGGCTCTCGCAGGTGATTATCAACCTGCTGACCAACGCGGCGAAATTCACGCAGACGGGCAGCATCCGCTTCGGGTACGAAATGCGCGGCAGGGAGCTTTATTTCTGGGTTTCGGACACCGGCAGCGGAATCCCCGCCGAAAAAACGGAGCAGGTTTTCGAACGCTTCGTCAAACTCAACTCCTTCAAGCAGGGCACCGGTCTCGGACTGTCGATCTGCAAAATGATCGTCGAACACTTGGGCGGGCGTATCGGCGTGGAATCCGAAGAGGGCAAAGGCTCGAAATTCTGGTTTATCCTGCCCTATGTTCCGGGAAAGGCCGCGGCAAAAACGACAGCGGAGGAACATCCCACGATTTCGGTCGAAAAAGACAAACTGGTGATTCTGATCGCCGAGGACAACGACAGCAACTACCGTCTGTTCGAATCGATCCTGCGCAGGGAATACACGCTTCTGCACGCATGGAACGGACAGGAAGCGGTCGAAATCTACCGGCAGTACCGTCCGCATCTCGTATTGATGGATATCAATATGCCCGTGATGAACGGTTACGAAGCGACGGCCGAAATACGCAAGCTGTCGGGCGGCGTCCCGATCATCGCCGTAACGGCGTTCGCATTCGCTTCCGACGAACAGAAGGTTCTCCAGAGCGGATTCGACGGTTACATGTCCAAGCCGATCAACGCCCTGCAGCTCCGGACGCAGATCGTCGATATGCTGCGCAAACACGTAGTTCTGTTGTAGCCCGGAAAAGACGTCCCGGAAAAGTTCCGGAAATGAAACTCACCCCTGCCGCAGATCGTTGCGGCAGGGGTGAAATCGTAAAATCCGGACTCGTCCGAAAGTCCCTTTCCTATTTAAAGGCGGATAATCCGCGCCGCATCGTCCGCATCGGGCAGGGGAGCGGGCGTGAAGTCGGAGTAGCCGGCCGCAATGGCGCAGAGGGGTTCGCAGTCCGCCGGGATGGGCAGGAAACTGCGCAGGTAATCGGCCGCACTCTGCCCGTCGGGATCGTCTTTGCGGCGCGGCCGGCCGTTGATATGCACCCAGCAGGAGCCGAGTCCCTCGTCCACGCAGGCGAGCTGCAGCAGGGTCGCCGAAATCGCGGCGTTTTCGCGCCAGAGATCGCTTTTCGAAGTATCGCCCAGCACGACGAAAGCCAGCGGCGCACCCTTCATGAAAGCCGATCCGTAATCGCGCATTTCGGCCATGCGGGCCACCAAGGCCGGATCGTCCACCACCACGAGGCGCGTAGTCCGGGTATTGCGCGCCGAGGGCGCCGTAAGGGTCTCGTGCAGGATGCGGTCCACCGTCTCGCGCGGCACCGCCCGGTCCGTAAATTTGCGGATGCTGCGGCGTTTTTCTATCAACTCTTTGAATTCCATCTATTTTGTGTTTTCGGTCTCGCTTTTGCAAAAATAGTGAAAAATTAGGTATATTTGAAATCTAAAACACCCCTAAAAGAATGGAATACCGATTCACCATCGCCCTGATTTACGATTTCGACGGTACGCTCGCCCCCGGCAACATGCAGGAATACGACTTCATCCCCGCCGTGGGCAAAAGCAACAAGGAGTTCTGGACCGAGGCCAATACGCTGGCCGAGGAGCAGGACGCCGACATGGTCCTGACCTACATGGCGCGCATGCTTCAGGAGGCCAAATCGAAGGGGCTGTCGCTGCGGCGCGAAGCCTTTCAGGAGTCGGGCCGCCGCGTGACGCTTTACAAAGGGGTCAGGGAGTGGTTCGCGCGGATAAACGCCTACGGAGCCGCACGCGGCATCCGGATTCTGCACTACATCAACTCGTCGGGCATGAAGGAGATCATCGAAGGCACGGAGATCGCCCACGAATTCCGGAAGATATACGCCTGCTCGTTTCTCTACGACGTGGACGGCATCGCCTACTGGCCCGCCGTAGCGGTCAATTACACCAACAAGACGCAGTTCATCTTCAAGATCAACAAAGGCGTCGAGTCGGTTTTCGACAGCAAGCTGGTGAACCGCTACATCCCCGAAAACGAGCGTCCCATACCGTTCAAGCACATGATTTACGTGGGCGACGGAACGACCGACATCCCCTGCATGCGGCTGGTGAAGAACTCCGGCGGACACTCCATCGCCGTCTACAACCCCGACCAGAAGGGGGCGCGGCAGGAGATGGCCTCGCTGATTCACGACAACCGCGTGAGCCATGTCTGCCCGGCCGACTACTCCGAGGGGTCGGACATGGACGTGCTGGTCAAAACCATCATCGACAAGATCGATCTCGACGACAAACTCGAAAAACTGGAGGTCGTAAAATAATCCCGACCCGCATCCACGGCATGAAGATACTCCTCACGGCCCTGCTGGTCCTGACTGCGTACTGCGCGTACGGACAGGAAATAAGGGAAAATCCGGCTCTCGGGCAGCAGCGCCCCGATCCGAAACACGAATTCCGCTTTTCGGCAGGCGCCTATCCGATCCTGATCGACGATCTGGATTCGTGGAACTACCCCTGCGACATCGGCACCGGATTCGAAGCGACCAAGTACCGTCAGGGTTCGACCTATACGACCGGCGCGTTCACGGCGTCCTATTCCTACCGGTGCAAAAAGTGGAATTTCGGGCTTTCGGTCTCCTACACGCACGAGTACTACCGCCTTTACAGCAACCTCGACGGTTCGGCCCTCAAACGGTACAGCGCCAATTTCATATCCCTCATCCCGACGGCGCGCTACACATGGTTCCAGCGCCGGTCGGTGCGTCTCTATTCGGCGGCGGGACTGGGCGTCACCTTCTTTACGGGCGACAAAAACGCATATACGCAAAGTTCGGCCGTCGGCATACAGCTGACCTACGTCGGCATATCGGCGGGAAAACGGTTTTTCGGCTTCGCGGAACTGGGAACCGGCGCCCACGGCGTGCTGACAGGCGGCGTGGGATACCGATTCAACGCTAAAAACGGAAAACGATGAAACGACTCCTGTTATCCACGGCGCTTCTCGCAGCCGTACTACTCTGCGGCTGCGAAAAAGAGGGCGGTTACGGCCGGTTTGAACCGACACTCCCCGGCTATTACATGTTTCAGCAGGAGGACACGGCCTTGTGCGGCGAATTGTCGGAGCTCGTCCCCGTCTTCGCATTTTCGATCTACTATGCGGCGGACACCGACGAAGAGCGCGAAAAAATCCACGACGCTTTCTTCTACTCATCGCGCATCTCCCAGAAAGGCGACGAGTGGCGGATCATCGATACGGATTCGGAGCTGGTGATCGACACCGGCGGCACAAGCCTGTCCGAAAACGGAGCGAAATGGACCTATCGTTACGCCGACCGCAGCGACTGTTACGGCGAGGAGTTTCCGGCAATCACCTCCGAGGACGGCGGGACGCTTACGCTCTGCCTGCCGGAGACGCCCGAGCGGGAATTCTATACGGCGGGGCTCTTCCCGGTAAAGGCCGCCTACGAATACCGCCGCATCCCGTCGGGCGCTTACGTCCACAGCATCCGCATCACCCTCTCCGGGAACGGCACGACTTATACCGACGACATAGACATCCATTTCCGGATCACCTCGCCTCTCGAATTCGACTCGTTCGCATCGTATATCGGGAAAGGCTCCATGACGCTCTCGACGGTAACCGGACTCGATATGGATACGGCCAAGGCCGATTACATGGGAGAAAACGGAGATATAACCATCGAATACAACAGATATGTCAAAACATGGAACAGACGCAGTGAATATCCTTTTCGCTACGAATAACGCACACAAACTCATGGAGGTACAGACCGTGTTGGGGCCCGGATTCCGGCTGGTGACGCCCCGCGAATGCGGCGTCACGGAAGAGATTCCCGAAGAGCAGGAGACCCTCGAAGGCAACGCTTCGCAGAAGGCGCACTACCTCAACGACCGTACGGGACTCGACTGCTTCGCCGACGATACGGGACTCGAAGTGAAGGCACTGGGCGGCGCTCCGGGCGTACACTCGGCCCGCTACGCCACCGACGGACACGATTTCGCGGCCAACAACCGCCTGCTGCTGAAAAACCTCGAAGGAGCGACCGACCGTCGGGCGCGGTTCCGCACGGTCATTTCGCTGATCTTCCGCGGCGAAGAACATCTTTTCGAAGGAATCGTCGAAGGACGCATCATCGACCATGAAGAGGGACACGAAGGCTTCGGATACGATCCGCTGTTTATTCCCGACGGATACGACAAAACCTTCGCCCAAATGTCTACGGAGGAGAAAAACGAAGTTTCGCACCGCGCCCGCGCCGTACGGAAACTCGCCGCCTATTTGCACTCCGCCGGGAAATAAGGTATATACGACACACAGGCTGCGGCGCGGATAAAATACAAGCCTGCTTGCTTTTGCACGCTACTTTATCTATCTTTGTCCTCCAATGGAAGAGAGAACTTACAATAAAGAGGAGCGTTTCGACGCCCGGACCATCGAGGCCCTGAAACTCCATTACGCCGAAATTCTGCGGCTGCTGGGGGAGGACCCCGCGCGCGAAGGACTCCTGAAAACCCCCGAACGCGTCGCCAAGGCGATGTCGTTCCTGACGAAAGGATACGACGAGAATCCGCTCGAAATCATCCGCTCCGCGACATTCCGCGAAGAGTACAAACAGATGGTGCTCGTCAAGGACATCGAACTTTATTCGCTCTGCGAGCACCATATGCTGCCGTTTTACGGCAAGGCGCACGTGGCCTACATCCCCAACGGACACATCACGGGACTTTCCAAAATCGCCCGCGTCGTGGAGTGCTACGCCCGCCGCCTGCAGGTGCAGGAGCGGCTGACGGTACAGATCCGCGACTGCATACAGGAGGCGCTCAACCCGATGGGCGTAGCCGTGGTGATCGAAGCCAGCCATATGTGTATGCAGATGCGCGGCATCCAGAAACAGCAGTCGGCGACGACCACGTCGGCGTTCACGGGCATTTTCCTTTCGGACCACCGTACGCGCGAAGAGTTCATGACTCTCATATCGCACAAATACCGGTAGGTACATCCCCGAACCGAAGTAAAAAATCCCCGCGGCTGCCATCGCAGACTGCGGGGATTTTATTTGGAAAGCGCATCGTCTCAGGGACAAATGGGTCCAACCCGATCTTTTTTAAGCCAATCGGACGTTCCGATACATTAAATCCGTCTCTTTATAGCCCGATCGGACAACACGGCGCAAAACGGCCGCTGCGGGAACGAAATTTGAACACGGTGTCAGACAGCAAACTAAAAATTCAAAATCATGACCGTGAAAAAATTACGCTACCTTGCATTCGCACTCACAGCAGTTGCGTTCTGCGCGTGCCAGAAAGAGCCCTCGACATCGGGCCTCCACAAAGATTATCTGGTCTACACCGCTCACGACACCGACGCCGATTTCGCCGCCTTCGACACCTACTACATCCCCGACAGCATCCTGCTGATCGGCTCCGCCGACAAGACGGAGTATTGGAAAGACGCCAATGCGCTGGAGATCGTCAATACCGTCGTCGGGCGCATGGACGCCGCAGGCTACACCCGCACCGACGACAAAGATGCGGCCAACCTCGGCCTGCAGCTCAGCTACGTACAGAAAGTGACCTATTTCGTAGGTTACGACTATCCCTACTGGTGGTGGTACTATCCCTATTACTGGACGCCCGGTTATTGGGGCGACTGGGCCGGCTGGCACTATCCTTACCGCGTTTATTACGGATATACGGCCGGTTCGCTGCTCGTGGAGATGATGAATCTCGAAGCCGATCAGGAGAGCGGCAAGAAGCTGCCCGTAATCTGGGACAGCTACATCGGCGGTCTGCTGACCTCGTCGGAAGAGCTGAACCAGCAGCGCACGGTGGACGCCGTAGAACAGGCGTTCGACCAGTCGCCTTATCTGAAAAAATAATTTAACCGCAAAACACGTCCGATTATGAAAACATCGAAATATCAGGTTCTCAAAACCATCGCACTCTGTGTCGTGCTGCTCGCAGCCGCGCGTACGGGCAAGGCGCAGATTTTCCCCAACACCTACATCAACGTCGACTGGCAGGTAGGCGTGCCTCTGGGCAGCGCCTATGCCGACAAAGCGTCGGGGTGGGGTATGAACTTCGAAGGCGGCTACTTCATCACGCCGTCGGTCTCCGTAGGTCCGTTCATCTCCTATCAGACCAACCTTTCGAGCATTCCGCGCCAAACGCTCGATCTGGGCAGCGGCTCGGCGCTGACCGTCAATCAGAAACACGGGGCGTTCCAGCTGCCGTTCGGCGTCACGGGACGCTACACATGGCTTCCGGACAGCGTATTTCAGCCCTATGCGGGCCTGAAGCTGGGCGCCAACTATGCAGAATTCTCGTCCTACTACTATGTAGTCAAGCAGTACACCGACACGTGGGGATTCTATCTTTCGCCCGAAATCGGCGTCAGCATCTTCCCGCGTCCGGATTACCGCTTCGGCTTCCACGTGGCGCTCTACTACAGCTACGCCACCAACAGCGGCGACATCCTGACCTACTCGGTAAACAATCTCAACAACTTCGGCATACGCGTCGGTATATCGTTCTGACGCCTCCGGACCCCGACGCGAGCAGACCGGACCCCGTCGGGGTCCGGTCTGTCGTTTTGGGGGAGAGACGCATAAAGAGATACGACATAAAAATCCCCCTTTGGAAAGGGGGATTTCCGATATAAGCGCGCAAAACGCATCGTCAGATATTCCGATCAATGCGCTTCGAGCCAGTTGTCGCCTACGCCGTAATCCACCACCAGACGGACTTTGAGCGCGGCGGCGGACTCCATGGCTTCGGTGACGATGGCCACGACGCGCTCCTGCTCGGAGCGAAGCATATCGACGACCAGTTCGTCATGCACCTGCAGGATCACCTTCGAGCGGATGCCTTCGGCGGCGAAACGGCGGTGTACGTTGATCATGGCGATCTTCATGATGTCGGCCGCAGAACCCTGAATCGGAGCGTTCACGGCGTTTCGCTCGGCAAGGCCGCGGGCGATGGCGTTGTGCGAAGCGATGTCGTTGAGGTAGCGGCGCCGGCCGAAAATCGTCGAGACGAAGCCCTCTTCCTTGGCCTTGGCAACCACATTGTCCATATACTCCTGCACCTTGGGATAGGATGCGAAATAGCCGTCGATAATCTCTTTGGCTTCCTTGCGGGGAATCTCCAGCCGCTGGCTCAGGCCGAAGGCCGAAATGCCGTAGATGATGCCGAAATTGGCGGTCTTGGCGCGGCGGCGCTCCTCGGAGGTCACTTCGCCGAGGGTTTTGTTGAACAGTTTGGCGGCCGTCGCGGCGTGGATGTCCTCGCCGTGCGCAAAGGCCGCGATCAGCGATTCGTCGCCCGAAAGGTGCGCCATCAGCCGCAGTTCGACCTGACTGTAGTCGGCCGAGAGCAGCAGATGCTCCTCGTCGGAGGGGATGAACGCCCTGCGGATGCGGCGGCCCATCTCTTCGCGCACGGGGATATTCTGCAGGTTGGGATTCGTGGACGAAAGGCGCCCCGTAGCGGTAACAGCCTGATTGAAAGAGGTGTGTATGCGTCCCGTGCGGCGGTTGACCAGCTGGGGCAGCGCCTCGACATAGGTCGAGAGGAGTTTCTTGACACCCCGGTATTCGAGGATCAGATCGACGATGCGGTGTTTGTGCGCAAAAGACTGGAGGTAATCCTCATCGGTGCAGAACTGCTTGGTTTTGGTCATCTTGGGCTTCTCGGCGATGCGCATTTTGCCGAACAGCACCTCGCCCAACTGACGCGCCGAATTGATGTTGAGCTGCGATTCGCCGGCCTCCTCGCGGATCGCGGCTTCCAGCTCGGCCAGCCTGCGGCTCAGCTCCACGGAATAGACCGCCAGCGCCTCGGAGTCGATCCGCACGCCCGCCATCTCGATATCGGCCAGCACGGCGATCATCGGTTCTTCGATTTCGAAATAGAGGTGCTGCAGGCCCATCTGTTCGATCTGCGGATAGAGCGCATGCTTGAGCCGCAGCGTGACGTCGGCATCCTCGGCGGCATACTCCTTGACGCGCTCGACGTTCACCAGATCCATCGTCAGCTGCTTGGAACCTTTGCCGATCAGCGTTTCGATCTCGATCGGCTTGTAGTTGAGGTATTTCTCCGCGAGGGCGTTCATGTTGTGGCGCGATTCGGGATCGAGCAGATAGTGCAGGATCATCGTATCGTACTTGCGGCCCCGGATTTCGAGTCCCAGCTGCCGCAGCACCATCAGGTCGAACTTGATGTTCTGACCGATCTTGGCGATCCGGTCGTTTTCGAAAAGCGGCCGCACGATCTCGGCATATTCCGCCGTATTTTCCTCCTTGAAAGGAATATACCACGCTTCGAAAGGCTTCACGGCCAGCGACATGCCGACGATGCGGTCGTTGAAGATGTCGAGTCCCGTCGTCTCGGTGTCGAAGCAGAACTCTTCGTATTTCCCGACTTCGTTCACCACATCGCGCAGCTGCGCGGCATTTTCCACGAGCGTATAGTCGTGGGGCGTGGTCTGCGCCGTTTCGAACTGCATCGCCTCGGCTTCGGCCTGCAGTTCGGCGGCGGGAACGTCCGACGCCGCAGGCGTGTCCACGACCGGATCGCCGAAGAGGTTGCCCTGACCGACCAGCGCGGCCCGTTTGGCGGCCGCCGATTTGGCGCGGGCCATTTCGGCGAGCTGCGTCTGCGCCTCCTGCCGGGGACCTTCGGGCAGGGCTTCGGCCGGAGCGAGATTCGTCAGGTCGTTCATAAACGCCTTGAAGTCCAGTTCGGCGAAAACGGCCTTGAGTTCGTCGATATGGGGATCGCAGACCGTAAGATCCTCCGGACGGAAGGGAATCGGCACGTCGAGACAAATCGTGGTCAGGTGCTTGGCGAGACGCAGTTTATCGCCCCATTCGGCGATTTTCTCGCCCTGCTTGCCCTTGATCTTCGACACGTTGTCGAGAATGTTCTCCACCGTTCCCCACTCCTGCACCAGTTTGCAGGCGCTCTTCTCGCCGATGCCCGGCACGCCGGGAATATTGTCCGAAGCGTCGCCCCACAGCGCAAGGATGTCGCGCACCAGCACGGGATCGTCGATGCCGTACTTCTCGCGGATCGAATCGCGGTCCACGATTTCGATACTTCCGTCCGCACCTTTCTGCTTGTAAATCTTACAGTTGTCGCGTACCAGCTGGCCGTAGTCCTTGTCGGGCGTCACCATGAAGACCTCGTATCCGGCTTCGACGCCTTTCTGCGACAGGGTGCCGATCACGTCGTCGGCTTCGTAGCCTTCGACCTCCAGAATCGGAATGCACATCGCCTCCAGCACCCGTTTCACATAGGGGACCGAAAGCAGGATGTCCTCGGGAGTCTCGGCGCGGTTGGCCTTGTACTCGGGGAAAACCTCGCGGCGGAAACTGCCGCCCTTGGGGTCGAACGCCACGCCCAGCAGGTCGGGCCGTTCGCGTTTCTGGATGTCGCGCAGGAATTTGACGAATCCGAATACCACGGAGGTATTCATTCCCGCGCGGTTGCGCATCGGACGGCCCAGAAAAGCATAGTAATACTTGAAGATCAACGCATAGGCGTCGACGAGAAATAGTTTTTTCATATATTTAAGAAGTTGCGTCAATACTGGTTTCGCATGGATGACGCCGCACCGCCCGCCCCTCCCAAACGGGGCAAAGCGCATACGGCACGTGTTCCGAATGACGCACTCTACCGATTGTCTTCGGCAAACCACTCGGCGAACGAGGTCGCGGTTTCATGCAGGCGAAGCGAATACAGCTCCACGTCCTCCGGCAGACGGACCGAAATGCGGCGGGCGAAATCGCCCAGCATATTCTCGCACGTCGGCTGGTAGTCCACCGTAACGACATTGCCGAAACGTTCGGCGAGCATGTCCCGCAGCGACGCGTTGCACGGCGTCCTGCGCAGGACGAGGGAATGGTCGAAATGCGACACGATCTCTTCGTTGACGATGCGTTTCAACACCCCGAAATCCATCACCATCCCGCATTTAGGGTCTCCTTCGCCGGCCGCAGGGCGTCCTTTGACGGTCACGAAAAGCCGGTAGGAGTGGCCGTGAATTTCACGGCAAGGCCCGTCGTATCCGTCGAGGGCGTGCGCCGCTTCGAACGAGAACTCTTTTGTCAATCTGATCACTGTCATATGCGCAAAGATATTGATTAAATGCGAAAGGCGGAAAGGATTTTTCATTTTTCAGCATCCCGCATCCGCTTCTCCGGCCCGGACGAACGGAATTGCGACGGCAGAACGGGTTTTGCGGCGCTCGCCGGACCTGCTATATCCGGCCGTGCCGTGCCGGACCGATTTCGGCCGAAACATGCGGTAACAAATTTGCACTTTCAGAAATTATTATTACATTGCAACAATAAAATACTAATAAAGAGAAAGATACATCACATCTCATCCAAACGATCACACACTTTTTCTTCGGAAAAAGTACAATAATCTTACCCAATACGGCCTTTTCAATAACAAATTGAAAGCATATTATCATTCGAACACTATATCATCTCGAACACCATCAACAATATTTTATTATTTTTTTAACTAAAAACCCTTATACCATGAAATTTTGGAAATCCGCGCTCCTCTATGCAGCGACGGTATGCACGCTGACAGCCGTCTCCTGCTCCGATGAGACGAAAGAGCCGAAATTGTACACGACCACCGTGACCGACGACGGCAACGGTACGGCCGAAGCCGCTCCCGCATCGGCTGCTGCGGGCGAAACGGTGACCCTGACCGCAACGCCCAAGGAAAATTTCTCGTTCGTAAAATGGACGGTCGTCAGCGGCGACGCCGAACTGAAAAGCGCGACGGCCAATCCGACGACATTCACGATGCCGGCCGCAAGCGTCGTAATCAAAGCCGAATTCGCCGCAGTCCCGAACCTGAGTAGCGTAACCAGCGACGGCAACGGCACGGCCGAAGCCGATCCCGCATCGGCCATTCCGGGCGAAACGGTAACCCTGACCGCAACGCCCGACGAGAATTTCTTTTTCCTGAAATGGACGGTCCTCAGCGGCGGTATCGAACTGGAAAATGAGACGGAAAACCCGACGACATTCACCATGCCCGAGGGGGGGGGAAATATCGAGATCAGAGCCGAATTCACCGATCTGCTTTCGCTTGCAGCCTCCGAAATCATCGCGTATGACGCAGAGAAAGCGGCCACGGTAACCAGACTCTCCGTCAGCGGCGATCTTACGGACGACGTAACCGCCGCGATCTTCGACAAATTCCAGAATCTTCTCTTCCTCGAACTCACCGACGCCAAAGCCATTCCCGACAATTTCATGTACGATACCGGTTCACGCGCACCGAAACAGACCAAACTCGAAGAGCTGAACGCGCCGGAGGTAACGTCGGTAGGCGTGAATGCGTTCCGCAACAGCGTCCTCACCGCCGTCAACAATTCGTCGCTCCGCACCGTCCATCTTCCCAAGGTGCAGACCATCGGCGAACGGGCGTTCAGCGACCTGTGGACGCTCGAAGAGGCAATCTTCCCCGAACTGACCGAAGTGGGCGAATCGGCCTTCTCGCAGAACAAAGCGCTGGCCAAGGCGGAGATGCCCAAACTCACCTATGCTCCCAACTCGTTATTTTATAGTTGCACCGCCCTCACGGAGATCTCGATGCCGAATCTCGAAGAGGCGGGCAGCGCCTTCTTCTACTGCGGAGGTCTGACGAGCATCTCGCTGCCCAAACTCAAGACCGCCGGAGAGTCGTGTTTCGCCTATTCGACCAAACTGACGGAGATCAATATCCCCAATGTGGAAAAGCTGGAGAAGATGGCCATGTACGCCTGCAACGGCCTGTTGGGTTTCAGCGGAGAAAAGGTCGAGTCCGTAGGCGACCAGTGCTTCGAAAGATGCTACGCCCTCAAGGAGGTTTCGTTCCCCGCGGCCACGGCTTTCGGAAGCGGCTGCTTCATCGACTGCGAATCGCTGACAAAAGTCAATATCCCCCTGTGCACAGCCATCAGCGACAAGATGTTCTTCATCGCTCAGACCTCCGTCTGCACCTCGACGCTCAAAACGATCGACCTGTCCAATATCACGACCATCGGTACGAGCGCATTCGAAGGGTGCAAGGCGCTCGAAGACGTGGTGGACTTTTCCAAAGTCACGACTGTCGGCGAACGTGCCTTCCGCGAATGCATCACGCTCGGGAACGTGGATCTCTCCAACGTCACGGCCACGGGGGATTACGCCTTCTTCAGGTGCTGGGGTTTCACGGGCGAGCTGAATCTGCCGAAACTGACCGCACCCGGCAAATACCTCTTCCGCGAATGCAAGAACATCACCAAGGTGAGCGCTCCGCTGCTGGAAAGCACCTCCCTGTATATGTTTGCCGAGTGCACCGCTCTTGCGGAGATAGACATGCCCATACTCAAGACCGTTGAAAATTTCTGCTTCAACAAATGCGAGGGTCTGACGGAGGTCGATATGCCTACGGTCGAAACCGTCGTTTCCGGAGCGTTCAGCAACTGTGTAAATATCGCGACGGTCAATCTCCCCAACGTGAAAAGCATCGGCGGAACCGTCTTCAACAACTGCTCGCTCGTCACCTCCATTTCCCTTCCGGCGCTGGAGACCTTCACCGGCGGGGTGTTCAGCGGAATGACCGGCCTGACGAGTTACGACGTTCCCCTTTTGGCCACGCTCGAAACGATTCCCTCGTCGCTGTTCCAGAACTGCAAGAGCCTGACGACAATCGACCTGCCCGCCGCAAAAGATCTGGGTATGAATGCCATTCGCGGATGCGACGCTCTGGAGAGCATTTCGCTTCCCAATGTCGAGAAGGTCGGAAACTTCTGTTTCGCCGAAAACCCGAAGCTCAAGGAGGTCGATCTCCCCCAAGCCACCTCGCTCGGAACCAAGGCTTTCGACAAATGCACCGCCCTGACGACCCTGAAGCTGGGTGCGACGACGGCCATCACGCTGGCTGCCGACACATTCACCTCGGCCGACGTTCCCGCCGCCTGCAACCTGTTCCTCAACGCGGCGGGCGTGGAATATCCGACCGTGAACGGCGGACTGCAATGGAAAAACTTCACTTGGAAATCCATTTCGTCCTACACTCCCTGAGCCACGACGACGCCAAAAACCCGCGGATCGCTGTTCCCGTGCATTAAGAGCGGCGATCCTGCGTACCGACAAATTAGTTTTCAAATGATATACAACGAACCCGTCTCGGAATACCGAGACGGGTTCGTTGCCGTTTTCCCCGAAAAAAGAATTCGGCAGACCCCTGCTCCTGTTTTTTATTTTTATTTTCCGAAACATTAAATTGAATATCGCTTTGATTTTATAACCAATTATTCGTACTTTTGTTAAAAGTCTCAATCCATGAAATATGTTTTAAAGGACCTTGCGCCTCGTCCCGAAAAAGACTTGTTCATCACGCAGTACTGGTCCGACAAACAGTCGGACCCGCCGCTGCATTTCCACGAGGACTACATGCTGAGCCTGACCCTGAACGTCAGGGGTACGCGCATCACGGGCCGTACGGCCGACGACTTCACCGAAAAGGACCTGATCATCATTTTCCCGGGCGTTCCGCACTGCTACAAGCGCGACGAAGCCTATGCCGATATCGACTGCGAAGCCGTGGCGGTGCAGTTCAGCCGCGACATGCCCAACTGGCAATTGTTCGAAACCGAGTACATGCAGCCTATCCAGAAGATGCTGAGCCTGCCCGTGGCGGGTCTCCATTTCTCCGAAAAGGTGGTAGACCGGGTCCGCGAACGGCTCCTGCAGCTGCCCGGACTGCGGGGATTCGAGTCGGTGGCGCTCTTTCTGGACATCCTCAACGACCTCGCTACGGCAGGACCGGACGAAACGCACATTATCGGAACGATGGATTACCGGATGCAGACCGACGGCAACGAACGCATCAAGAAAATCCTGCAGTTCGTGGAAAACAACTACCACAAAAAAATCACGCTCGAAGACATCGGCGCCGAAGTGGGCATGTCCCCCTCGTCGGTGTGCCGCTATTTCAAGAAGAACACCTACCAGAATCTCTGGACCTATATCAACGGATTCCGCATCGTGCGCGCCGCGCAGATGATCGTGGAGACCGACGATCCGATCTCGGAAATCAGCACCAGATGCGGGTTCTACAACATCTCGAATTTCAACCACGCCTTCCGCGAACGCATCGGCTCGGCGCCGGGCGACTACCGGCGCAAATTCGGCTCGACGGTGATTTCGCCCGACCGGCAGCAGGTCGAGGAGATAGGCCGCAAACTCGACGATTTACGCAACGGGGCCAGTTTGTCCGAGGGGGGGGGAAATCCGTCCTCCGGAACCTCTTCGGAAAACGGGGAGAGGTAGTCTGAACCCGCTTCCCCGGACAAAATAGAAATCGGCCCCGAAATTCGGGGCCGATTTTCGTATCGGCTTGCGGGACAGCGTCAGCGCAGGTTCAGTTCATCGGTTTGCGCAACGGCGTCAGCGCAGTTCCAGTTTATAGGGATAGTACATGACGACTCCCTGCTGTTTAGTAGCCTCCTGCACCTGCTTGTACTCCTTCATCAGC
>JAJPZH010000245.1 GCA_021204515.1 Alistipes sp. | reverse complement strand
AGCAGTGTCAGTGTGGTTATCAGACGTTTCATGCGGCAAATATAACGAAAGTCGAGCGACAAAACGAAAATTTATTTTCGGATTTGTCCGAGACGCCTCCCATATTCTGTAAATACAGCAAAAAAGATGCAAGTTCCGCCCGCATCCGTGGAAACCCCGGAAATGACTCGATATGCTTACTGATCGGACTTTGGGGTACGGTTCCGGAATACGGGTACTGCAAACCGTCAGACGGAAATCCGCTTCAGGTATTCCTCGGCCAGCTTGAAAAACCGGGAGATATGCGCGCCGTCCACGAACGCATGGTTCACGAAGATCGAGAGCGGCATCACGAGCCGTCCTTCGCGCATCACCGCCTTGCCGGCGTTCATCAGCGGGTATTCCGTCGGCTGGCCCGGCGCTCCCTGCGCGTAGGTCAGCGAGGTGAAATAGAGGTCCGGCGTGGCGCTCAGCAGGAAAACGTCATAATCGCCCTGCGCCTGCAACACCTTCTCCGCGCCGTAGGGATCGCCGTCCTGCGGAATGTCGGTGACGATGGCGCGGGCCTCGGTGTAAAAGCGTTCGAAATCGGCATGGTAGGGGATGCGGACGGTATAAAACGTGCGGCCCGGAACGGCGATGGGCGAGATGACGTCCACCGTGTCGTGCCAGATCACGTTTCCGCGGCTGTCCGTGCGGTAGCGGAACTCCTTGATCTCATTGACCGCGCGCAGCACGACGTAGAGGTAATAGAGGAAGAAAGAGCGCTCCGCGGCTTTGGCCGCCGCACGGGCTTCGGTGCAGTCGATCTCGGTCGCCACCGAAATCCATGAATTGAGGAAGTTGCGGAAAAAGGCGTAATTGTCCCGCCGCTCCCAACTTTCAATATCTACGGTATGTTTCATAAGGTATGTCGTTGAATAAAACGTCCGCTCAAGCAGACTTGGCGGACGCTTTTATTGCCATTCGATGCCGCTGGGGCATCGAACCGTTGCTGTTTTCCGATTGCCGGGAGTATTCCTAACAGTTCATCGCGCCGCAGCAGTGGATCACCTGACCGCTGACATACGACGAAAGATCCGATGCGAGGAACAGCGCCACCTTGGCCACGTCCTCGGGCGTGCCGCCGCGGCGGAGCGGAATCTGCTTGTACCAGCCCTCCTTCACCTCGTCGGGCAGTTTGTCGGTCATCTCGGTCATGATGAAGCCCGGAGCGATGGCGTTGGCGCGGATGCCGCGGGGTCCCATCTCCTTGGCGATCGACTTCGCCAGACCGATCATGCCGGCTTTCGACGCCGAATAGTTGCACTGGCCCGCGTTGCCGCTGACGCCCACGACGGACGACATGTTGATAATCGAACCGCTCCTTTGTTTTGCCATGACCGGCGTCACGGCGTGGATGAAGTTGAACGCCGACTTGAGGTTCACGGTCAGCACGGCGTCCCACTGGGCTTCGCTCATGCGCATCATCAGGCCGTCCTTGGTGATGCCGGCGTTGTTCACGAGAATATCGATGCGGCCGAAATCCTTGACGATCTCTTCGATGACCTTATGCGTCTCTTCGAAATTCGCCGCGTTCGACGCATAGCCCTTGGCCTTGACGCCCAGCGCCGCGATCTCGGCTTCGGTGGCTTTGCCGTTGTCGTCGATCACGAGGTCGGTGAACGCCACGTCGGCGCCTTCCTTGGCGAATTCGAGTGCGATGGCCTTGCCGATACCGCGGGCCGCGCCTGTGACGACAGCCACTTTACCTTCGAGTAATTTCATAGCTTTCAAAGTATTAAGAGTGTTTGCAAAATATTCTGTTTTTCCTTTTTTCGTCCGAAAGACGAACAAAGTTAAGAAAAATATTTTGAAACGCTCCGCCGCCGCCGGAATTTCGCCAAATATTACTAACTTTACCGTCCGTAAACGAATCATCACAAATCCTTAGAAATATGAAAAGAGATACCCAGATTTTCGATCTGATCGCCGCCGAGCGCAGCCGTCAGATGCACGGCATCGAACTGATCGCCTCGGAGAACTTCGTAAGTGAACAGGTCATGGAGGCCATGGGCTCCGTGCTGACCAACAAATATGCCGAGGGTTATCCCGCAGCACGCTATTACGGCGGCTGCGAAGTCGTGGACAAGGTCGAGACGCTCGCCATCGAGCGCATCTGCCGCCTCTACGACGCCGAGTACGCCAACGTGCAGCCTCACTCGGGCGCACAGGCCAATATGGCGGTATTCTTCGCCGTGATGCAGCCGGGCGATACCTTCATGGGGCTCGATCTGGCGCACGGCGGCCACCTCTCGCACGGTTCGCCGGTCAATATGTCGGGTAAATACTTCAACGCCGTGGGTTACCAGCTCGACGAAGCGACGGGCGTGATCGACTACGACGCCATGGAGCGCAAAGCGCTGGAATGCAAGCCGAAAATGATCGTCGGCGGCGCTTCGGCCTACTCGCGCGAATGGGACTACAAGCGCATGCGCGAAATCGCGGACAAAGTCGGCGCGCTGCTGCTCGTGGACATGGCCCACACGGCCGGCCTGATCGCCGCCGGACTGCTGGACAACCCCGTGAAATACGCGCATATCGTCACTTCGACGACCCACAAGACCCTGCGCGGACCGCGCGGCGGCATTATCCTCATGGGCAGGGATTTCGAAAATCCGTGGGGACTCACCACGCCCAAAGGTGCGGTGAAGATGATGTCGCAGATCCTCAATTCGGCCGTATTCCCCGGCATTCAGGGCGGTCCGCTGGAACATGTCATCGCCGCCAAGGCCGTGGCTTTCGGCGAAGCGCTCGAACCCAGCTACAAGGAGTATCAGACGCAGGTGCAGAAGAACGCCAAAGCGATGGCCGAAGCGTTCGTGAAGCGTGGATACAAGATCGTTTCGGGCGGCACGGACAACCACCTGATGCTGGTCGATCTGCGCACCAAGTTCCCCGAGCTGACGGGCAAGCTGGCCGAGAAGTGTCTGGTGGCGGCCGACATCACGACCAACAAGAACATGGTGCCCTTCGACAGCCGTTCGCCGTTCCAGACCTCGGGTCTGCGTTTCGGTACGCCGGCCATTACGACCCGCGGCCTGAAGGAGGACAAAATGGATTACATCGTCGAACTGATCGACCGCGTACTGCACGACCCCGAAAACGGGGACAATATCGCCGCCGTACGCAAGGACGTGAACGCCCTGATGGCCGATTATCCGCTTTTCGCATGGTAGCATGAAAGAGGTAATCGACTTTTTCCGCCGCCTGCACGACAACAATGACCGTGCATGGTTCGACGCCCACCGCGCCGAATGGGCGCACGTCAAGGGGCGTTTCGCCGCCTTCACGGAGCAGCTGATCGAGGGAATCGCCGAGTTCGACCCTACGGTGCGGGGGCTGCGGGTGCAGGACTGCACCTACCGCATCGCCCGCGACACGCGGTTCAGCCCCGATAAGTCGCCCTATAAGACATATATAGGTGCCTACATCGCGCCGAAAGGCAAAAAGTCGGGATTCGCCGGTTACTACTTCCATATCGAACCGTGCTGCGACAGTCTGGTCTGGAGCAACCTGCTTTCAGCGGGACTCTACTGCCCCGAACCGGTCGTGCTGCGCAGCGTGCGGGACGAAATTACGGACAACGGCGCGGAAATTGCGGAGGCTATCAGGAAGGCCAAGGGATTCGGGCTTGTCGAGGAAAACAAACTCAAGCGGGTTCCCACGGGATTTCCCGTCGACAGCGAATATGCCGACATGCTGAAACTCAAGGATTTACACATTGCCAAAAAGATCACCGAAGAGTTCCTGCTCGCGGACGACCTTTTGGAGAAAACGCTGGCGGAGTTCCGCCGTACGCAGCCGTTCGTAGCGATTCTGAACCGCGCCGTGCAGTTCGCCTACGAGGAGATGATGTAATTTTATGCAGACGATATGAAACGGATTCTTGTATTATTCGCGCTCTTCGCCGCAACGGCGGGCTATGCGCAAACGGTCGAAAAGCAGACGTTCGTCTATGCCGTAAAGCAGGCCGACACGCTGCGGCTGGACCGCTATGCGGCGCTCACGCCCGACAGCAGGACCAAACCCTGCCTGATGTTCGTCTTCGGCGGCGGCTTCGTGGGCGGCCGGCGCGACAATACGAGTTTCCTTTCGTATTTCGAGTATTACGCCCGGAAAGGATATGTGGTCGTGTCGATCGATTACCGGCTCGGCATGAAGAAGGCCATGCAGGCCGGAACGCTCAGCGAGGAGACCTTCCCCGAAGCATGGATCACGACCCTTGCGATGGCGACCGGCGACCTCTACGACGCTACGGCCTATGTCTGCGACCATGCGGACGCGTGGGGCGTGGATAAAACGCG
>JAJPZH010000217.1 GCA_021204515.1 Alistipes sp. | reverse complement strand
GGTATGTATCGGGATGCTGGGGCATGGGGCTTCGTGCGATGTTACGGCGGGGCAGGAGACGGGATGGCCGGGGAGGCATGGAACGGCTGGTTTTGGGAAAACGCTTTCCGGGCGGAAATCTGTCGGCGCCGGGTGAATTTTTCCGGCGGATTTCTTGGGCGCGGCGCAATAACCGGGTATATTTGGGGTTTGAATAAGTAAAGGCGGTAGTATGAAAAAATCGATTGTGGTTTTGTTGTCCGTGTTCGCGCTCCTTTCGGGCGTGGATAGGTGTTTCGGTCAGGTGAGTGCCACCCGCGGCGGCGGTCTGCATTTGGGGCGGGACAGACGGCCCGACGGATATTCCAAGGACAGCTGGACGGTTTATTACCGGGAACGTAAAGTCGAAGGGGCTTCGGCCGGTTCGTTCGCCAATCTCGGCGGAGGATACGGAAAAGATGCGTGGACGGTGTTTTTTCAGGGCCGCAAAATCAGCGGCGCCTCCTCTTCGTCGTTCGAAAATATCGGAAAAGGGTATGGGAAAGATGCGTGGAATGTCTATTACCGGGGCGAAAAAGTCCGCGGCGCATCTCCGGGATCGTTCGAAGTCCCTTCGGAGAGGTGGTGATTTTGGGTGTGCTGCACAGAAGGGCTTTCCTTTCGTGGGAGGGCGGAAAAGCAGGCACTGTTTTTGTTTTTCGGCGGGATAAACCCCGAAACGGATGAACAGGTTCAAACCCCACATCGCCCTGCTGATTTGCAATATCGTATGGGCCATGGACTACCCTTTTTACAATATCGTGCTGCCGTATTACATCCATCCGATGGCGATGGTCTCCGGATCGCTGATTGCGACGGCGCTGTTTTCGCTCGTGCCGCTGCTGTGGCAGAAGGCCGAAAAGGTCGAGAAGGCCGATGTGCGCAAGCTGATAGGCGCGGCGCTGCTGATCGGAGTACTGCGCAAGGTGTTCATCATGTACGGCCTTTCGATGACTTCGCCTATCGACGGTTCGATCATCGACACCATCGTTCCGCTGCTGGTGCTGCTGCTCTCGGTACTGCTGGGAATGGACCGTTTCACGAAACTCAAGATTACGGGGCTGGTGCTCGGCATGGCGGGCGCTGTGGCCGTGGTGCTGGCCGGCGCGTCGTCGACGCACCAGCATTCGCACGTCTGGGGGAATGTGATGATCCTGCTCTGCGCCTGCGTTACGTCGCTCTATATGGTGTGGTTCAAGCGGCTGATCGCCAAATACCGGATTACGACCGTGCTGCGGTGGCTTTACTGCGTGGCGGCGATCGTCGCCCTGCCTTTCGGCCTGAAAGAGATCGTCCATACCGATTACGCCGCTGTTGCGAAACATGCGCTTTTCCCGACGCTGTTCGTGCTGACGGTGCCGACCTATCTGCCCAATCTGATGCTCAACTATGCGCTGAAAAGCGTGCCGGCGACGGTGTCGAGCATATACACCTATCTGCAGCCCGTGCTGGCGATCGCAATTTCGGTAGGCATGGGACTCGACAAGCTGCACGTCGATACGGTGATTTTCGCCTTGGTGATTTTTGTCGGTGTGGGGCTGGTACTCCGCTCCTATTCGGTGCCGCCGCGGCATGTCGATCCGCCGACGGCCGCGCCGCATTAGGGGATCGGCGGCCGGACAGCCGGAAGCCGGATCGGGCCTTTGGGCCGTGCGCGGAAGAAATGAAAAAGGAGAGCCGAAAGCTCTCCTTTTTGCTGTGTCGCCGGACTTTAGGACCTCTTTGCGGGATTGTCGCCGCACCCTGTGGCAGACGGTCCGCCGTCCCGGTGATTATTCAGCGGCGGTAACCGAGAATTTGATGACTGCCTTGACCTCCTTGTGGAGTTTGGCGACAGCCTCGTATTCGCCGACGGTCTTGATGGCGTCAACGACGATCACCTTGCGGTCGAGTTCGATGCCCTTGGCAGCCAGCGCCTCGGCCAGATCGGCGGCGGTAACCGTACCGAAGAGTTTGCCCTCCTCGGCCTTCACGGCCAGCGACAGCGGCAGATTGGCGATGGTCTCGGCGAGCGCCTGAGCGTCGGCGAGGATCTTGGCGTCCTTGTGAGCGCGCTGGCGGAGATTCTCGGCGAGAACCTTCTTGGCGGATGCAGTGGCGGCCTTGGCGTAACCCTGAGGGATCAGGTAGTTGTTTGCGTAACCGGGTTTTACGTTCACGATGTCGTTGGCGTAACCCAGATTTTCCATATCTTTGATCAGAATAACTTCCATTGTCTCTTCCTCCTTTAATTATTTCATGCAATCGGTTACGAAGGGCAGAATGGCGAGGTGACGCGCACGCTTCACGGCCTGTGCGACCTTCTTCTGGAACTTCTGCGAAGTACCCGTCAGGCGGCGGGGAAGAATCTTGCCCTGCTCGTTGAGGAACTTCTTCAGGAACTCTCCGTCCTTGTAGTCCACGTATCTGATGCCGAGTTTCTTGAAGCGGCAGTATTTCTTTTTCTTGACGTCTACCGACACCGGGTTGAGGTAACGGATTTCAGACTGTGCTTTGTTCTCCTGTGCCATGGTTTACTCCTCCGATTTGTTAGAAAGTTTTGCACGACGCTTCTCCGAATACTCGACGGCGAACTTGTCCTGCTTGAATGTTAAGAAACGGATGATGCGCTCGTCGCGGCGGTACTGCGTTTCGAGCGTGCCGATGAGCGAGCCTTCGCCCGTGAACTCTACCAAGAAGTAAAAACCGGTGGTCTTCTTCTGAATAGGATAGGCGAGCTTGCGAAGGCCCCACGACTCCTTGTTCACAATCTGACCGCCGTTCTCGGTGATGACACCTTGGAATTTGTCAGCAACCTCCTGTACCTGAGCATCGGACAGAACCGGCGTGACAATGAAAACGGTTTCGTAATTGTTCATAATTGATTAGAATTAAATTAATTTACGCTTTTCAGCGGGTGCAAATGTAAGAAAAAAAAGGCACCCCCGCAAGGAAGCGCCTTTTTTTTGACATTCGGCCGGTTAATTTCGCTCCGGAGGGCCGGAGACGGCCTGCCGGAGGGGTTTGCGGCTGTGTGTGTGGTTATTCGACGTTGTAGTTCGGGTCCTTGATCAGCAGGTAGATGTACCGCTGGTTCATCACCAGATTCGTCGCTACGCCGTCGGCTTCGAATACCGCGATGATGCCGCCGTCGAAGGCTCCCGGCCGGCCGTTGGTCTCGACATGGGCGATCGCTGCCGCAAGATCGGCGAACGTCTCTTTCCTGTCGCCCCACGAGTCGGTCGTATAGGCTTCCTTGAAGGTGCCGATGCCTTTGTCCGTATGGTTGCGGGCGTATTCCTTCCAGATGGCCAGCTGTCGGTCGGCGTCGTTGCGTTCGGTGCTGACGTAGACGTCGATCTCGGAGATTTTTTCGCCGTTCCTGTCGGCGTGCACATCGACAGTGAAGGTGTTGCCGGCGTCGTCCTTGGCATAGTCGAAGTAGACGTAGAGGTCGCCGAAGGCGTTGATTTTATTGCCCAGAATGTAGTAGTCCGCAGCGAAGGAGGCGTGGTCGCCGCCGAGCCAGCGGCGCATCGCGGGATAGTCCAGCTTGAGGTAGCTGTTCATAAGCCGGACGGAGAAGGTCCCGTCGTCGAGTCCGAAGACGGCGTATGCGGCCTGCGGAACGACGCCGAAGATCGTGTAGGCGAGCGTTTCGGCGGTGCCGTGCTGGGCGATGTGGTTCAGGGTGTCGTCGATGGTCTGGAATACGCCCGACGAGGAGGGGCTTTTGTATTTGGTGCCGAGGAACGTGCCCAGACGGAGTGTTTCGGCGGAGGTCAGGCAGTATTTCCAGATGTCGAGGGATTTGACCGGCTCTTCGGGTGCGGCCGTGATCGTTTTCACGTTGTCGTAATCGTCCTTTTCGACGCGGAGGGTGAGCAGAATGCTGTCGGTCGGGGTTTTGAGATAGCTGCCCATGTAGAAGAGGGAGGGCGGCTGGGGCATGTTCATGCTCGGAGCGGCGGACGACGGCCGCGCGGAGAAGGCGTTTGCGGCGGGATCGGCGACGTACTCGGCGTACTTTTGACAGAAGCCGGTGAAGTCGGTGCCGAGTTCGGCCGCCAGTGCGGGGCAGTCGAAGGCTACCCGAAAATATTCGGGTGCGGGGTCAGGGTCTTTCCCCCCCCCTCGCTGTCGGAACAGGACGCTGCATAGAATCCTGCACAGAGGAGCGTTGCGTAGAGTAAAGATTTTTTCATGGTATTAAAAATTAAGTGGGATAAGGCGTCACCATAACGCCTCGATTGCAAATATAAGGAAAAAATGAAAATGTTGCGGCGGGGCGGGGCGTTTTTATGCCGGAACGGGGCTGTCGGAGGGCGCTCTGCGGGTGTGTGCGGTCGAGGTGTCCGGTGGGAGGTGCTGCGGGGACTGGAGG
>JAJPZH010000173.1 GCA_021204515.1 Alistipes sp. | reverse complement strand
GTTCTGCGCGAACTCTGCCCCAATGCGGCCGGATTAATCCGCGAACCTTTTCACTGCAATTACGGCTACAACATCTACATCGGCGAAGGGTCTTTCGTCAACTTCGACTGCGTCTTCCTCGACCTCGCCCCGATCCGTATCGGGCGTAATACGCTGATCGGTCCCAAAGTGCAACTGCTCACCCCGCATCACCCGATGGACCCCGCCGAACGCGCTACGGGCCGCGAGGCCGGCAAACCGATCACCATCGGCGACAACTGCTGGCTGGGCGGCGGCGTTATCGTCTGTCCGGGCATTACGATCGGCGACGGCGCGATAATTGGAGCTGGTTCGGTAGTTACACGCGACATCCCCGCAGGTTCGGTAGCCGTCGGCAATCCGGCCCGCGTCACTCGCACGCTTTAATCATATTAACTGCGATTCCGCCATGTTTACCTCCGGCAATCCCGATCTTCAATCGTTGATGCAACTGCTCGACGCCGCCCAAATGGGATGGTGGAAGGCGGATTTCCGCACGGGCGAACTGCATTTCTCCGATTATATCGTCAGTCTGCTGGGACTAAGCAGCAACCGGGCCGCCATCGGGGAACTGATACCGCTGGCGCGCGAGGATTACCGGGCACGCATACACAACGAATTCATGGCGCTCAAAGTCGGAAACCATTTCGACGAAACGTTCCCCCTCATACTGCCGGAAGGAGAAATATGGGTTCATGTGCAGCTTGTCCGCAGGCAGTCAGACCCGCAGCAGGGCATCAAACTCTTCGGCTCCCTCCAGCGCGTTCCGGTCGCCAACCGGAAGGAGGCCGACATACTGACGCTCGAAAGCAACTATTACGCGGTGCTGAAAGAGAACAAGCATATGGACGAGCTGCTCGACCACCTGCCGATCGGCTATTTCCGCATCCGGCTGCTCTACGATGACGACGGCCGGGCCACCGACTACCTTTTTCTCTCGATAAACCAGACGGCGCAGCAGATACTGGGCGTAAGCGCAGCCGATTACCTCGACAAAACCGCCCGCGAAATAGACATTCCCGTAGACAGGCACATCGACAATCTGGCGTCCATTCGGCTGGGAGACTTCAAGATGGACCAGTGGCATGCCTCCAAAACCGGTCGCTACTGCCGCAGTTTCCTCTACAACACGCCCAACGACGCGACGGAAATCGTCATCCTGATCCTCGACATCACGGACGTCGTCACGGCACATCAGGCTCTGGACGAAAAGGAGAAACTGCTGCGCAACGTCATCCAGAACGCCCCGATCGGCATCGAGATATACGACCGCACCGGGCATCTGGTGGACATCAACGCCCGCGATCTGGAAATGTTCGGCGTAACCGATCCGGCCGGCATCCGGGGACTCAGCATTTTCGACAATCCCAATTTCTCGGAGGAAACCAAAGCCCGCATCCGCGAAGGCAAAAGCACGGACTTCACCGCCCGTTACGATTTTTCGAAACTCGGCGGCTACTATCAAAGCAACCGTCCGGGAGTATTCGACTGGACGGCCCGCATCCGGTGTCTTTACAACGACAAGGGCGAAATCACCCATTACCTGCTCATCAACATCGACAACACGGAACTCAGGCAGATCCAGAACCGGCTCATGGAATTCGAAGCGCTGTTCCGCATCATCTCCGAATACGCGCAGGTGGGATACACCAACTACAACCTCTGCAACAAAAAAGGTTATGCGCAGGGCGTCTGGCTGCGCAACTACGGCGAACCCGATACGGCCGACATCGGCGACGTCATCGGCAAATACCGCCGCGTCCACCCCGACGACCGCACGGAACTGCTGCACCGGCTGGCGCAGTTCGAGTCCGGGGAGATACAGTCGGCATCGGTCTCCTGCCGCGTCCTGCACGACGACGGACGGACAACGTGGATCAACACCCACCTCATCTGCCGCGACTACCGGCCGCAGGAGCAGGTGATCGACATGCTGGGAATCAATTACGACATCACGGCGCTCAAGCAGACCGAACAGGAACTGATCGCCGCCAAGGAGCGGGCCGAGGAGTCCAACAAGCTCAAGACGGCGTTCCTCGCCAACATGAGCCACGAAATCCGCACGCCGCTCAACGCCATCGTGGGTTTCTCGCGGCTGCTGACCACCGAGGAGGACCCCGAAATACGCAAAGAGTATATCGACATCGTGTCGCTCAACAACGGACTGCTGCTGCAGATCATATCCGACGTACTGGACCTCTCGCGTATCGAATCGGGGCGTACCGATCTTGTCGAAACCCGGTTCGATCTGCGGACCTTCTGCCGCGAGATCGTCGAAACATTCCGCCTGCAGACTCCGGAGGGAGTCGTGCTGCGCGTCGAAAAGGGACTCCCCTCCTGCATCGTCTGCGCATACAGGCAGGGATTGACGCAGATAGTGGCCAACTTCGTCCGCAACGCTCTTAAATTCACAGTCAAAGGTTCCGTTACCGTAGGCTTCGAACGCAAACGGGACCGGCTGTGTATCTATGTCCGCGACACGGGCATCGGCATTCCGGCCGGAGAGCTGGACAAAATCTTCGAACGGTTTTACAAGGTGGACACCTTCACGCAAGGCACCGGACTCGGACTTTCGATCTGCAAAAGCATCGCGGAGCAGATGGGCGCGCAAATCGGCGTCGATTCAGCCGTCGGCAAAGGCTCCTGTTTCCGGGTCGAAATGCCGGTCGCGGAATAAGCCGCGGGCCGTTTCTCCGGCGGCAGCCTAATCGGCGGAATTTTGCAGATTTTCAAATCTTTTTTATATCTTTGCAAGTTGTCGGAAAACGAGTGACATTTCCGGCAGTTCCGGCATCGCGCCGGGTACACGGTCCGAACGAAAATAAAACACATACACCATGAAGTTCAAAGAGTATAAAGGTCTCGATCTGGCGCAGACGGCCGCCGACGTGCTCGGCGAGTGGGACGCCCGCGATACATTTCATAAAAGCATCACCACGCGCGAAGGACACCCCGCCTTCGTATTTTACGAAGGCCCCCCGTCGGCCAACGGCACGCCGGGCATCCACCACGTCATGGCCCGTACGATCAAGGACGTTTTCTGCCGCTACAAAACGCAGCAGGGCTACCTCGTACACCGCAAGGCGGGCTGGGACACGCACGGACTTCCGGTCGAACTGGGCGTCGAGAAGAAGCTCGGCATCACCAAGGAGGACATCGGCAAAAAGATCACCATCGAAGAGTATAACCGCACCTGCCGCGAAGCCGTCATGGAGTTTACGGGCATGTGGGAGGACCTGACCCGCAAGATGGGTTACTGGGTCAACATGGACGATCCCTACATCACCTACGACAACAAATACATCGAGACGCTGTGGTGGCTTCTGAAGCAGCTCTTCGACAAGGGACTGCTCTACAAGGGCTACACCATCCAGCCCTACTCGCCGGCGGCGGGAACGGGTCTCTCGACCCACGAGCTGAATCAGCCCGGCTGCTGCCGCGCCGTGAAGGACACGACCTGTACGGCGCAGTTCGAAGTCATCCGCAACCGGGAGAGCGAAAAACTCTTCGCCGGAGTCGAGGGGCCGCTCTATTTCTTGGCTTGGACCACCACGCCGTGGACCCTGCCTTCGAACACGGCGCTGGCCGTAGGCCCTTCAATCGAATACGTGAAGATCAAATGCCGCAACCCCTATACCGACCAGCCGCAGGCGGTCATCCTCGCCAAAGACCTCGTGCCCGCCTACTTCACCAAGAAGATGGAGGGGACCTACGAGATCACGGGCGAAAGCTGGAAAGGTCCCGAGCTGGAGGGCATCCGCTACAAGCAGCTCATCCCGTGGGTGAAGCCGATGGGCGACGCATTCCGCGTGATCGTCGGCGATTACGTGACCACATCGGACGGTACGGGCATCGTGCATATCGCACCGACATTCGGCGCCGACGACGACCGCGTGGGCCGCGCCGCAGGCATCGCGCCGCTGTTCATGGTGGACAAGGCGGGCAAAAACCAGCCGATGGTCGACAGGCAGGGCAAATTCTTTCTGTTGGAAGACTTGGACCCCGAATTCGTGAAAAACAATGTGGATGCTAAAAAATATAAGGAATATGCGGGCCGTTATGTTAAAAACGCTTACGATCCGAATATTTCCCCCGACGCCGACACGACGCTCGACATCGACATCGCGGTGATGCTGAAAGCCGAAAACAAGGCCTTCAAGATCGAGAAGCACACCCACTCCTACCCCCACTGCTGGCGCACGGACAAACCGGTGCTCTATTACCCGCTCGACTCGTGGTTCATCCGCACCACGGCCCTGCGCGAGCGGATGATCGAACTGAACAAGACGATCCGCTGGAAACCCGAATCGACCGGTACGGGACGCTTCGGCAAATGGCTCGAAGGACTGGTGGACTGGAACCTTT
>JAJPZH010000179.1 GCA_021204515.1 Alistipes sp. | reverse complement strand
CTTCCGCTATGCCGACGTGCTTTTCATGACGGCCGCGGCGTTGGGGCGCCAGAACGGCAAGGCCGCCGACGCCGTGATCGTGGGACTTATCAACGATGTGCGCCGCCGCGCCTTTGCGGACTTCTCGTCGTCCAAAATGTTACAGGTGTCGCAGCTCGACGACGACCGTTTCCTGCAGGAATACGCATGGGAGTTCTGTCAGGAGGGGCACCGCCGTCAGCAGTTGATACGCTTCGGAGTCTTCACGACCAAGAAATGGTTCCAGCATGAAGCCATCGGCGAAGACGACCATGTAACCGTTTTCCCGATTCCGCGCGACGAACTGCTCGCCAACGAGAAACTCCAGCAGAACGACGGATATCCCAGATTGTAACCTATAAAACATACTGCCATGAACATCCTTAAATACAGTTTTATGCTCCTCTCGGCCGTAACGCTGACCGTGAGCGCCTGCAGCAACGACGAACCGCTGGTGCGGTACGAACCTGCGGAGCCGGGACCCGATCCCGAGCCCGGCGGTGAGTATGTCGTCGTGTGCGACTTCGAGACGACCGACTTGGGATTCAAGACCAATGATGCGCTCGAATACAGCGTCGTGGAGAATCCCGACAAGCAGGGCGGCAATACGAGCGACCATTACGGACAGGTGATCTCCGGCGGCGGCCAGTGGGAGCTGATTTACAGCGAGGAACTGGCCGAGCCGTTCGATTTCACGAAGGACGGCGCCAAGTTCACCATGAAGGTCAATTCGCCTAAAGTCAATGGAAAAATCTATTTCAAACTGGAGGGCGGCGGCGTCAATGCGCAGGAGATTACCGATGTGGTTTCCGCGGCCTCCAACCGCTGGGAGACGCTGACTTACGACTTCACCGACCGCAACCTGCCCGACGGCAAGTACAACAAGATCGTGCTGCTGTTCGATGCCGGGGAGACCGGGTCGGGCGAAAAGTGGCTCTTCGACGATATTTTCCAGATGCAGGGCGAAAGCGTCGATCCCGGTCCGGGGCCGACGCCGGGCGAAGGGCAGGAAAATTACAGCGACTTCGAGACTTCCGATCTGGAGTTTCAGGTCGCCGGCAGCGACGACATGCAGTACGAAGTCATCGCCAATCCGGTGACTGACGGCAATGACAGCGAGCATGTCGCCCGCGTGGTTACGGGCAGCGGCCAGTGGGAGCTGCTTTACAGCAGGAACCTCGAAAAACCCTTCGCTTTCAGCAAGTACGGCGCCGAATTCTCGGTGAGCGTCTATGCGCCCAAAGCCGGGGCTTCGATTTACATGAAGCTCGAAAGTTCGGCGGGTGCCGAGCCCAAGGAGATCACTTCGGTCACGTCGTCCGAAGCCGGGAAGTGGATTACCTACACCTACGATTTCTCGTCGTTCGGCCTGCCCGACTATACCTATGACCGCATTCTGCTGCTGTTCGACGCCGGGGTCGCGGCTCCGGGCGAGACATGGTATTTCGACGACGTGATCGGTCCCAAAGGCGAAAAGAAGTCCGAACCCCAGCCTGCGGAGCTGGTGGATTTCTGTAACTTCGAGGACGTGACCATGCAGTTCAATATCAACGATTCGGACCTGCCGATGAGTTACGAGGTGATTGAAAATCCCTACAGGACGGGCATCAATACGAGCGCCCATGTGGGGCATGTGACCTCCGGCGGCCACCAGTGGGAACTGTTGTGGAGCGATCCGGTCTCCGACCCGATGGTATTCAGCAGTAGCGCCGTCTTTACGATGAAAGTCTATTCGCCCAAGGCGAACGGCAAGGTGTACTTCAAACTCGAAGGAACGGGCGTCGCGCCGCAGGAGATAACCAATGTCGTGGTGCCGAATGCCAACGAATGGACCGAACTGACGTTCGACTTCTCGTCGCGCAACCTGCCCGACGGCAAGTATACCCAGATCATCCTGCTGTTCGACGCCGGGGAGACCGGGTCGGGCGAGAATTGGTATTTCGACGACATCAAAGGTCCCGACAACAAGGCCGGAACGCTGATGAAACGTGTCGGCGACGGTCCCGTGCTGACCTACGGCATGGATCAGCCCGACTGGCGCCGCGAACATATCGCCAACGCCGCGATCCTGACCCCTGCGGAGTCGCCCGACGGCAAGTGGCGGATGTACGTGCGCGGCAGCGGTTACAACCCTTACGGCTCTTACCACGACCAGATCGGTCTGTTTACGCAGGAGGCGGCCGATTTCAAGCCTGCCGGTCCGTGGACCGAATATCCGTCCAATCCGATAATCGCCCACGGCGATCCCGGCACCTGCGACGAACTGCATCTGCTCGACTGTGCCCCCTGCGTCGGGGCCGACGGTGAAGTGTGGTTCTTCTATCAGGCCGTGCGCGGTACGCTCGACAACAAGCAGGGATCGCTGGCCTGCCGCCGCTCGGCCGACGGGGGCATCAGTTTCACGGCGGGCAAGATGCTGCGCGACGGGGTAGGGTGCAGCGATGTGGTCTACCACGGCGGAAAGTATTATATCTATTACGGTTACGGCTATAATAACGGTCTGATGAAGGTGGACTGCGCCGTGGCGAGCAATCCCGAAACGCTGGCCGGAGCCGATGTGCATACGGTGCTGCTGCCGGGCGGCGGTCCTGCGGATTTCGACCTCAAATCGGTCAACGGTTCGCGCATTTTCCGGCTCGACGGCGTGGATAAATGGTTTATGGTGTATCAGGGCAGCGACCGTCATTTCGATTTCCCGGATCGCTTCCATGTGGCCTACTCCGACGATCTGCTCAACTGGACCAAGGTGCAGAATACCCGTCCCTTCTTCGAGCGCGGTAATGCCGGACGCTGGGATCAGGGCGGTATCTGGTTCGGCGAGGTTTTCGAGCACGAAGGCACGCTCTATATGTATTACGAAGGCTGGGGCTGCGAAGGCGATGTGCCCGACCGCGACGAACCCTACTTCGCCGGCGGACACTCCTCGACGGGCTGCGCCTCGGTCGGCAAGGATGCGTTTCTGCGTTGGTGCGGATTGCAGTAATCCGAATCTGTTTTTAACGGACGACACCCGGCTTCTCAAAGGAAGCCGGGTGTCGTTACGTAGGGGAAAAACCGTCGGGAATCGGCCCGTATGAGTTCGCTGTTGATGTATGCGATGCGGATTTTACCTGATTTTAGCATTGTCGGATCGAATCGGGCATATGCGGCGCCGATTGGTCGCTGTATGTAATTTTCTGTATATCAGTGTATATGTTGTTTTGTGTGTGAAATTTTGCCGATTTATTTTGCAACTAAAACGTTTTAGTATATATTTGCGATAGAAAGTTATTATCCGTGCTATATGAAAACTAAACGTACAACGATCCGTGACATCGCCGAAGCTGCCGGAGTTTCGATATCGCTCGTGTCGTTCGTCATGAATAATAAGGGAAAACGTTATCGCATAAGCGACGAGATGACCAAACGTATTCGGGAAATGGCTGATAAGCTTGATTATCAGCCTAATAATGCGGCGCGAAGTCTGCGGAGCGGACGTTCGCGGACAATCGGCGTGGTCGTTTCCGATATCTCGAACAGCTTTTTTGCGGAAATATGCCGTAAGATCGAAGACGACGCCTCCCGTTTTAAGTATACGGTCATCTTCGGCAGTTCGGACGAGAATGCGGACAAGTTCCGCAATGTGGTCGAAGTGCTTTTGGGCAAGGGTGTGGACGGATTGATCCTCGTTCCGTGCGAGGGTTCCGAAGCTTACATCGAAGAGATTTACAGCCTTAACATTCCGCTGGTGCTGATCGACCGTACGATCGACAACCCCGAGATAAGCCGTGTCGTGCTGAATAATCAGAAAGCCTCGGCAATGGCCGTAGAGCATTTGGTGGAATCGGGCTACAAGCGTGTGGCGATGGTCTCTTATGCCATGCGGCTGTCGAATATCTGCGACCGGGAGAAGGGGTACGAATCTACGATGGAACGTCTGGGACTCAAGGATGGCATGCAGATATATCGTATTGATTTTCATGAGACGTCCCGCCGGGTCGATGATCTTGTGCGGCAGCTTTTTCAACGGGCCAACCGCAAAGTGGACGCGCTGCTGTTTGCGACCAACAGTCTGGCTGTTGAGGGGCTTAAGGCGCTGAACCGTTATCAGGTGTCGGTGCCCGGCGATGTGGCTGTCGTGGCTTACGACGGTAACGAAGTGTTCGATCTGTACCGGGTGTCCGTCACCAGTATCCGGCAGCCGATCGAGTTGTTCGGAACGGAAGCAGTCCGCCTGCTGGTGCGTCGGATCGAGGAGCCGGAGTGCGCTTCCAGCGCCGCTATCATGCTAAACGCGGAGTTGGTGAAAGGAGAATCCACCGGACAAAAATGACCCTTTTTTTAGCTGTTTTGGCTAAAACGTTTTAGTTGTTATTTGTGTTTTAAAC
>JAJPZH010000131.1 GCA_021204515.1 Alistipes sp. | reverse complement strand
CCAATGGACCGCACCAAGTCATTCTTCCTCAAACACACCACACACACCACCCGGGTCCGGATCAGCGGAATCGACTACCGCGTGGACGTCAATACGACGGAACGCCATCCCGCCGAACGGCTCGCGCTCAACGAGATCGGGCTCGTCTCGATTTCAGCCGCCGATACGCTGCTTTACGACCCCTATACGGAAAACCGTGCCACGGGAGCATTCATCCTGATCGACCCCGTCACGAACTACACATCAGCCGTAGGTATGATTCTCGGAAATGATCTGAGGCAAACGGACTCTCCCGACGAAGAGCGTATCGAGATCAGCCTCTCCGAACTGAACATCGACGAATCGCACCGCGAGGCCGTCGAACGGGTCTGCCGTTTCATGCGTGAACAGGGTATCAACGTGGTCTGTACGCAAAAATAATGTACCAATGGGACTTCTGAAATTCGAAAATCTGCCGGTCAATACACTTGTCGGCGCCGACAGAAAGACATTCGAAACAGTAATCCGCGGAGCGGAGATCGACGAAAAACGCCGCCGCAAGTTCGTCATGACGAAACGGATACGCCGTCTGCTCGACCCGTTCTACGCGATCAATGAAAAACGTTATACCGCTCTACCTGAAACCACAGACACGGAAGCTCCGGTCTTCATTCTCGGCCACTGGCGCAGCGGCACAACCTTCGTGCACAACGTTCTCTCGTGCGACGACAGTTTTGGGTGCTGCTCGACCTATCAGACGGTATTTCCCCACCTGATGCTTTGGGGACGGCCCTTCTTCAAACGCTGCATGTCGCTGGTCATGCCCTCCGAACGGCCGACTGACTCGATGGCATTGGGCGTGGATCTGCCGCAGGAAGAGGAATTCGCCCTGAGTAACATGACTGCCTGCTCCCACTACCATTTCTGGATATTTCCGCAGCGGATGGCCGAATACCGGGATAAATACCTTACCTTCACGACCGCGGCCGATGCCGAACGGAGGGAATTCATGCGGGCGCTCGACAAACTGATCCGCATCGCGTTGCATGTCACAGGAAAAAAGCGGTTCCTCAGCAAGAATCCACCCCATACAGGCAGAATCAAGATGCTGCTCGAAATGTACCCCGATGCGAAATTCATCTATCTGATCCGCAACCCCTACGTTGTATTCGAATCCACATGCAGTTTTTTCCACAATACGCTTGCCCCGCTCCGGCTGCAAAGGATCTCCGATGAGGAACTGGAGCGCGAAATCCTGCTTAACTACCGGGCATTGTACGAACATTACGAAGCAGACAAACTCCTGATCCCCGAAGGACATCTCGCCGAAGTACGTTTCGAGGAGTTCGAAGCGCATCCGCTCGAAACGGCGGAAGCCATCTATCAGAAATTGTCGCTCGGCGATTTCGGACGTGTGCGGCCCGCTATGGAACGTTACCTCGAAAAACATCGAGGATTCCGCAAGAAAGATTACTGCTTCGACCTGCAAACCCGACTAACCGTCGAACGCTACTGGGGCGAAGCGATACGTCAATGGGATTACAAACTATGAACAGACTGCATTACGGATTCGTATTGATATGGTTGCTTTGCACGGGAACGGCTCGAGCCGAAGAGTCCGCCTTTCTTCATTCCCAGTGCGATACGACAGCGACGGAATGTCCGACCCGAAAATCGAAATCCGAATTGCGGCAGATGCGCCGCGATTCAGCCCGGAGTCGCAAAAACGTCTGGATCTCCGTACTCGGCGGTCCCTCCTATACGCCCGAAGCATCATTCGGCATCGGAGGGGCCATGCTCACATCATTCAAGATCAATAAGACCGATACGGCATCGCAACGCTCGTATCTTCCTATCGGATTCAACCTTTCGCTCAACGGCACGATCGTCGTCAGCGGAACCGGAGCTTTGTTTATGAAACAGAACCGATTCCGCATCTATCTCAAATACTCTTACCGTGACGAACCGAGCAACTACTACGGAGTCGGTTATGAGACGATCGAACGTAGGGAAAAAGGGGAAACGACGACGGAATTCCATAAACAGGCCTTTCAGTTCTATCCGCATTTCGTGTGGGAAATTCGCCCATCGCTCTACTTGGGAGCACTCGCCGACGTGACCTATACCTCTTCGACCGACATCAACCCCGTAATGGCCGCCGATCCCTATTTCTCGAAATACAAATCCGCCTATACCGGCATCGGTATCGGCGCAACGTTCCAATACGATACCCGCGACGATATGGCTACTCCGTCATGCGGAGTGTTGCTCGGAGCCACGGGAACCTTTTACCTCAAACTACTGGGCAGCACCTACAATTACCAACGGTTCGATCTCGAATACCGCCAGTTCGTATCGTTATTCCATCGCCGCAGCGTGCTGGGCTGGACGGCACGGTCACAAATGGGATTCGGGGACATTCCCTTCACCGAACTGCCGATGTTCGGCTCCCCGTTTGATCTGCGCGGGTATTATTGGGGGAAGTACCGTGACAAAACGATGGCCTACGGAATCATGGAATACCGTCATATGTTCGGCTCCGAGGAATCATATCGCAAAGGTAGGTTCTGGTCCAAACTGGGATTCGTCATCTGGGGCGGTACCGGAACCATCGGACGGACACCGGCTGACTGGAGCCGCTGGAAATGGAATTACGGCGTCGGGCTACGTATTCAAGTCCAGCCGAAGAAAAATTTTCGCTTCGACATCGGCCGCGAACCGGGACAGAAAGGCGTGCTCTTCTACATGAATATGACTGAGGCATTCTGAAAAAAATTATAACGGAACATACAGTCGCACCATAAATCTTTCCCACTGAAATATCAGCCAATTGACATACAGTCGTTTTTTGAAATAGAATAATGATAACGGCAATACATCCTCAACTCTTACATTAGTCCAAAGATCGAAACTCTACATAAATTCTTTAATTGTAGTAATTAACATTCTCTGTCGGCTACACGGAGAGGCATAACAAGATGCACTTGCTCCCTTGGCTATGGCCAGACAGGTACATATGCGAATCTATTCCAGAAGAATATATTTTTCAGTTTTTGCCCTTCATTTCTATACACTTATTGACTTATCCCAAAACACCTGGCAAATATCACTCTACAAGGAAATACATTCCCTGAAAATTAATCGTCAATCGTTTGAATTCAGCGGGAGGCAGTACACCCAATATTCCGTCGAAAGGTATTCCCATCAACTGGGAATGGGGCATATCTTCGATCACATACAGGTTAGTCATCTCGCCTGTTTTATCCCCGATTGTCAGTTCCATCTGCGGCAGTATGGCGTATTCGAGTACCGGGCTGTATCCGGTCGCGGTTTTCCCGCGTTTGCGTCCGTGTGCCTGCAACGGTGGAAGCCGGTCGCGATGTGTCTCATGGAATTCCGGTTCGACCGACGATTTCGAGGCTCCCGTATCCCAAACCATCGTTGCTGGGATTCCGTTCAGTTTCACCAGAATATAAGGTATTTTGTTGAGCATCAGATTCCGGGGAGCATCGGGCAGCGGTGTCGTATGCGACTTTAAGCGCAACTCCCGAACTTCGTAGTCCAATTCGATCTCAGGAAAGAGTTGCAACACATCGTTTCCGAGAATAAGGCTGCAATCCGTAACTCCCGTCTCTCCGAGCGGCAGAACCACACACGGAATATTGACGAACACGGCCGCACCCAATCGCAGGGTGTCAAGCAATGCGAGAGGACACCGCGTTTCGTTGAACTGGATCGAATCCGCCGACAAGGGCAGTTCCAACTGAGATGCCAACTGTTTATCGATGATCGTCATCTGACCTCCGGAGTCGAGCATCGCACCGATGCGTCGCATGCCGCGGACGGCCGTGCACTTGATTTGTTCATCCTCGACGTCGAACGGTATGTCGTAATTCACTTCGGCATCCGATATTCCCATTCGGGGCCACTGGGATTTCAGCCCAAAAAGGACGGCATTGGTCTCGAAGGCAGTCCGCGTCCCCTCGTCCATATAGTCCCGGCCTTGCGCGAGCAGGCTCGAGCAAACGTCATGGGCAGCCTTAAAGTGTCCGAGTTTTGCCAAATTGTCGGACATCATCCAGAACAATGAGAAAAAGTTGCCGCCCATTTGGGCGTTGTACTCATCGTATATGCGCTGGATTTTCTCGACGGCGCCCGCCGGATTGTTGAAATTATGATCGAGCAGCGCTCCCGAGAACAACCGCATGTAATCGCTCAGGCTGTCGGCGGTCCGCTCATAACGGGCTCTCGTTTCGAACCAGTCGCTTCGGGAGATAGCCTTTCCGATTGCATTATCATACGGGTTTTCTTGAGCGATTCCGCTTCGCACTAGGAGAACAACGAATAACAATCCCACAATCTTACGTATAATCATAGCCGAACTTTTTTCTCAAAATATGACTCAAAATACCTAATCCAATTGCTCATATCTATAAACAGATGTGTTGGAAATATAAAGC
>JAJPZH010000246.1 GCA_021204515.1 Alistipes sp. | reverse complement strand
ATATCAATTTGTAGTAGTTGAGTCGCTTGCAAGTAAGTGAACAAGCCGGATGAAAAATTCATCCGGCTTGTTTGTCTGATTTGGCGACTGCGTTGGCATCTTCTCCGGTTGCATTTTTCTATTCCCCGGTCCCTGTGATTTCAGTCGGCGGTAAGTCTCGTAGATGCAGGTGCGGATATATCCGTCTTCGTGGTACGAATCTTGCGAGTTGTGCGGCAGGAATTAACCAACACTATTATTTGCGTGAAAACAATCTTTACAACATTCGCTCTATCTCTTGCGTTGTGTGCCGCTGCCGGAGCGACGGCCCAAGTCAGGAGCGCGGTGCCGGCGCCTGCGGCCGATACCGTGATGCTGTCGGAAACCACCGACGGCGATTATCTCGTCCGCAGATTCATCGTCAAACGTCCCGGCGACACCGGCTATTCGGTTCGCTATCAGATCAATCTGGCGAAACTTTCCTCGACGCTCGACGGCAATTCGCGGAAACTCGGCGATCTGGATGTCTTTGTCGGCAATCTGATGAAAGATACGCTGATGAAGGTCAAATCGGTTGAAATTACGGGTTATTCGTCGCCTGACGGTCCGCTGAAATTCAATGAGACGCTGGCCCGGAATCGTGCGCAGGATTTCAAGAATTACGTCGATAAAAAGTACGGTTTCTCGAAGAAGTACGACGTGACGATCCATGCCGTCGCCGAAGATTGGGAGATGTGTCGCGCATTGGTCGTCCAGTCGCCGGTGCCCGACAAACACTCCGTGCTGAATATCATCGACGGCAGTCAGTCGTCCGACGCCAAAGAATTGGCACTCAAAAAGATGCCGTCGGCATGGGAGTACATGAAAAAGAATATCCTGCCGCCTCTCCGCCGGGTCGAACTGACGATCAATTACGGCGAGGGAAGTGTCGTCGAGCAGCGCACGATGATTTCTAAACCGAAACCCGCGCCGCAGCCCGAGACTGCCTCACAGCCTTGTGAACCCTGCGGATGCGAAGTGATCGACGAGTCGATAACGGGTATCATCGTCGAAATGCCCGGATCGGATGTCGATTATAAGAAAGAGGTCCGCGAAGCGGAACGCGAAATAAGGCAGGGTGTCCGTGACGCCGATCATCTTTCGAAAAAGGAGATCCGCGAGGCGAAGCGAATCGCCCGCGAGCAGGACCGTGCCGCCCGCAAGATAGCCAAGAAAGAGGCCAAAGCCGCCAAGGCCGCCGAAAAAGCCGCTAAAAAGACCTACAAGGACTTGGAGAAGATGTAAGGCCTGATTTTATAAGTGAAAAAGGATTCCTGACCCGGAATCCTTTTTTGCATAGGGGGGGAGCGGGGATTATTTCATTGCCGGAGGGTATAAAACGTTTGATAATCCGAAAGCTTTTCGTACCTTTGTCGGAGCAAATTTTTAAAACACACAATGATATGGCAAATTTAAGGAATCTGAAAAAGGAGATCGATTACCGTCTGGAAGAGGTGGTTTTCGACTGCGATATGGCGATCTGCTTCCAGCCCTCGAAGGAGAAAGAGGTATTCGAAGTGATGCAGGAGGCCGTTGCCGTCCGCAACGATCTTTTCACGAAGGCCAATAATCCCGCCGAGCCGCACAATCGTTCGCTCGTCCGCAAGCACTTCGCCGCCCTGCGCGCCGAGATGGTGGACGCTTATGACAAGCTCTTCGAGAAACTGAGTAAGATCAACGAGGCGAAATAACTCCTCCTGCGGTACTGTTGCTGCATTTATCAAACTTAAGCGCGCGATTCACTGAAATCGCGCGCTTTTCGTGTAATTTCTTCGGGTGGCCTTTTGCTTCCGGACTTGTTCTGTCTCCGACTGTCCGCTTCGTTTTCGGCTTCTATCCGTCCCCGGCCATTATTTTCAGAGCGTTCCCACCGACGGAACGCTCTTTTTATTCGTGGTCACAGCAGCAGTCGCCCGGATGATGTTCCAGTACCGTGTGGGGAATATGTCCGTGCGATACGAGCTGAATAGGGCAGTCGTAGTTGCGCAGCTGCTCTTCGGTGATGACGTTCGAACGATGGCGGTGTACGCGGCGGTTCACGCAGACGATCTCTTTTACCACGCTGCTGATCGTACCGATGTCGTGCGACACCATGACGATCGCCATGCGGCGGTTCAGTTCGTGCAGTGTCCGGTACAGTTCGTTTTCGAATTTGTTGTCCACGAAATTGGCCGGCTCGTCCAGAATCAGCAGTTTGGGATCGGAAATGACGGCCCGGCACAACAGCGCCCGCTGCATCTGACCGCCCGAAACTTCGCCGATAGGGTTGCGGGCCGTATCGGCCACGCCCGCCGTTTCCAGCAGGCCGAGCGCCTTTGCGCGGTCTGCTTTCGTATAGCGGCTGAAAAGCCCCTTGTGCCCCTGTAAACCCGACAATACCACTTCGAGCACCGAAATCGGGAACGTGCGGTCGAAATCCGAAATCTGGGGCATGTAGCCGATCAGCCGTTCCTTATCCCGGAACAGTTCCGGTGCGAGCCGGACTTCTCCTGTGTGGGGCACCGTGCCCAGAATCGCTTTCACGAGGGTTGTTTTGCCTCCGCCGTTCGGACCGATGACACCCAGAAAGTCCTTGTCCCCAATCTCCAGATCGACGTGCTGCAGGGCTTCGTATCCGTCGTATGCGACGCCGACGTCGCGTAGCGTTACCAGATTCATTGCTGCGTGATTATGTCGGTTATTGCGTCGATGTTGGCGATCGCATCTTCGCGCAGCGGATCCACTTCGACATATTCCGCATCGATGTCGCGTGCGATGATCTCCACGGCCGATGCCGGAAACTGGCTCTGATAGAGAATGCGCCGTACGCCATCTTCGCGGGCTTGACGGATGATCTGCGTCAGTTGCTTGGCCGAAGGTTCCTTGCCGTCGGCTTCGATCGCCACCTGCCGGATGCCGTAATCCCGGGCGTAATAGGTGAGGGCGGGGTGGTAGATGATGAAGTATTCGATGCCGCTCTGTGCAATCTTTTCGCCGGTACGGGCGTCCAGCGCCTGCAAATCGGCCTGCAGCCGCTTGTAATTCGCTTCGTATTTCACCGAATCGGGATATGCCCGGCGAATCGCTGCGTAAGCGTTCTCCGCCATTTTCTGCAATGCGCGGGGCGATGTCCATACGTGGGGATCGACACCGTAGGCGTGACTGTGAGTTTCGGTGTGGGAAGTGTCATGCCCGTCGTGCACGGCTTGTTTCGCGTGAGGGCATGTGTGCGAACAACTGCCTGCGGTCAGTTCGATGCCCTGACTAAGATTCACGACCTTTCCGCGATCTTCGATTTTGGATAACAGCGTGGTTTCGAAGTCGATAAGGCCGACATTAAAGATCATTTCAGCCCGGTTCAGCCCGATGAACTGCCGGGGCGTCGGCTCGAACGTCTCTGGGCTTGCGCCGGGAGGAACCAGTACCTCTATTTTGAAATCGTCGCCTACGATTTCCCCCACGAGACTGCGGAGCGGAAGGATTGAGACATACAAGGTATTTTCATCTGCCTGCTGACGGGGCGTACATGCGCCTATCAGTGCGAAGATAAATATGTAAACGAGTTTTTTATGCATATTGTCTATTGATTATCAGTGTTTTCTTTGAAATATGATAGGGTAGTGACTTTCGTTTCTTGTAAATGACGACCAATGCGGTTGCAATCAGCAGCGTGCATAAACGAAGCCCGTTCGCCCATAATCCGCCGACAGCGCCGCTTTTACTCACGCTGAACAGAATCCACGGCGCGTTCATCAGCGTATGCAGCCAGATTACGCTCCATAGGTTATTGCCCGATTCTACATAGATCCAACTGAAAAAGATGCTTCCGGCGGCTGTAATGCCGAAAGCTCCCAATGCGGAAGTCAGATCATGTCCCTGATAAAAATGCAGCGAACCGAATGCCAAAGCCGTCAGCATCGCCGCCGGCAGAAATCCCCAATGAGCCGTCCGAAACAGCTCTCCGAATACGAATCCCCTGAAAATCAGTTCCTCGAAGAATCCCGCGATGACTATGAACGTGAACATATGATCCGGCGATGTTTCCCGGTTGAAACTGCCGATGACCGCATAACCGACGAGCATGGGGATAGTACTCAGCATGCCGAAGAGTATTCCCCGGCCGAATCCGTGTGTCAATCCGAACCTATATAATATAGTATCGGGTCGATGCAGCAATAGAAGCGCCGCTGCCGGAATCAAACCCGCAATCAGGTAATTTAATGTGTAATGAATTGATTCTATGTTTGATATGAAATTTTCAAATGGCCGTACGCCGAGGTTGAAATACCACGTCATGAAAAACAGCACGAAAGCTGTCAGAATAATTGCCGAGTGTTTTATACAACTATCATTTTCGACCATTTGTTCCGAATCTAATGCTACAAAAGTAGCAAAAATTCGGTGAAGTTATATGTTGCCGGATTGCGGGATTTACCTATTTAGCCAACTTTCTGAATAATAG
>JAJPZH010000191.1 GCA_021204515.1 Alistipes sp. | reverse complement strand
TGCCAATAACATGCGCAAGTAAGATTTGAGCGTCATAGGCTTAAAATTAAATTAATAAATTGACAAGATATAACAATTCGTCCGGTAAGGAACGCTAAAAATTATATTACGTTAGCAAATATAAGTATTTATATTCGTAATTGTATCATTCAGATACAAGAAAAACGGCCTGTCGGATGATGTTTGTCAGGCCGTTTGATTACAATATTGAGAAATTCCGGGGGATTTGATTACAGAATCCAATCACCGACGGCAATATTCAGTAATATTTTCGAAGGAAAAAATATTTTTCAGATTTTTTCAAAAAATTTATTTTCGACCGCAAACCGCTCACTCCGCATAGAGCAGATACGGCTGCCGCCGTTCACGAAAACGGCGCAGGTCCTCCTGCCAGCATGCGCGGATTTCCGCTTCCGAAGCCCCGGAGAGAATCATCTCGCGGACATAGCCGACACCGATAAGTTTTTCGAACATCGGGGTAAAGAACTCCTCGCCCAAGCCCAGATTACGGTAAGCCTCGATCACGTAGCGCAGCGTCAGTCCGACCTGCCGCGCCTCGTCGAGCGGCATTCCGCTCAGGTCGGCGCCGTGGCAGAGCCGGCCCTCCAGCGGAGGATGCTTGGCCCCGGCCGTCGGACGGGGCGTAAACGAGAATTCATACCCTTTCATATCGGGATGGCCGTAGATTTCGAACGGCTTGTCGGTTCCGCGCCCCAGACTGACGACCGTCCCTTCGAAAAGGCAGAGCGACGGGTAGAGGTAGACGGCACGCTGCGTCGGCAGGTTGGGCGACGGCGCGACCGGAAGCTCGTAAGGAGTCGCATGGGTGTAATTGCGGCAGCATACGACATCCAGCCTGCATTTTTCGACCCACCCTTCGCCGACGGCCATACGGGCGATTTCGCCCATCGTAAGCCCGTGCAGGACCGGAACCGGCAAGGCTCCGACGCCCGATTTGTACTTCATGTCGAGCACCGGCCCGTCGATCAGATGCCCGTTGGGATTGGGACGGTCGAGCACGACGACCGTACGGCCGAACTCGGCGCAGGCGTCCATCATGCGGAGCATCGTAATATAATAGGTGTAGAAGCGCAGTCCGACGTCCTGCATATCGACCACCAGCACGTCGAACGACTGCATCGCTTCGTCCGAAGGACGTTTGGCATCGCCGTCGTAGAGCGACCGGATCGGGATTCCCTTCCGTTCGTCTACGGAACTCTTGACATGCTCGCCCGAATCGGACGTCCCCCGGAATCCGTGTTCGGGCGAAAAAATCCCCGTCACATCGAAGCCGCGTCCGTGCAGCAGATCGACCAGATGTATCGTCCCGTCGGCGGAAGCTTCCGGCAGATTCGCCCTCTTGTCCGCAGAGACGCCCGAAGAGCCTGCCGTTTCGCCCGCGAAAGTCCCCGGCAGATGCGCCTGTTCGTCCCCGGATACGGCCGGCAGACACGTCGGCCCGCCCGTTGCAGATCCGCAGAACTGCGCAACGGCTGTATGGTTCGCCAGCACGGCCACGCGCCGGCCTTCCAGTTTGGGGAAATAGGCCGCAGTATCGGTCATGCCGACCAGCACCGGAGCATGCGAAAGCGGTGCTCCGCAGGCAGGTCCCGGCAGTCGTACCGCAGATTGGGCCGCAGCGCGGAGCGAGGCGGCGAAAATTACGAACGACAGGAAAACAAGGAATCTCTTCATCTTACAAAGATAGCGATCTTTTCGTACGGCAAAACCCCGGATCAGGCTTCGGCGCCGTATTCCATCAGGTAGGCCTTGATGAATTCGTCCAGACCGCCGTCCATGACGGCTTCGACGGCCGAGGTCTGCACGCCCGTACGGTGGTCCTTGACGCGGCGGTCGTCGAAAACGTAGGAGCGGATCTGCGAACCCCATTCGATCTTCTTCTTCGACGCCTCCAAAGCCTGCTGCGTGGCCATGCGTTTGTCCAGCTCGCGCTGGTAGAGCTTCGATTTGAGGATGCGCATGGCGTTCTCGCGGTTCATCAGCTGCGAGCGGGTCTCCATGTTCTCGATCAGGAACTCCACCGCTTCGCCCGTATCGGCGTCCTTGCCGTGATAACGCAGACGCACGGCGGTTTCGACCTTATTGACGTTCTGACCGCCCGCACCGCTGGCGCGGAACGTGTCCCACTCGATGTCCGAGGGATTCACCGTCACCTCGATCGTATCGTCCACGGCGGGCGACACGAAAACCGACGCGAAAGTCGTCTGCCGCTTGTTGTTGGCGTTGAAGGGCGAAAGGCGCACCATGCGGTGCACGCCGTTCTCGCTCTTGAGGTAGCCGTACGCATACTCGCCTTCGAACTCCAGCGTGCAGGATTTCACCCCCACCTCGTCGCCGGCCTGATAGTCGAGCACCTTGACCTTGTAGCCGTGCGCCTCGCCCCAGCGGGTATACATGCGCAGCAGCATCGACGCCCAGTCGAGCGCCTCGGTGCCGCCGGCCCCGGCGTTGATGTCGAGAATCGCCCCCAGCTTGTCCTCGTCGCGGCGCAGCATATTGCGCATTTCGAGTTTCTCGATGCGCTCCAGCGTCTGCGCATAATGGGCGTCCATCTCCTGCTCGCTCACCACGCCCTCCTTCACGAATTCGGGCATCAGCGCAAGATCCTCGACGTCCTTCGCAACGGCGTCGTAATCGTCCACCCACGCCTTGATGGCCGCCACGCGGCGCAGCTGTTCGCGCGCCTGATCCGGATTGTCCCAGAAATCCGGCACTTGGGTCTTCTCCTCTTCGTTGAGCAGGTCGATGCGCTTCTGTTTGATGTTCAGACAGCGCTCCAGCGCTGCGCTGCGCTGTTCCAAATCCTTTATCTGATCTGCAAGTATCATAAGGCAATCAATTAACGAAAAATGCGGCCGCTCAGGGCTTCACACCCAATTTGCGTTCCACGAATTCCAGCACGAGACCGGTCGTGCCCTCGATCCCCAGCACCGACGAATCGACACAGAGGTGATAAGTCTCGGCCATTCCCCACGTACCGCTGCTGTAATAATTGTAGTAGGCGGCGCGGCGCGCATCGGTGCGGTCCATCAGACTCTCCGCTTCTGCGGGCGCGATGCCGTGCTGGCGGCAGAGCCGCTCGATGCGTTCGGCGCGGTCCGCCGCGATGAAAACATTCACGGCGCGCGGATGATCGCGCAGTATATAGTCGGCGCACCGGCCCACGAAAACGCACGACTCGCGCGAAGCGAGGTCGCGGATCACGTCGCTCTGGATTTTGAACAGAGCGTCGCTGCTCAGCACGTTGTTTCCGGAGTATTCGCTTCCGACGAACGGCGAGCGCAGGTAACCGATGAAGGTCGCAAACAGGTTGCGCGACTCTTTTTCGTCGGCTTTCTCGAAAATTTCGGGACAGATGCCGCTCTGCTCGGCGGCCAGATTGATCAGCTGCTTGTCGTAAACGCCGATTCCGAGTCTCTCCGCCACGGCTTTGCCGCCGCTTCCGAGCTGGCGTCCGATGTTGATGACGAATTTATCTTTCATAGTCGCGGATTATTCGGGAATATTCGTTGCAGGGGCCGCATCCATTTCGGCCCTGAACTTACGCAGTTGGTAGCCCAGCATGAAGAAAGCCACGACCGACGCCAGTAGGTCCGACAGCGGCATCGAGCACCACACGCCCCAGCTGCCGTCCCAGCGGGTATAGACGTCGAAGACATGCGGCAGGAAAATCAGCCCCGGCATCAGAAAAAGCAGCTGGCGCGAAAGCGACAGGAAAATCGCCTTGCCGGCCTTGCCGATACTCATGAAGAAGTTGGTCGCCACCATCTGAAACCCGATGATCGGGAAACAGATGAAGACGATGCGCATGCCTTCCACCGACAGCCGGATCAGTTCGGGATCGTTCGTAAAGGCCGACACAGCCAGCCGCGGGACCAGTTCGCCCAGCAGGAATCCGGCCATCGTGACGCACGTGGCGCCGATGATCGTCAGCTTCAGCACCCTCAGTACGCGTTCGTACTGCCGGGCGCCGAAATTATAACCCGCGATGGGCTGCATACCCTGATTGATGCCCATGACGATCATCACGAAGAAGAACGCCAGCCGGTTCACGATGCCGTAGGCGCCGATCATCAGGTCGCCGCCGTACTGCTTGATACCCTTGTTGATCAGGATCACGATAAAGCAGGCCGCGAGGTTCATCAGGAACGGCGACATGCCGATCGCCAGTATGTCGCGTACGATCTTGCGGCGCAGGCGGTAAATACCGGGCTTGAAATGCAGCAGTTCGCTCCGGTCCGAAAGGATGTAGAACTGCCACACCAACGCGATGACCTGCGCCAGCACCGTAGCGATGGCCGCGCCGCGGATGCCCCACCCGAAACCGTAAATGAACAGCGAGTCGAGCGCGGCGTTTATCACCACCGTATAGATCGTGGCGTACATCGACTTGCGCGGGTGGCCCGAAGCCCTCAGCACGGAGTTCAGTCCCAGATACATATGCGTAATGACGTTACCCATGA
>JAJPZH010000240.1 GCA_021204515.1 Alistipes sp. | reverse complement strand
ATATTCACATCATCAACGCGCTCTACGAGAGCGGAATCATCGACAAGGACCGCTACATCATCTGCAACGGTTTCAAGCGGCCGCAGTATGTGGAGAACATCGCCCAGCTGGTGAACGACGGCTTCGTGAACACGATTCCGGTGCTCGACAACAAGGAGGAGCTGGAACTGTTCGAGGATTCGTTCACCAAGAAATGCAAGGTCGGCATCCGCATCGCCTGCGAGGAGGAACCCAAGTTCGAGTTCTACACCTCGCGTCTGGGCATCCGTTACAACGACATCATCGACTTCTACAAGGCCAAACTCAAGAACAGCAAGAAGTTCCAGCTCAAGATGCTGCACTTCTTCATCAACACCGGCATCAAGGACACGGCCTACTACTGGAACGAGTTGTCGAAGTGCATCAACGTCTACTGCGAACTGAAGGCCATCTGCCCCGAGCTGGACAGCCTCAACATCGGCGGCGGATTCCCGATCAAGAACTCGCTCAACTTCGAATACGACTACGAGTATCTGACCGAAGAGATCATCGCCCAGATCAAGAATATCTGCCAGCGCAACGACACCGAAGAGCCTAACATCTTCACCGAGTTCGGCTCCTTCACGGTGGGCGAAAGCGGCGCATCGCTCTACTCGATCGTCAATCAGAAGCAGCAGAACGACCGCGAGAACTGGTACATGATCGACTCGTCGTTCATCACTACCCTGCCCGACACATGGGGCATCAACCAGCGTTACATCATGCTGGCGGTGAACAACTGGGACAAAGAGTATCAGCGCGTACTGCTCGGAGGACTGACCTGCGACAGCGAGGATTTCTACAACGCCGAGTCGCACACCAACGCCATCTTCCTGCCCAAACTCGAACCGGGCAACACGCAGTACATCGGATTTTTCCACACGGGAGCCTATCAGGAGTCGCTGGGCGGCTTCGGCGGCATCCAGCACTGTCTGATTCCTGCGCCCAAGCACATCATCATCGACCGCGACAAGAGCGACAACGAGTATTACACGCGTCTGTTCGCCAAAGAGCAGTCGTACCGCTCGATGCTGAGGATACTCGGATATTAGCCCGGACGCGAAAAGCGGCACCAAATAAATAATACACGGACTCCGTTGACAATAAATCCGGCCCTTTCCAACGGGGCCGGATTTATTATTGCAGTCTGAGTCCCGCACTTGCGATCCGGAGTTTCGTTTTTATCCAGACGAAGGCGATCCCAGTCCGACCGTCCGCGTAATTCCGATTTCACGGGTGAAATTGTCGTCGTGGGAGACGACCAGCAGGGTGCCGCGGTAATTGCGGAGCGTGCGGGTCAGGATCGCAAGGCTCGAAAGATCGAGGTTGTTGGTCGGCTCGTCGAGGATAAAGAGATCGGGGACGTGGTTGGCGATCATCAGGCAGCAGAGACAGAGCCGCATCCGTTCGCCGCCGCTCAGCGTGTCGCACCGCTTGTCCCACATCTGCTGTGCAAACAGCGCCCTGTGGAGCCGCAGTTTCAGTTCGTGGTCCTGCAAATTACCGTAGTTGTAGTCCTGCGCCAGTTCCAGTACGCTCTGCGGGGTGTTCACCCGGCTGTATTGCTGATCGAGGTAGACATAGGAGAAGTCCGCCCGGCCGATACGTCCGACGGTGGGTTCCAGTTCGCCGGTCAGCAGCCGGACGAGGGTCGTTTTGCCCGTGCCGTTGTCGCCGGTCAGGCGGATGCGCTCGCCGCTGCGGATCTCCAGCGCAAGCGGTTCGCGCCACAACGGGCGGCCGGGCGCATATTCGAAATTCAGGCCGTCGGCCCTGACCAGCAGTTTGCCGTCGTGAAGCTGCGCGTCGTCGAAGTCTATCTTCAGCTCGCACTGCGTCCGCTGCCGGCTGCGCAGTTCGTCCAGCCGCTCCCGGCTGCCGCCGATCTGCTCCGCATGTTTGCCGACGAGCTGCGCCTCGGTCCGTTCGCCCCTGTCCTTCACCGTCCGGCGCAGGATGCGAGGAAGCTGGTCCTTGTGCCGCTCGCCCTGCCGCATCCGCCGCTCCTGACGCTCGCGGACCTCCTGCGCCTTTTTGCGGGCCATCCGCAGAGCCGTCCGTTCGGCATCGACCTGCTGCGCCAGCGCATCCTCTTCGGCCTGCTTCCGTTCGCGGTAAAAATCATAGTTGCCGCCGTAGACTTTCAGCCCTTTCGCAGTGAGTTCGCAGGTCGTGCCGAGCAGGTCGAGCAGCGCGACGTCGTGGCTCACGGCGACGATCGTCGCACGGCTTGCGCGGATAAAATCATAGAGCCTGCGGCGGCCCGACGTGTCGAGGTGATTGGTCGGCTCGTCGAGCAGAATGACGAAGGGGTTATGGACCGAAATCCCCGCCAGACAGAGTTTCGTCTGCTCGCCTCCGCTCAGCGCATCGACCGGATCGGTCAGGCCGACGTGCGGCAGGCCCCAGTGGTCGAGTGCGGCGCGGCAGCGGGCTTCGACGTCCCAGTCATCGGCCAAAACGTCGTAACAGCGGGGATCGGCAGTGCCGCCGCAGATTGCGCGGAGCGCGTCGAGTTTGTCCGCAACGCCTAAAACGCAGGCGGCGGAGATTCCGGCGGCGGAGAGCTGCTGGGGCACGTAATAGGGACGCGAAGAGCAGGCGATGCTTCCCGCGGCGGGGGCGAGTTCGCCCGCGATAAGTTTCAGAAGCGTCGATTTGCCGGCGCCGTTGTCGCCCACGACGGCGACTTTGCCGCCCGCGGGAACGGACAGGTCGAGTTCTTCGAACAGAAATTGCTGATTGCGATAGCGGTACGAAACACCGCTAAGGATAATACTCATATGGAAAACGATTAATGGCGGTCCCGCAGAAAGGGGACCTGTTAAACCTGCAACCGGGTCGCTTTACAGCACGGCGTCGGTTTAATGAAACCGACCTATTAATCGTTTATTCTCATCGGAACGGATATTGGTTCGGCAACAAAGATAGAGACAATAATCGAAGATACCAAATAACCGGCCGGAGAGCCGGCGATCACGCCCCGAAGATACTATCGGACGTGTCCGAAAATCATATCGCAGGCGGGATTTTTTCGGTTTATCGCTTTGCGCTCCGGCAAAAATTCGTATCTTGTGCGGTTAAAACGGGGATAGGCCATTATGAAATGCAAAATACGGAAAGGATTGACGGGGCTTCTTGCGGGGAGCATGCTCTTTCTGTCCGGGTTCGCCAGAGCCGGAGAGGCGACGGACGACAGCCGCAAACATCCGGCGTTGCAAGATGTTTCGGAAATCTCGGCCGTCCAGACGACCGCAAACGGCGACGGCAGCCCGGCAGCGGCGGAGACTCCGGAGGCGATCGCCGGCCCTATCGGCACAGGCGGTCCCGGCACCCGCGGAACGACCGCCCCGCAACTCCCCGAAACCGCAGAATCCGACGCCCGACCGACAACCGAATCCGCTCCCGGCACAGAGAACGGTTCGCCCGAAACGACGATTTCCCGACCGGCAGAACCGTCGGCGGAGGGCGCGACGCATTCGGCCGAATATGCTACCGGATACGACGCAGGGTACCGGGCCGGATACGACACCGGATTTCAGGCCGGGTTCAGCGCAGGATCGGCTACGGCGGGAAAACACACGGGCAGCGCGTCCGGCACGTCTTCGGGTTACGGCTCCGGCACGGCAGAGAGCGGCAGTAACAGCAGTTCCGTCACAGGTTCCGCGACGGGCGGCAGCAATTTCGGCACAAGTTCCGCGACGACCGGAGACGGCGGCATTCATACAAACGCGACAGCCGCATCGGCGCCTCACCGACGCTTCGTTCACGGGATCGGTCTGGAACTCCGTCCGGAATACGTGTGTCCGACCAATCCGTTCCTCGCGGGCGACAATCTGGCCCGGCAGCCGATCGACCTGTCGCTGGCCGCCCACCTGCGCTACTCGTTCCGCTTCCAGCCCGGATCGCGTCCCGACCGGATATACGGAGGCGCGTATCAGGGCATCGGAATCTCCTATTACAGTTTCGAAAACCGGGAGGAGCTGGGCGCTCCCGTCGCATTCTATATTTTCCAAGGGGCGCGCATCGCACGGATAAGCCGGCGGCTGTCGTTCAACTACGAGTGGAATTTCGGCCTGTCGTTCGGCTGGAAACCCTACGACGCGCAGACAAACCGGGCCAATATGATGATGGGATCGAAAATGAACGCCTATATCAACGCCGATTTCTACCTCAACGTGATGCTCACACGCGAGCTGGACTTTTCGGCGGGTCTTTCGATGACCCATTTTTCGAACGGCAACACCAAATTCCCCAATGCGGGACTCAACTCGATCGGCATGAAGTTCGGCCTGCTCTATTGTTTCGGCCGGGCGGACGATCCGCTCGTGAAACCGCGCAGGCCGCTTCTCGCGCCCGATTTCCCCCGCCATTTCAGCTACGATCTGGTACTGTTCGGATCGTGGCGGCGCAAAGGCGTGGAGGTCGGCGACAAACAGTACGCTTCGCCCAACGCCTACGGCGTGGCGGGCTTCAACTTCGCGACGATGTACAACTTCGGATACAAGTTCCGCGCGGGCGTCTCGCTGGACGGCGTTTACGACGGCAGCGCCAATGTCTACACCGAAGATTACATCTACGACGCCGGAGGCAGCGACCCGGGCTACACGTTCTACACCCCGTCGCTCGACAAGCAGATCGCACTGGGAATCTCGGGCCGGGCCGAATACGTCATGCCTTACTTCACGGTCGGCATCGGACTGGGCGTCAATGTACTGCACAAGGGCGGCGACCTCAAGTCGTTCTATCAGATGCTGACGCTCAAGATCGCCGCCACACGGCGCACGTTCGTCCATATAGGCTACTGTCTGAAAGATTTTCAGACCCCGAACTACCTGATGCTGGGCGTGGGATTCCGCTTCAACAACAAATACCCTGTACTAAGGTAACGCAGCCCGCCGCAGCGCCCACTTGCGGCGCAGGCGCCGGACCGCCGTGACCAGAAACCGCGCGGGGACGACGCACAGCGTGCAAAACCACTGCCGCAGTCCCGGAACATGGAGGTCGGGCAGGCCGAAATCGGCGAACCGGCGGCCGCAGAGCAGGGGAATATACCACACTTTGATATTGATTCGAAAATCGTTGCTGACGTTGTCCTCGTGCACGATTTCGAGCCACTTGCCCTTATCGGTGGCAAGGTAGACCGTCGGCTGCTGGCGGACGGCTTTGGTATGGCGGTAGGAAACGATGGTTTCGGAATGCGCATCGAACGGCTCGACGAGCGTCAGGAAGTGGTTGTTCGTGTAGCGCATTTTGAGCGCGAAGCGCCTGTCGGTGAAATACTGGTAACCGTAAAGAAGGCTGTAGATGCGTTTGCCGGCCGAAGGGCGGATTTCGCGCTGAAGCAGTTCGACGGCGTCGGCGGCCAATGCGTCGTCGTTATCGAGATTGGTAGTGATCAGTAGCTGCGGAGGGGGGGGGTGACATGCCCTTCACGCCCGGCCAGCAGGTCCGAAATCGTGGTGCGCAGACTTTCGGTCAGACGTCCGGCCTGCCCGGCGCTGTAAAATACGGCCCGGAACTGCGGACAGACGGACTGGTAACCGCCGATGCGGCGGCGGTAAGCCGCGGGCGTCGCCGCGTCGAAAAGACAGAGCCACCTGAAATTCGGGTTGGTCTGCGCCGCGACCGAAGGCAGGCAATAGCGTTCGAAGACCTCGAAACGATGTGCGAGCCAGCGTTCGGTGCGCGTCGGAGCGTCGTGTTTGTCCCGCGCATAGAGGTTCAGATTGAACCGCGTGATGATTAAATGTTCGAAACTTTTCATAGTGTGTTTATTGAGCGGACAAATATACGAAAAATCCGCATGCGCCGGACAGGGAACTGCACGGCACATGCGGATCGGTCGGATATTCCGGCCCGTCAGACCCCGAACAGAAAGACGAACGGTTTGTCGCTCCTGCGGAATTCGGCCGTGGCGTCGCCCGTGTAGGTCCGTCCGCCGACAAGTTTCAGCACCCGTTCGGGCGTGCCCTTGCCGAAGTCGATCTTCGAGAGATCGACCCGGAAAGTCTCCATCGCCAGCGTCGGTTCGAAATAGTAGACCCGGTTTTTCTGGTCGCAGACCGTGCGCCAGCGCGTCGAGGAGATGTGGGGCTTGTCGGGCGTCGAGATGCCGTAAGGAACCGAGACGTTGCGCATGACCGACATCACGGCCGGGACGGCGATCTTCGGATCGGGACTTTTCACGACGGCATTGATATAGAACGACGCGCGCACGAAGCGGTCCGGAGCGCGGTTGGTGCCGGGAAGCATCGTCAGGCCGCCGATCTGCTGCCAGTAGTCGAGGATCGCCAGCTGCTGGTCGTAGAAGGGCGAATTGGTCATCACCTGATACTGGCGGCCGTGGTGAATCACCAGCCTGCCGTCGATATACTCGAAGATGGCACTGTCGCCCGAAGGATCGGAGACGGCCAGATGCAGACGCGACTGCACGCCGTTGGGAAGGTCGGGCGCGTCGATACGGAATTTCTCCTTCGACAGCTCGGCGACCGCCTCGTCCACCGTGGCGAAGTTGTCGAGTACGTACTGGGTCCAGATACTCAGCCCCATGACGGGCCGCGTGTCGCCCGGACGGTCGTAAACCGACTCGGGCAGGAAGAGTAGGTTGGCGACCAGCCCGGCTTCGTTCATGCCGTCGGTGATGCCGATGTCGTAACCCGCGGCCGAGAGGGAGCCGTATTTCGACGTCCAGAAAACGGTGTTGTCCGTATTGGCGCCGCGGCGGGCGGTGCCGCGCGGGAAGATATAGAGGTTGGTCAGCGGGTCCTCGCGCCAGTCCATGGTGCGCCCCGTGACGGTCATGCCGTCGGGACCGAGATAGACGGCGCGCGTGCAGGCTTCGGGTTCGGAAGGAAAAACAGCCAGCGCAGCAGCGCCGAACACGGTCAGAAATTGTGTTTTCATAAGCATAATGTATTTACTCCGATGCAAGATGCAAATCGGATGCTAAAAGGTACGGATAATTCACAGACTTCGCAAAAAGAAAAAGTCCGAAAAATTTGCAAATCCGGTTTTTAGCTGCAACTTTGCAGCACAAAGTACTTTTTAGCATGAAAAAGGCAGCAGAAAACGAGGTCTACTCGACCCTGACAGAGATACGGACGCTGATGAACCGTTCATCGCGGTTCCTCAACGTAAGCCCCTACGCCCCCATCGTCGTCGGAATCTACGCACTGGCGGCCGCATGGGGCGTGAACAGCCTTTTCAACGGCGGCTGGGACATCGCGCCGATGCTGGCGGTGAACACCTCCGGCCGCATGCTCCTGCTGATGGGCGCGGCGGCTCTGCTCATTGTGCTGTGCGTCGCCACGGCCGCAGGACTCTGCCTGCTCGAAGCCCGGCGCAGCGATACGAAGATCGTGATCGACGCCGCGGCGCGACGCCTGTTATGGAATCTTTTCCTGCCGCTGATCGTGGGCGGCATCTTCAGCATCGCGCTCTTCGTGAACGGCCATTACGGACTGACTTCCTCCGTCATGCTGCTATTCTACGGCATGGCGCTGGTTTCGGCCTCCAACCATACGTTCAGCTCGGTACGCTATCTGGGCTATGCGGAACTGGTGCTGGGGCTGGCCGACAGTTTTTTCGAAGGTTACGCCCTGCTGTTCTGGGCCGCGGGATTCGGCTTGCTGAACATACTCTTCGGTCTGCTGTTCCTCGCAACAAAAGATAAAAAGTGAAACTGAATCTCGAAAATATCGACAAGACGCTCGAAAGCAAAGTGCGATTGGGAATCATGGCCGTACTGATGGTCAATGAAACGCTGGATTTCAAATCGCTGCGGACGCTGCTCGGCCTCACCGACGGAAATCTGGTGACCCACACGCGGACACTGGAAAACGCCGGGTACATCACGACGAGCAAGCAGTTCGTCGGGCGCATGCCGAACACCACCTACCGGGCGACGGAGAAAGGCCGCGACGCCTTCCGCCGCCACCTGCAGGCGCTGGAATCGTTCATCGACGCCGCGACACGCACACCACCGGGAAAGTGACGATTCTTTTTTTTGCCGACATACTTTGTATTTAAAAGTACTTTTTAAACTATCACACTATGGAAATCATCAAAGAAGCCGCTCCCGCAAGTCAGCCGGAGAAACCCGAAATGAAAAAACAGCGGGGAAACAACGCGCTTTCGCACAAAGTGCTCTTCATCGGCCTGATCATGCTGCTCCTGCTCATTCCGGGCGTCATGATCCTCTCGCTGATCGCCGAACGCGAATCGCTCATGTCAGGCGCGCAGGAAGAGGTGGCCCGGATGTGGAGCGCCGAACAGCACGTCACGGGTCCCGTCGTGACGATCCCCGGCTACCAGACCGTAAAGGATGCGGCCAACCGCGTTACCGTCAACGAATACCTGACGACCATCCTCCCCGAAAAGCTCACCGTCCAAAGCAGCGCCGCCTGCCAACAGCTGCGGCGCGGACTGTACGACACCAACGTTTACAACGCCGAAATCGTCCTGTCAGGAACATTCGAACTTCCCGCCGGACTCAAAGCCGCGCAGGACGTATACGGAGAACTCCGGCCCTTACGGGCAACCGTGGCGATCGGCATCGCCGACCTGCGCGGCATCGAAGAGTCGGTGGAGATCGTGTGGGAGGGCCGCCGCTACCCCACGGTCACCACCTCCGACAATCCGTGTTTCGAGCTGGGCGTCGCGGCGCAAATCGACCTGAGCGAATGGCTGGCGGCAGCGGACAGAAGCATTCCGTTCGAGGTACGGATAAAACTGAAGGGGTCGTCGGCGCTCTACTTCGCTCCCGTAGGCAATCAGAACACGATCCGGGTGCAATCCGACTGCCCGACGCCGAGTTTCGTCGGCAACTTCCTGCCCCCCACGCGCGAAGTCACCGAAAACGGATTCAGTGCGGAATGGAAGGTCGTGGCGCAGAACCGCAACTATGCGCAGGTGCTGGTGCGGGGCAACCACACCGAGGCGATCGCCCAGAGCGAACTGGGTGTGAACCTGCTCGTACCCGTCACGCAGTACCGGCAGGCGACGCGCGCCATCAAGTACGCCGCGCTGGTGATCCTGCTGACCTTTATCGGAGTGTTCTTCGTCGAGATGACCCAGCGCAGGAATATCCACGCGTTCCAATACCTGCTCGTCGGACTGGCCCTCATCCTGTTCTATTCGCTGCTCGTATCGCTCTCCGAACATCTGAGTTTCCCGATCTCCTACCTGATCGCCGCCGCGATGACCACCGCGCTGATTACCGCCTATATTTACGGAGTGATCCGCAACCGCAGCACGGCGCTCTGTATCGGGGGTATGCTGACGCTGCTCTACGCCTACGTCTACGTTCTGCTCCAGCTGGAGAGCTACGCCCTGCTGACCGGAAGCGTCGGACTGTTCGTCATTCTGGCCGTCATCATGCGCTACTCGCTGAAAATGAAGTGGACCCAAGACCGCTAAATGCCGCAGAGAAGGCCGGATTATTTGGCATTCAGGGGCGGTTGTATTACCTTTGCGGGAAATTCCGGAGAGTTATGAAACAGTTTTTCCGCATCGCACTGGCAGTTCTGGCCTGCGCCCTGATGCCGGCGGCCTGCACGACGCAGACCACGGCCGTAAAATTCATGAGCTACAATATCCGCAACGGCCGCGGAGCGGACGACGTACAGGATCTCGGCCGCATCGCGGAGGTCATCGGCCGCGTCGCGCCCGACGTAGTGGCCCTGCAGGAGGTGGACAGCGTGACGAGACGCATGAACGGCCGCTTCATCCCCAAAGAGCTGGGGCGGATGACGGGTATGCACGCCCGGTTCTGCCGCGCGATAGACTACGACGGCGGAGGTTACGGCATCGGGCTGCTGTCGCGCGCCGAGCCGCTCTCTGTGCGCCGCATCCCGCTTCCGGGGCGCGAAGAGGCGCGCGTGCTGCTGATGGCGGAATTTCCCGGCTATGTGGTCTGCGTCACGCATCTCTCGCTTACGCCCGAAGACCAGCGTGCATCGCTGCCGATTATCCGCCAAGCCACCGACACCTGCCGCAAACCCGTGCTGCTGGCGGGCGACTTCAACATGGACGACGCCGGGGAGGTGCTCGGCGGACTGGGCGGCGAATTCCGGCCGCTCTCGGACACCGCGCAGCTGACGTTCCCCTCGGACCGTCCTTCGGTACGCATCGACTACATTCTGGGCCGCGGCCTGCCGCAGTCGGCGAAAATCGCCGAACGCACGGTAGATTACACGACTACCGCTTCGGACCACTGCCCGCTGTGGGTGTCGCTCGTCTGGTAAGCGCACCTCCCGTTCCGAAATAAAATGCTATCTTTGCCGCAAACTCCGACAACATGCAGATCAACAAAGCCGAATTCAAATGCAGTTCCGAACGTATTTCGCAGGTGCCGAAAGACGCGCTGAAAGACATCGCCTTCATCGGGCGCAGCAACGTCGGCAAGTCGTCGCTGATCAACATGCTCACCGGACGGCAGGGGCTGGCCAAAGTTTCGGGAACGCCCGGCAAGACACGGCTTATCAACCACTTCCGGATCGACGACGCATGGTATCTGGTCGATCTGCCCGGCTACGGCTACGCCCGCACGTCGAAAACCAAACGCAGCGAGTTCTCCAAAATCATCACCGACTATGTGCTCAAGTGCGAGAAGATGCACTTCCTGTTCGTATTGGCGGACATCCGGCTCGAACCCCAGAAAATAGATATGCAATTTATCGAAATGCTCGGCATAAACGGCATTCCGTTCGCCGTGATATTCACCAAAGCCGACAAACTCTCCAAAACGCAGCGCGAAAAGAGCGTCGAGCGCTACCGGGCGGCGCTCGCGGAGCAGTGGGAGGAGCTGCCCCGGATGTTCGTCTCGTCGAGTCAGCAGGGCACGGGACGCGAGGAGATACTCGGTTTTATCGGCGAATGCCTGAATGTTTAACCGATTGTTGAAAAAAGGTCGTCCGAAGGGAGTGTTTTTTCGACGCATTGTCCTATATTTGCACCATCAAAAATCCATCTTCTATGGCTATCCACAAAATCAAAATTTTCTCAGGTCGCGGCTCGGAATATCTGGCCGAGAAAATCGCGGCAAGTTTCGGTACGACGCTCGGACAATCGGAAGTCCTGCGCTTCAGCGACGGTGAATTCCAGCCCTGCTACAACGAGTCGATCCGCGGCTGCACGGTATTCATCATCCAGTCCACGTTCCCGCCCTCGGACAACCTGATGGAATTATTGATGATGATCGACGCCGCAAGGCGCGCCTCGGCCTACAAGGTCGTGGCCGTAATACCCTACTTCGGCTGGGCGCGGCAGGACCGCAAGGACCGCCCCCGTGTGCCGATCGGCGCCAAGCTGGTAGCCAACCTGCTGATGGCCGCAGGCGTGGACCGCGTGATGACGATGGACCTTCACGCCGACCAGATTCAGGGCTTCTTCGACGTTCCGGTCGATGCGCTCTATGCCAGCGGCATCTTCATTCCCTATATCGAAAGCCTGAAGATCAAGGACCTCTCGATCGCCGCGCCCGACATGGGAGGCGCCAAGCGCGCCAACACCTACGCCAAACTGCTCGGCACCCCGATCATCATTTCGCATAAGGAGCGCGCCAAGGCTAACGTCGTGGGCAAAATGACCGCCATCGGCGAAGTCGAGGGCCGCAACATCCTGATCGTGGACGACATGATCGACACGGCGGGCACGATCTGCATGGCCGCCGACATGCTCATGTCGCGCGGTGCCAAGAGCGTCCGTGCCGCCATCACCCACCCCGTGCTTTCGGGTCCCGCTTACGAGCGCATCAACGACAGCGCACTGGAGGAGGTGATCGTGACGGACACCATTCCGCTCAACCCCGACAAGGACCTGCACAAATTCACGGTGCTGACCATTGCCGACATGTTCGCCGACGTGATCGAGCGCGTACACAACTACAAGGAGATCTCTTCGATATTCTTCAAATAGGAATCCGCCGGAGAGCGGTTCGGCGGAGGTTCGACCGGCAACTCCACAGAGAAGACTCGGCGTAAATGCGTTTCGGGGCCGAAACGTATTTCGGGAAACGTACAGGGCGGGACGCATCACAAATGCGTTCCGCTTTTTTCGGTCGGAAGAGGGCGGTTTCGGAAATTCTTATTACATTTGCGCTGGGGCGGAGACTCCGCCCCGCAACGAACAAAAACCGATAAAACAATGATGTTCATACACCCGCTGTTTCTGGGCAAAATCGGCCTGACGGAAATACTGGTCATCCTGCTGATCGTCGTCATCTTCTTCGGCGGCAAGAAAATACCCGAGCTGATGCGCGGCATGGGCCGCGGCGTCAGGGAGTTCAAGGACGCCATGGAGAATCCCGCGGCAAACGACGGGAAGGACGGAAAAGAGCAGCCCGCCGCGCCGCAGGAATCCCGGAAAGAAACCCCTGAGGAAAAGAAATAACCCCGCATGTCCGGTAAAAAACGCAGCGACACGGACGAAATGACCTTTGCCGAGCACATCGACGCGCTCCGGCCCCATCTGGTGCGCGGCGTGGTGGCGATACTGGTGCTTGCCGTGGCCGCATTCCTCTGCAAAGGGCTGCTGATCGACGGGGTGCTGTTCGGCCCGATGTCGGCCGGATTTCCGACCAACCGGCTATTGGTCCGGCTGGCCGGGTTGGCGCAGATCGAATTCGTACCGGGAATCGAAAACATGCAGCTCATCAATACGGCGATGGCCGGGCAGTTCAACCTGCACCTGAAGATCTCGATGGTCGCGGCCTTCTGCGTCGGATTCCCCTACCTGCTGTGGGAACTGTGGCGCTTCGCGCGCCCGGCGCTGACCGAACGCGAACTGCGCGGCTGCCGGAGGTTCGTATTCTATGTCTCGGCGGGATTTTTCGCGGGACTGCTGTTCGGCTACTTCATAATCGCGCCGCTGACGATCGGATTCCTGTCCCAGTACAACGTCAGCGAGCAGGTGACCAACATGATCGACGTCGGATCGTACCTTTCGACCGTGCTCAACGTCTCGATCGCCTGCGCCGTGGTGTTCCAGCTGCCGCTGCTGGTCTATTTCCTGACCCGCATGGGACTCGTAAGCCCCGATTTCCTGCGCCGCTACCGCCGCCACGCCCTCGTCGTGCTGGCAATTCTCTCGGCGGTAATCACCCCGCCCGACGTATTCAGCATGATTCTGGTCCTGCTGCCGCTGTTCGGGTTGTACGAATACAGCATCCGGATTTCGGAACGGACACTGCGGAGAAGTTCCGGGACGGACGGAGCGACAACGGAGGGAAAATAAGCTCCGAACGAACAAAAGAGGCGTCCTGAAAGCAGGACGCCTTTCTTTCAGCCGCACCGGATGTGCAACTGCCACGGCCCATTTCCACTCCATTTTTCGCCGGAGTCCGGAGCTATTTCAGGGGCGAGTCGGGCTCTTTGGACATCACCAGATAGAACATTCGGTCGAGGAAGCCCGGTGCGAATTTCTTGACGAAATGGGTGGCGCGGCCTTCGTTCTCCATCAGACAGAGCCGCCTGCGCTTCAAGATGCCCTTGGCCACTATCCGGGCGACCTGCTCCGGAGTCATCATCTTAGCCTCGTTGCGCGGGGTTTCGCCCTGCGCCGACCCGTCGGCCGTGAGAGCCGAGAAGCGGACGTTCGAAGCCGTGAAACCGGGACAGGCGATCATTACGTGCAGATGCTTTTTGAGGTTTTCGATGCGCAGAGTTTCGAGGAAGCCCGTCATGGCGTATTTCGACGCCGAATAGCCCGTCCGGCCCGGAAGGCCGTGCAGGCCCGCGACGGACGAGATGCCGACGATGGAGCCGCGCGACCGCTGGAGGTACGGAAGTGCGAATTTGCAGCAGTTGACCGTACCCCAGAAGTTTACGTCCATCAGGCGGTGGAGAACGCCGAGATCCACGTCGTCGAAGATCGCACGCATCGAAAGCCCGGCGTTGCAGACCAGTACGTCGATTCCGCCGAATTCGCGGACGGCGGTGTCGATCAGTTCGCGGCATTCGTCCACGTTCGTTACATCGACACCGCAATAGGCGGCCTGCCCGCCTTGGGAGCGGATGTCGCCCGCGATGAGCTGCAGTTTCTGCACGCTGCGCGCGCCCAGCACGACCCGTGCGCCCTGCGCGGCGAATTCGCGCGCCATCGCCTCGCCGATGCCCGACGAAGCGCCCGTCACGATGACGACTTTATCCTTAAAGTTTTTCATATCAATCGTTTATTTCAATTTCCAAAGTATCGTAAGCCATATGCACATGGGGCGGAAGCGTCGGCTCCGTTTCGGCGTGCAGGCCGATGTCGTGCGACATATGGGTCAGGTAGGCCTCGCGCGGCCTGACGCGGGCTATCAGCGACAGCGCCTCGGCCACGTTGAAGTGCGAATAATGTTCGGCGAAACGGAGCGCATTGACCACCAGCACGTCGAGACCGGTCAGTTTTTCGACTTCGGCGTCCCCGATAGTTTTGAAATCGGTCAGGTAGGCCAGCCTGCCGATGCGGAACCCCGTCACCGTAAAGCGTTCCGAATGGTGCCCCGAAACAGGAACGATTTCGACGCCTTTGACGCTGAAACGCCGGGTAACGTCGATTTCGTGCAGTTCGATTTCGGGAACGCCCCGGTACTTGTCCTGCGCGAAGGCGTAGTCGAAATCCTTGCGCACGACGTCGAGGGTTTGCGGGGCCGCATATATGTCGATCTGATGGATCGTCGGCGGGTAATCGACGAAGTTGAAGGCCCGCACGTCGTCCAGTCCGCCGATATGGTCCTTATGCTCGTGCGTCAGCAGAATGGCGTCGATATGACGGACGCCGGTGCGCAGCATCTGACAGCGGAAATCGGGTCCGGCGTCGATGACGATGCGCACGCCCCGCACCTCGACCATGGCCGAAGTGCGCAGGCGGTCGTCGCGCCGGTCGGACGAAGTGCAGACCCGGCAGCGGCATCCGATGACAGGGACACCCTGCGAGGTGCCCGTTCCCAGAAAGGTGAGTTTCATGCGGACAAAAATAATAAAAATATGGCGACTGCGCACCCGTACCGGAAAGATTCTCCGCACGACTCTCCGGATGCGGCGGAAAAACCAACGGGAATCCGGCAGCCGGCACGCGGAATGCGGACAAAAACCGAACGTCAAAGGGCCGAAAACGAGTCGGGAAAGCAGAGAGGGAACGAAAAAAGCCGCAGGATTTTTCCTGCGGCTTTTTCACCGTTCCGGTTCCCGGACAGAATCTCCTGCGATCAGAAGGTCTGCTCGATATTCCAGACGAAGGCCCGCGAGCCTTGCAGTTTGGTCGCGGCGTCCATTTCGCGGAACGCCTCCATCAGCGGCGCAACCTTCTCGTCATCGACGACAGCCATGATCGAGGTATTCATTGACGGCCACGCATGCGTGCCGTAATGCGGTTCTCCGTCTACGGAGCCGCGGCCCTCGGTCAATGCCCAGCGGGTGAAACCGCGGATGCCCTGCTCTTCGAGAATGGCGTTCACACGGTCGGTAAGCGCCTGATTATAGGATAAGAATACTGCTTTCATAATCGTTTTACCTTAATTAATGCACACTCGCCTGATGTTCGGCCGACAGACGGGCCAGTTTCTCCTTCTCCTTGCGCTGCGAACGGTTCACGAATACCGAATAGAGCGCAGGAATGATAAACAGCGTCAGCAGGGTCGAACAGGTCAGACCGCCGATTACGGCGATACCCATCGGCTGCCACGTCTCCGAACCGGCACCCGTACCTATGGCCAGCGGCAGCATGCCGAGGATAGTCGTGAACGAGGTCATCAGTACGGGACGCAGACGGCTCTTACCTCCGGCGATCACGGCGTCGAAGACACCCGAACCGCGCTCGACCAGCAGGTTCATGTAGTCCACCATCACGATACCGTTCTTGGTCACGATACCCACCAGCATAATGGCGCCGATCAGAGCGATGAGCGACAGCGGCGTGGAGGTCATCCACAGCGCGAGGAAAACGCCCGTAAATGCGAACGGAATGGTGAACATGATGATAAACGGGAACAGCAGCGACTCGAACTGCGTGGCCATCACGATATAGACCAGAATGACGATCAGGATGAACAGCACGCCCAGATCGCCGAAGGCGTCGCCCTGATCCTCGACCGTACCGCCCACTTCGAGGTCCACGCCGTCGGGGGTATGGTATTCGGAAATCAGCTTTTCGACCTCGGCCACCACGTCGCCCAGCGCGACGCCCGCACCCAGCGTCGACTGCACCGAGATCACGCGCTGGCGGTTCTCACGCTCGATCATCGGAGCGGCATACTCCTCCTGCACCCGGCCGACCTCCTTGAGCTTCACGGGACGGCCCTGCGCATTGTAAAGCGTAATGTTCTCCACGTCCCCGACCGAAGTGCGGAACGGCTCGCCGTAGCGTACGACGATGTCGTATTCGTCGCCGTCCTCGCGGTATTTCGAAGCCACGAGACCGTCGATACGGTTCTTCACGGCCTGCGACGCGGTGGCGCTGTTCATCCCGTAGTAGGACAGGCGGTCGCGGTCGAAGACCACATTGTATTCGGGGCGCAGGTCGTCGCGCGAAAGTTTCACGTCGCGTACGCCCTTCATCCCGCGCATCTTCTCCTTCAGGTCGTTGGCAATGGCGTTCGTAACGTCCATATCATAGCCGAAGACCTTGATATTGACCGTAGCCGAGCCGCTCATGCTGCCCGACATGCCGCCCGGCGTCACCGTGTACTGACGCACCTCGGGAATCCGGTCGAGATCTTCGCGCAGCAGGTCGGAAATAACGTAAATCGAACGTTCGCGCCCCTCGACATCCGTCAGACGCATATGTACAGGGATTACCAACAACGAGCTTATTGCACATTCCGCCTTTCCAAGTCGCAAATACGCTTCTAATATTCAATAGATTACAAGCTAATTATTCATCTTTCGCCTTACATGATAATTATTTAGATTGGGCGATTTGATGAATATTTCCAGCACAAAGTCTGACTATCCTTTTTTCAGATCGTTATCGGTTTATTCTTGATTGTTGAGATAGACTGGTATAGACAAACATGGACATAGATAGACGAAGATGGACAAAGATGGACAACATTCAAAGCAGCTATTTCGCCTGATTCTTTGAAATGCTCATATTCCACCCCTGTCAATGTACGTCTACAACGTTCTACGAAAGTCCAAATTGTCAATTACCTACAAAAAGTTTATCTCTTATGTTAAACTCAATACACCGAAACTATGAAGAAAAAAGGACATCTTCCAAGTCCTGTCGAAGGTACAGAAAGTATAGGCCAAAGACAAGGACGGATTCTCAGCATCACAAGAAAATGTGCCTACTGCAACAAGCCATTCGAGGCTCATTCCTGCTCTACACTTTTTTGTTCGAAAACATGTTACAACCGGGATTATTATAAACGGCACAAGCAAAAAATACGTCATCGACAGGTACAACGAAATATTGATCCCAATGAAATAAGGGTTCAGTCTTCCATTCAGCTTTCCGAACCTAAAAATACCTTATCTATCGATCCTGCAACAGATCTCATATCCGTTGCAGAGGCAGCCAAACGGCTGCACGTATGCCGACAAACCGTCTATAACCTCGGACATGCCCAGAAGATTCGGATCATTCATGTAACGACACGGTTATCATTTGTCCGATGGAGTGAACTTTTAGCACGATTCAGTACCTCTGATGATTTCACTTGTTCTCGTCCTCATACGAAAAAGACTCCTCTGATAGGATCATCTACTCCGATAAAGAACTCTAAACTCAAACATATCACCCCTCCATGTAACTGGATCGACAGTAAACAAGCAAGTATCCGCTACGGTGTTACAGTTAACACTTTATACGTCGCTATTTGCAGAAATCGAGTTCCTCGCAAACGAGAAGGTGGAATGACTCTGTATTCCACCAAACACCTAGATGCGGCCATGAGGTTCATTCCGAAACAATTGACCGATGGACTTATCACGTTAAAAGACGCAGCATTGAAATACAATCTTCCGATACCGAAGATTCGATATCTTATCGTACGCTTCGGAATACAATCGAAAAAAATCCGCGGAAAAATCATGTTTCAGGAAACCGATTTCAAAAAAATCTTCACCTCGATTAAAACCGCCTGACAATCAGATTACAGCAAAACTGACTTTTTTTGTTTACAACAATATTATCAATAACTTGCAACCTCAAAAACGACATTATGAAACGAGTGAAAGTGACTCTGCGCAGCCGCCCGATCTCCGGAGGGCGTCGTACCTTATATCTTGACTATTATCCGGCAGTACGTGTCCCGGAAACCATGAAAATGATCCGGCAGGAAACTCTCGGCATGTACATTTACCAAAAACCTAAAAGCGCAACACAGAAACAATACAACGAAGCGATGTTGGCACAAGCCGAAGCCATCCGCAGCCTGCGTGTACAGGCTGTCATCAACGAAGAATTCGGCTTCCTCGACAGACATCGGCTGAATATGGATTTCCTTGAATATTTCCGCAAAGAAGCCCAAAAACACAATAATGTCTGGGATAGTTCATACAAACACTTCGAAAAGTTTGTAAACGGGAAATGTACGTTTGCCCAAGTCAACGTCGACTTATGCGTCAAATTCCGGGAATATCTCTTAACGGCCTGCCGATTTCAGGATAAAACGAAAAAACTCGGTATCAATACCGCTTCAAACTATTACCGCAAATTCCGGGGATTGCTTGCCATCGCCCTCCGGGACAAATTATTGACAGAAGATATAAACATATCTCTGACGCGAATCGAACCGAAAAGAAACCGAATTGAGTTCCTGACGCAACAAGAACTGTATAATCTTTCGAATGCACACTGTGAGATTCCCGTTCTCAAACGGGCTGCTCTTTTTTCATGTCTCACCGGCTTGCGTTTCAGCGACGTCAAAGGGTTGAATTGGGATAATATCGTCCCTAATCTCGAAGGTAGCGGATACAACATACGGACCCGCACCCAGAAAACGGAAACAGAAGCCACCATGCCGTTAAGTCCAGATGCCCTCGAACTATGCGGCCCGCGAGAACAAGGTCCCGTTTTCAAAGGATTCAACCGCAATATGCTCTATGGTCCGCTGAAACGCTGGCTCCGAGAAGCAGGCATTACCAAGCATATCACATTCCACTGTTTCCGCCACACCTATGCAGTCCTGCAGTTGGCGAATGGAACAGATATCTACACCGTAAGCAAAATGCTGACTCATAAACATGTCACGACGACCGAAATCTACCTTGAACTACTCGAAGACACGAAAACTCAAACGCTCGGACGTATACAAATACATAAAAAACAACGATCTGATCGTAACATAAATTATTTAACTCAATAACTGTTATTTATGGAAGAATTGCAAAATCTAACGTTCAACGATCTGCCACAAGCCGTATGAAGGATCATGCAGGAGTTGAAAGAACTTCGGGAAATGGTTGCCATATTACAACCGCCCAAACCGGAACGCAGGCCCATTATGATCGACGAAGCCTGTAAAATTCTGGGTAAAGCCAAACAGACCGTCTATACGCTTTCCCGTTTAGGCGAAATTCCCAGCTGCCGCCAAGGACGCAAAGTCTATTTCTACGAAGACGAATTGCTGGCATGGATCAACAACGGCAAAATCAAAACGGCTCAGGAAATCAAGGAGGACGCGGAACGAACGATTTATCGGGGAACCCGACACGGTCGGTAATCTGCATGAAGTCCCCCCCCCAAAAAAAATCACCCCTGTCGCAATGCGGCAGGGGTGAAATCACATAAAAACCTATTCGTTCGTGTTACAGAATTATATTGTCTCGCCGATCTCCCACTAGACGGCTCAGAAGCCCTGTTGCGAAGAGGCATCAAGAACTGCCAACTCATCGAGCAACCGCGAAACAATCGGTTCCTCGTTAATAACCAGCAACACCGAATCAAGCGTCGGCCAAGTATGGGCTGCCAGATGAGTTTCTTCATTGCGGCTACCGCGCCCATAACAAAATTCCATGCAGTATATCCATGGACGCCAAGACGATCACATCGTAGAATGCTTGGTTGAATGAAATGAATATCTTCTTCAATGGTTTTCAAAGACTGTTTGCATTGGCAGCGTATGAACAATACTATTCTTTTACATCAAGTAAAGGCAAATTTAGAATAGTTCCGGCCTTCAGTATTACCGATTCTTTGAATTGTTTAGTAATAACCTCATTACTCCCAGTCGTAAACTCGAACGTTGTGCCGCTCGGATATTCTCCAGCAGGGAGCATCAGGTAGAAATGCTTAGCCTCCAGCTTAGGCGATAGTTGTACATATTTGACTCCGCCCGAAGTTTCGTTAGTCCATATCGGCGTGTACGAGGCCTCATAGGGATTTTCCACAGATCTAGCCACATAATTGGCCGTCCCCGACGAAACATTCATCGCAAAGGTACCATAAAGCTCAGGCGTTTGAGGCGTTTTAACGGAAAATTGAGCAATACGTACACCTTTGGATTGTGTAGTTTTTAACTGCATATGTAACAACCCAAACGGACAAATGAACCTGACAGGGCTATTCCCGTCGGTTTCACCTGTCATCACAAAATCATCGAACAAGGAGAGCAGTTTGTCATTAGGATCGTTATTTTCATCGTTGATACCCATGATTTCGGACATCGTCAGTTGGATTGTCTTGGAGTTTTCATCGTAGGAAACCTTCGACATATCGCTGGCATAGATGCATTGCAATTGTGTATATCCGGCCTTGAGCGGAACCGTACCCTCTTGTTCCGTATAACTGAACGTCCCTGAGCTCTTGCCGATAGAATTGTCATCCACCGTAAAATATCGAAATTCACCCGGAGCGTCGTTATCGGCCTTCACATAAAGCTGGTCGCCTTTTTTCCAGAGAATTTTATGCGGCTTGTCGGTCGTTATCGTTGTACGGGTAGCCAAGCCGGCAACCTGCGGCTGCCCGATTTCGGCCGAAAGGGTTGTCACGTAAACAGGAACTTCGGATGATAAAGCCACATCCACTTCTTTAGCACACCGGGTCAGCACCACAGACGCCATTCCCAGCAAAAACAGAATCCTTTTCATAATCATTCCTCCCATACATCATAAGCATCCTCTTCCTTAATAGTCGGTGTTTCACCACTAGACATGGCAAAGCCTCGTTCTGCCGCAAATTCAATCACTTTGATCGCGGGCGCTTCGTAGTTAGCTTTCCGACCTTCGGAAAGGCAAAGAAATTCAAATGTTCGTTCGGTTCTCATGTTTCTCAGTTGTAAATAAGTTTATTTTTTATCTGTTGTCTGTATTCACAGGAATATCCCCGGCAGCGGCCTGCAATGCCTGCAACTGTTCTTTCAACTCTCTAACGATGTCACGGTATTGCTGATAGCCGTAGCAGTTGCTCATTTCAGACGGATCGTTTTCCAGGTCGTAAAGCTCCCAAACCGGTTTATAGTCCGGACGGTCGAGTGAACCACTCATACCGAGCGTCTGCCCGTAGTAATAGATCAGTTTGTAACGGCGAGTCCGGATGCCATAATGCGCCGGAATGTTATACCCTTTGAAATTCATCCAGTAGCGATAGTAGACACCCTGCCGCCAGTCGGCAGGTGTTTCGCCCCGCAGATTAGCCCGGAAACTGCGACCGTCCATGTAGTCTGGCCGGGCCGCTCCAGCATAGTCAAGCAAAGTGGGTGCGAAATCGGTGTTCTGCACCAGATCGTCGTTGACGCTCCCCGCCGGAATCTCCCGGGGATAACGGATCAACAGAGGCATCCGTAGGCTCTCCTCCAGCATTAACCGCTTATCCCACAGACCATGTTCACCCATAAAGAATCCCTGATCGGAGGTGTAGATGACAACGGTATTTTCTGCCAGTCCGCTTTCGTCGAGGTAATTCAGCAGGCGTCCCACGTTCTCGTCCACCGCAGCGATACAGCGTAGGTAACGGCGGATGAAGTCCTGGTAGGAGATCCTCCGCTGTTCACGGCGCGGCAGTTGTTTGTCCACCTGCCGATTGTTCTCTACCTTGAGCGTCGCTCGTTTGAGCGTGGGGCGTCCCGCGTAATCATCGTACAAGTTTGCGGGTTCCGGGAACGTCACACTGTCATAAAGATGTTCGTGGCGCGGAGCTTCCGTAAAGGGGGTGTGCGGAGCTTTGAAATGGCACATCAGCAGGAACGGATGCGTCCGATCCACATGTTCCATCCAGTCAATGGCCTTGTCGGTGATCACGTCCGTGCAATAACCCTGGCTACGGATCCGGTTTTTCAGTTCGAACGGCCGACCGCTCTCCAAGAACACAGGATCGGTGTACTGCCCCTGCCCTGGCATGACGGCATAATAATCGAATCCTTCGGGCTGCGTGCCCAAATGCCATTTGCCGATTATAGCCGTGGCATACCCCTGCCGCTGTAACTCCTTGGCTACATTCGGCGTACCGGTCGGCAGCGAATCGGCCAGCGTGTATACGCCATTGTGGTGGCTGTACTGCCCAGTAAGAATAGCACCCCGGCTGGGGGTACTGATCGAATTAGTCACCATACAAGCGTCCATTCGCACGCCTTCGCGAGCAATACGGTCGATATTGGGCGTGTGTACATAATCGCGCAAAACGTCGGCATAGACGCCGATAGTTTGCGACGAATGATCGTCTGACATGATGTAGAGAATGTTCGGCGCCTGCTGCTGGGCAGCGAGCGGCGCAGCAGCCAGTCCGGCAAAAGCCAACAGTCCCGGATGTTTGGTCATTTTCATCATCTTAATCTGATTTTCAATGTGTTCTTTGTTCGGTTTCCGATTTGCAGGATCGCTTCATAGCTTCCTTTGGCAATATCCTCGTAAGGAATCTCCACGGTATTGATCCCCCGGGAAATAGTTTGTAGCATATCTGTCCAGATCGTCCGGCCATCGTCGGCGAGTAGTTCCAGAGAAACGGATGCACCATCGGTGTCTAACCAGAAATGCAGGCTGTAACAACCCCTGTCGGGATGTGCGACCAGATCGGCCGTGTCATCGATGCTGTTTACGGGCATCTGACAGAATCCTTCGGCGTATCGGGGCGCCGAGAACCCGGCCAGCTCCAGTCCCCGGATGATCTTTGCATTGCGCATGGCCAGTCGCCAGATCAGACCCGAACGATAGTTCTCGATGATCGAAACGACGGGCATCACGTTGATGGAGAGATAACGGTCGTCCTGCCAGCCGTCTACCGGGCTATAGGAGTCCACCGGACCGTAGATGCCGTTCAATTCCGATCGTGCGTTGATGCTCCGCAGAGCCTGCAACGCATAGTACGGGGTTTGCGCAATGGCGCCGATGGCCGCTGTCGTACAAAGTACTCCGTCGTCGTTCGACGGACTGCGCCCCTTGTAGTTCTTCGGCGAAGGCCCGTAGCAGGCGCTGAGTCCCCAGTTCCCGGCATCGTATCCGTAAGTGCGGGGAGCTTCGTTCAGGCAGTAATGACGGTTAATCAGCGCATGATGCGTGCAAACTTCCCAGTAATCCGCGTAATCGTCCTGCAGCCGGGCCGGATCGAGCCACAGGAAGGGATGCTGCGTGGTGAAGAGCGGACCTCCCTGCGCAGCGGCCCCCAGTTCGAAACGGTAACCGTAAGTCGTGCGCCCAGAGTTGTAGTAGCGAGCTCCTCCGCGCCAACCTGTGTCGAAGAGCGATTCCGGAACGGCATGTACCGCCGGTCATGACAGCGCCA
>JAJPZH010000081.1 GCA_021204515.1 Alistipes sp. | reverse complement strand
ACAGAAGGAAATAATAAAAAAAATGATAACAGAATATGTTTCGGAACAGGATTTTAATCACGATATAGTGCTTACCCCGACATGGATAAAAACAATATTACAGCGATGAAATTCATTGATTTGTCAAAGGAAGACCGTGTGGATATACTTGACCGTGTTTCCACAGAGCTAAATATACGACAGCGAGAAGTAATAGAAAAGGACTGGTAGGTGACGGCAGTCCTATGTGCCATGTTCAGTTTGCCGTATGCCAATCATTTGTCTTTTAAAGGAGGAACATCGCTTAGTAAATGCTGGCGTCTGATAGACCGCTTTTGCTTCTGATAATCGGGAGAAGACTTAAATGCAGGAATGTCGTGTGCAGGAATTTTGATCCTCCTATTCCTTGTGATATTACACGCCGTCTTTTCCTTGCGATGTGTGATAAGGAACGGTCGTAATCTCGACGCCTGTTTCCTCGGCGCACAGAACCGTTGCCTCATTCCATCTAAAAGATTGTAACAGCCTAATTACTTAGGCTGTTACAATCTTTTAAAGGAAATCGTGAGAACGAGAAGCCTTCCTTATTTATATAACAATTTACGCGATCCAGTTTTTCATATCTTCTTCGACGGTCGAAATGCCACCGATGCCGAAGTTTTCGACCAGCACCTTGGCCACGTTCGGCGACAGGAAAGCCGGAAGCGTCGGGCCGAGGTGGATGTTCTTCACGCCGAGGCTCAACAGGGCGAGCAGGACGATCACCGCTTTCTGCTCGTACCACGCGATGTTGTAGACTATCGGTAAGTCGTTGACGCTCTCCAGCCCGAACGCTTTTTGCAGGGCGAGCGCTATAACCACAAGCGAATAACTGTCGTTACACTGTCCCGCATCGAGCACGCGCGGAATAGCGCCAATGTCGCCGAGATGTAATTTATTATAGCGGTATTTTGCACAGCCTGCCGTGAGGATCACATTGTCTTTTGGAAGAGCAGATGCGAAGTCGGTGTAATATTCGCGCGATTTCATACGCCCGTCGCAACCGGCCATGACTACGAACTTCTTGATCGCGCCCGATTTCACCGCATCGACCACTTTGTCGGCAAGTGCAAGCACCTGTGCATGTGCGAATCCACCTATGATCTCACCTTTTTCTATTTCGGTCGGAGGTGCGCATCTCTTGGCGTGCTCGATTAAGGCCGAGAAATCCTTCGGTTTGCCATCTGCGCGGGCAGGGATGTGAGTTGCACCCGGTAGCCCAGAAGAGCCGGTCGTGTAGAGGCGGTCCGTATAAGTGGCTTTGCCAAGCGGAGGAACGATACAGTTGGTCGTAAAGAGGATCGGGCCGTTGAACGTTTCGAACTCCTCGCGCTGTTTCCACCAAGCGTTTCCGTAGTTGCCGACGAAATGTTTATACTTTTTGAATGCCGGATAGTAATTGGCCGGAAGCATTTCACTGTGGGTGTAAATATCGACGCCGGAATCTTTAGATTGTTCGAGTAACTCCTCGAAATCCTTCAGGTCGTGGCCGCTGACCAGGATACCCGGACGTGTGCCCGCTCCGATATTCACCTTCGTAATCTCCGGATTGCCATAAGTCGAAGTATTGGCTTTATCGAGCAACGCCATCGCTTTAACGCCGGCTTCGCCCACGTTCAGCACAAGGGAGGTCAGTTCGTCCGCACTGATATCCGGACGGCTCACCTCGGCCAAGGCATTTTCCAGCATTTCAAACAACGACGGATCTTCGAACCCCAGGTTCATCGCATGTTCGGTATAGGCTGCCGCACCTTTAACCCCGTAGATGGCGAGTTGCTTGAGCGAGCGTATGTCTTCGTTCTCCATGCTCAGCACCCCCACCTTTCCGGCCGCGCTTTCATATTCCGTCGGCGCGGGATGGAAAGACACTTCCGGCAGTTCCGGCAATTCGACAGCGTGCTTTTTGGCTGTGCCGATCAGTTCGTTCTTCATGGCCAGCGCCTTTCCGATCTTGGCCTTGAGCGCCGTATCGTCGAAATTGGCGTTGGTAATCGTGCTGAACAGCGCATCGATCATCTGACGGCTGGCCCTATCGTCCGGCGTACCCTTTTCGCGCAATACACGGTTCACGATCGCCTCGCCCCGAACAGCGTAGAGCAACACATCCATTAATCCAGCGGTCTGCGGCAGTTTGCCGCACACGCCTTGTACCGTACAGCCTGTACCTTTGGCCGCCTCCTGACACTGAAAGCAAAACATTCCCATAGTTCGATATTTTTAGCGAATCAAACTGTTCAAATACTTGATGTTAACGACTATATCCATTCGTCCTCAATAACCTCGCCGGAAACCGACAGCACGATCTTTTTTACAGGAATATTCCGCCGGGCCTGCTCACGGGCCAGTTGTGCTATGCGTACCAGACCTCCACAACATGGAACTTCCATCACGAGCACGGTCAACGTATCGATTTTGGCCACTTCTATCATCTCGATCAGTTTATCGACGTAGATCTGCGTATTGCTGTCGAGTTTGGGACAGGCTATGGCCAGTGATTTTCCTTTGAGGAACCGGCTATGGAACTCGCCGCTGGCGAAAGCCGTACAATCTGCGGCCAACAGCAAATCAGCGCCATGAAGGAACCCTGCTTGCGGATTGATCAGATGGAGCTGTACCGGGAAATGTCGCAGCTCCGAAGGTTGGGCGGCTATCGGCTGAGCGCCCGGAACCATCACGAAACCCGCTTGCGGACGTTCGATCTCACGAGCCATCGAACCGGGGCAGCCGCAAGCCAACGGTTTTTCAGCGGCAGGCATTATCTTCATTGCTTTCCCCGAACCTCCGTAATCGCCGCCAATTCCGATCTTCGTAAGATCGAAATCGATATTATGCTCTTTAAGATATTCTACCCCTTGCTGCACCCATTCTTTTTCGTTGTGATCTTTCAGGTGCTTGAGGTGGGCCAGCACGACCGCCTCGCCTTTCGGAACCAGCCGCTCCATAACGGCGACCTCGTCGTAAGGTGCGGCTTCGCGCTCTTCGAAAGATATCGCACCGACCGGACATTCCCCGATACACGCGCCCAGTCCGTCGCAATAAAGATCGCTGATCATCACCGCCTTGCCATCGATAAGCTGCAGGGCACCCTCGTGGCATCCGGTTACGCAGTTGCCGCAGCCATTGCACAGGTTTTCGTCTATTTTTATTACCGTTCTTTTCATCACGTATTTTTATTTATGATGCAAAGTTACTGCCGAACAATCCCACAAACCGTCACCTATGTTACAATGTTGGAAATTTTATATCTTTGTTGCAAAGAAAGATGCGTATGGATTTGTCTCCACTACTGAGAACACCGCTGTTCCGGTCTCTTACTGAGCCGGAGCTCGAAAGACTATTCGCCGAGTTGAAAGTGACGGAGATAAAGTTCCGCAAAGGCGAAATACTCGCCATACAGGACGAACCCGTAAACAGGCTGATCATCCTGCTGAGCGGAAGTGTAAAAGGAGAAATGACCGACCCTTCGGGCAAGATCGCCAAAGTAGAGGATATTGAAGCGCCGAGCCCGCTGGCGATCCTGTTCCTGTTCGGGGAGAACAACCGTTTTCCCGTGCAGGCTACCGCCCGTGAGGATGGGACGGCGATCATTATTCCGAAACAATCGGTGCTGCGTATGCTCTCGATGAGCGAAACCCTGCTGAAGAACTACCTCGATATTTCGGCCGACTTCGCATCGCGCCTGAGCCGGAAACTGCACTTCATGTCATTCCGCACGATCCGCCAGAAATTAGCCGTCTATTTGTCGGATCTGTCAAAGAAACAGGGTTCCGACACCGTGACGCTCGACAGGCCCAAGAGTGCGCTGGCCGAATACTTCGGTGTGGCTCGTCCTTCGCTCGAACGCGAAATAACCCGTATGGAAGAAGACGGGCTGATCGCGGCCGACCGCAAGGAGGTAACGATTAACGACAAGCAGCAACTCATTCAACTGATTGATAGCTGATGAACCGGATCGAGCGAGAGAAACAGACCGTCGAGTTAATGATACGCCTCTATTGCCGGCGTAAAGAGAAGAATGCCGACCTGTGCGAAGATTGCCGGAAACTACTGGAATATTCACACAGACGGCTCGAACTGTGCAGGTATGGACATGAAAAGTCAACCTGCCAAAAGTGTCCGACACATTGCTATGCTCCGGTTTATCGCGAAAGAATACGCACGGTCATGCGTTTTTCCGGCCCGCGGTTAATGCTGCGCCATCCGCTGACCGCCATCCGGCACATCTTTGCCGACAGAGGGTAGAATTATGTAGCGGGAATAGGTATTTTACTTTATTATCAGGCGGCCCGGCTTGAACACCTTTGTCGACAAACGACAAACAAATAAAAAATTTCCGGACAGCTTTCCGCAACGAGGACTGGATGGCTACGATCATGGGGCTGCTTATGGCGACCGTTATAATCGTCGCTCCGAATTTTATACCGAAATTTCCAACAACGCTCTCTACGGGGTAATCACGGCTGGCGGTCGGGAGCGAAAGGACTTCCTTGATGATCTCGCGCATTACTGTTT
>JAJPZH010000148.1 GCA_021204515.1 Alistipes sp. | reverse complement strand
TAACAGATGAGAGCATTGATAAGTGTCAGCGACAAAACGGGTGTCGTTGATTTCGCCAAGGGCCTGCGTGCCTTGGGCTGGGAGGTGATCGCCACGGGCGGCACGATGAAACTGCTGGCCGACAGCGGTGTCGAGGTTATCAACATCAGCGACGTGACGGGATTTCCCGAAATCTGCGACGGCCGCGTCAAGACCCTGCACCCCAACGTGCACGGCGGCCTGCTGGCCCGCCGCGACGATCCCGAACACCTGAAAGCGTTGAAGGAGAACAACATCGAATTTATCGACATGGTCTGCGTGAACCTCTATCCGTTCAGGGAGACGATCTCGAAGCCCGACGTGAAGATGGAGGACGCCATCGAGAATATCGACATCGGCGGTCCCTCGATGCTGCGTTCGGCGGCCAAGAACTGGGCCGACGTGACGGTGGTTTGCGATCCTGCGGACTATGCGCAGATTCTCGACGAAATCCGCGCCGGCGGCAACACCGAGAAGACCACGCGCCTGAAGCTCTCGGCCAAGGCCTATACCCATACCGCCGAGTACGATTCGATGATTGCGACCTACATGCGTGCGCAGGCCGGGCTGAACGAGAAATTGTTCCTCGAATTCGACCTCGTGCAGTCGCTGCGTTACGGCGAAAACCCGCACCAGTCGGCCCGATTCTACCGTGAGGAGAAAAAGGTGCCCTATTCGCTGGCTTTTGCCAGACAGCTCAACGGCAAAGAGCTGTCCTACAACAATATTCAGGACGCCAACGCCGCGCTGTGCATCGTGCGCGAGTTCGACAAGCCGTTCTGCGTGGGGCTGAAGCATATGAATCCCTGCGGCGCCGCAGTGGGACGGGATGTCGTGGAGGCGTGGACCAAGGCTTATGAAGCCGACAAGGTGTCGATTTTCGGCGGTATCGTGGCGACGAACCGCACCGTTACGAAGGAGGCGGCCGAACTGATGAAGCCGATCTTCCTCGAAATCATCATGGCCCCCAAATTCGACGAAGGCGCGCTCGAAGTGCTTTGCACGAAGAAAAACCTGCGGCTGCTGGAGGTCGATATGGAGCAGGGCGCCGTCGGGCAGAAGCAGTATGTCAGCGTGAACGGCGGTCTGTTGGTGCAGGACCTCGACGTGGCGACGAAGAGCGTGACGGCCGATATGTGCGTGACGGCGGCAAAACCCGCCGTGGAGCAGATGGACGACATGAACTTCGGCTGGCATATCGTCAAGCACGTGAAGTCGAACGCCATCGTAGTCGTGAAGGACGGCCGGACGCTGGGCGTCGGCGCAGGCCAGATGAACCGTATCGGTTCGGCCGAGATAGCCCTCAGGCAGGCGCATGCCGCGGGCGTTACCGAAGGGCTGGTGCTGGCTTCGGACGGCTTCTTCCCCTTCGACGACTGCGTGACGCTGGCCGCCGAATACGGCGTGACGGCGATCGTGCAGCCGGGCGGTTCGGTGCGTGACGAAGATTCGATCAAGAAGGCCGACGAGAAAGGTATCGCCATGGTATTTACGGGCGAAAGGCATTTCAAGCACTAAAGCTCTGCTTTAGTGCTTGACCATGCGGCGAAACTATACTGATAATCCTCCTAAATCCCCTTTTGATAAGGGGGACTTTGAATAAAGATTATCAGGATTATCGCTTGATTCATCTGTGAAAAAACATGGATATTTTTTGAAATTTCTTTGAAAGAACGGATAAAATAAACGGATATGAAAGTTCTGGTGATAGGCGGCGGAGGCCGTGAACATGCGATCGTAGACACCCTCGCACGCTCGGCGCAGGTGGAGAAAATCTGGTGCGCCCCCGGCAATGCGGGCATTGCGGCGCAGGCCGAGTGCGTGGCGATTAAGGAGACCGAGGTGGAGAAACTGCGCGACTTTGCTGCGGCCAACGGAATCGGCCTTACGGTCGTAGGGCCGGAGGTAGCGTTGGCGGCGGGAGTCGTCGATGCGTTCAAGGCCGCCGGACTGCGGATCTTCGGCCCTACGAAAGCCGCTGCACGGATCGAATCGAGCAAGGAGTTCGCTAAGGATCTGATGGCCAAATACGCTATTCCGACGGCGGGGTACCGCGCTTTCACGGAGTATGCCGAAGCGTTGGATTACGTGGCTTCGCGTCCGCTTCCGGCGGTGTTGAAGTACGACGGGCTGGCGGCCGGGAAGGGCGTGGTGATCGCCGAGACGCTGGAGGAGGCCGAAGCCGCGCTGAAAGACATGCTGCTCGACGACAAGTTCGGCGAAGGCAAAGTCGTGGTGGAGGATTTTCTCACGGGGCCCGAATTTTCGTTCATGTGCTTCGTGTCGGGCCGCAAGGTGTGGCCTATGGTGCTGGCGCAGGACCACAAGCGGGCCTTCGACGGCGACAAGGGGCCTAATACGGGCGGTATGGGGGCCTATTCTCCGCTGCCGTTCGTTACGGCGGAAGATGAGCGGTATGCGCTCGAAAAGATATTGCAGCCGACGGCCGACGCGATGGTGGCCGAAGGGTGTCCGTTCGAAGGCGTATTGTACGGCGGTCTGATGAAGACTCCGCAGGGGATCAAGGTGATCGAGTTCAACGCCCGGTTCGGCGATCCCGAAACCGAGGTCGTGCTGCCGCGCCTGAAGAGCGATATCGTCGATATCTTCTGCGCCGTGGCCGACGGAGCGGATACGCGGCTCGAATGGCATGACTTCGCGACGCTGGGCGTCGTGCTGGCATCGAAGGGCTATCCCGGCTCTTATGAGAAGGGGTACGAAATCAAAGGACTCGACCGGGTCGAAAGCGGGGTGTATCATATGGGTACGAAGTCCGACGGCGGCCGTATCCTGACGGCGGGTGGCCGTGTGCTGCTGGTCGTTGGCAAGGGGGCGACGCTGGCCGAAGCGCGTGCCAATGCGCTGAAAGACGTGGCGCGTATCGAGTGCGGCAATCTTTTTTACAGGACCGACATCGGACACTGGGCATTTGAAAAATAGTTGGGAAATATGATAATCAGCGGAAAAGAACTTTCAGCGAAACTTAAGGCCGAAATGGCCGCCGAGGTGGCGGCGTTCGGCGAAAAATACGGCCGGGTGCCGCATCTGGTCGTGATTCTGGTGGGCGAGGACCCCGGCAGCGTGTCGTATGTGACGGGCAAGGCCAAGGCGTCGGCCGAGGTGGGGATTCGTAATACGACGATCCGCAAACCGGAGACGATTTCGGAAGCGGAACTGCTCGGCATTATCGCCGAACTGAATGCCGACGCCGATGTGGACGGTATTCTGGTTCAGCTGCCCCTGCCGAAACATATCGACGAGGACAAGGTGATCGAGGCGATCGACAAGGCCAAGGACGTGGACGGCTTCCACCCCCTGAACGTGGCGGCCTTATGGCAGAAACAGCCTTGCACGCTCCCCTGTACGCCGAAGGGCATTATCAAGATGCTGAAGGCCGCAGGCGTCGAGATTGCGGGTCAGGAGGCCGTAGTGATCGGCCGTAGCAATATCGTGGGGCTTCCCGTATCGAAACTGCTGCTGGATCAGAATGCTACGGTTACGATGACGCACAGCCGCACGCGCAATCTGCCGGAAGTGACCCGCCGGGCCGATATTCTGGTGGTGGCGATCGGGCGGCCGAAATTCGTCACAGCCGACATGGTGCGTGAAGGCGCTGTGGTGATCGACGTGGGCGTAAACCGCGATCCCGAGACCGGGAAGTTGTGCGGCGACGTCGATTTCGCCGCTGTAGAGCCGAAGGCTTCGGTCATTACCCCTGTGCCGGGCGGTGTGGGGCCGATGACGATTTGCTGTCTGATGGAGAATACGATCGAGTGTTTTCTGCGGCGGATGGGCCGGGAGTAGATTTTGAATGCCTGACATCTATCGGGTTTTTCCGGTTTGGGAAAGCATTCCGATAAGATAGGGTCCGTAGACCGGACCGAAATTACCCCGAAGCGAAAGCTTCGGGGTATTTGTTTTCCTGCGGGACAAACTGCGTCTTGCCCTTGCCGTTATCTCCGTGCCGCTGCGCAGGGATTGGTGTCGTGTGCCGAGTGCCGTGTGTCGTATGCCGAGTACCGTGTGCGGCGGGCGGTGGCCTTCGCTGGGTTTTGCGTGCTGTTTTTATTCTTTTTGTCCGGGTCGGTGTACATTTGCGTCCACGGGCTATCCGTTGTGGTGTGACTTGGTATACAAAAAAGTCCTTTCTATGGGCTTTAGCGGTTCTTGGAGTACATCTACAGGGGATTATGTTTACCTTCGAATGTCACAATGAACGAAATTGTGTGTGCGAAATTAAACAATTCGGATCGGTGTGAATATTTGCGACCTTTTTTGATGGAACAATAAGGATTGCCCGCTCAATTCGTCCTGCGAGTTGCAGACCGTCCGGAAAATACGTACACTAATTTAAAAAAATCAACAATGAAACGTTTTTATTTGGTTGCTGCCTTTGCAGCGACAGCGATGGCTGCGGCCTCTTTTACTTCGTGTGACAAGCAGAATGACGTTACCCCCCCCCAGCCTGAAAGCGCTGCGTTAGGATTCCGACCGGGTGTTACTGCAGGCTTGGAAACCCGCGCGGCAGGCGATCCGACCC
>JAJPZH010000047.1 GCA_021204515.1 Alistipes sp. | reverse complement strand
TGAAAAAAGTCTCGCCGAAGGCCGAGTCACCTTCTACAGCCGCACGCGCGGCTGCCTCTGGACCAAAGGCGAGACCAGCGGCAATTATCTCGACATCGTTTCGGTCACGGCCGACTGCGACGACGACACGCTTCTGATCCGCGTCATCCCCCACGGCCCGACCTGCCACACGGGCGCCAAGAGCTGCTTCGCGGGGGCCGCGCCCGAAACCGAAGGCTTCATCCGCTACCTCCAGAGCGTGATTCGGGGCCGGCACGCCGAGATGCCCGAAGGATCGTACACCAGCAGGCTGTTCGACCGCGGCGTGAACAAAATCGCGCAGAAAGTCGGCGAAGAGGCCGTCGAAACCGTGATCGAAGCCGTGGCGGGCGACCGCGGCGCGATGATTTACGAAGCGTCGGACCTCGTATACCACCTGCTGGTGCTGCTCGAAGCGACCGGCTGCTCGGTCGCCGACCTCGAAAAAGAGCTGGCCCGGCGGCACAGCTGAAGAACATCGGGCACCCCCGATAGAAGTTTTCGCTTCCACAGCAGAAACCCGGGCATGGTGAGGCGGTATCCATCGCCCTCGTGCGCAACGGCGATCGTTTCCCCGGAGAGGAGACGAAAAAAGACACTTACGTTGCCGTAAGTGTCTTTTTGTTCGTAGCGGGTCCGAGACTTGAACTCGGGACCTCATGATTATGAATCATGCGCTCTAACCAGCTGAGCTAACCCGCCATTGCTATCAAAGCGAGTGCAAAGGTAATAGAAAATTTCAATCGTGCAAAAAAATCCGGACAGTTTTTTTATTTTTCAACGCACAGAAAAAGCTAAATCATTTGCATATAACCGGTTGTATTCCGACTCCGTCGAAAAAGCAAAAATCGCCAAAAAAGGTTGCACCGTAATTTAAACAGACGAAATTTTTCTATCTTTGCATACAGGTTACTGAGTTTATTCCACTTGAATAAAATTCCGTTTATCAGACTTACCCGGCGGTAAGCCCGTTTTTTTATTTTCAAAAATTAATCCGGTCCCGAAAGGGACCTCAAACAATTATGTATAGTGTATGGTAAAAGAATTCTTCTCCGCAACAACTGCGCTGCTGATTGCGTCGGCGGCACTGCTCTCCTCCTGCAGCGATGACGACAACAAGCAGACGCCACCTCCGCCCGAAGATCCGGGGCTGACGATGATCAACACCACCAAAGTTCTTTATTACGGCGACCGGCAGACGACCGGGGTTTACAACTACTTTTTCGGACTTTGCGACGCGGAGTTCATCAAAGACGAACAGGGCGACGACGCAGCCCCCGAAGGCGGGCACCTCGTTTTCTTCGACGTCTACAGCTCGGCAGGTGCGGATTCTTTCGAGACGGCGGTACTGCCAAACGGCACCTACGTCCTTTCTGCCGATAAAAAAGCAGGTTCGATGAACAATTATTACACCCGTCTCCAGATATGGAAGGAAGACAAACAGGTGAGCGTCGATTTCAAAACCGGCACCCTCGTCGTCGAGGAGAGTTCCAAAGGCAAACTGCTCCGGGCGGAATTCGAACTCGCCAGCGGCGAAACGCTGAAATGCACCTATGAAGGCCCGCTCGTCTTCGGCGATCCCGACGCAGGCAGCGACGCAGGCATCCCGGCCCTCAAGGAGCCGGTGAACACCGACTTCGTATGGGCGGGCGGCATCTACTACGGCGACGAATACGGCACGGGAACGGACCGCTTTCAGATCAGTTTTACGGACGTGCCGCTCAATGCCGACGGCATGATGTCGGAAGCCGGATACAACGTCATCCTGTCGGTTTACGCAAAGGCGAACGAGTCGTTCATCACGCTGGAACCGGGCACTTATGTCGTAAACGACACCTACGCCGCAGGCACGATCGAGCCGGGTGAGTTTATCATGGACTACATCGGATCGCTGTGCGTGAAAGTGGACGACCAAGCCGAGGCCGTAGGGCTGAGCCTGATTTCGGGCGGCAACGTGAAGATAAGCTATTCGGGCATGGGGTATAAAGTCGAATTCGACCTCACCACCCCCGAAGGCATCAGCGTAAAAGGCGTCTACGACGGAGAAATCGAGTTCGACGACCAATCGTCGGGCGGCGGAGAGTCGAACACCACGCTGGAAGGAGATTACACGCTGGATCTCACCAAAGCCGTGGCGGAAGTGACGTATTACGGCGATTTTTATGGCAACGGAAAAGCAAACTGGCTGTTGTCGCTGGTAGACAGCAAAGGCGACACCATCGACATCGATCTGATCACCGAACCGACTTCGACCACATACATCCCCCTGCCGGAATCAGGGCAGTACAATATGAGCGTAGATTACGGAATCGGATGCGTTCCGGGTGAGAACAATGCTTTCGGAATGGTGGGAACATGGTATATGGACATGTCCACGATAGATGCGGCGGGATACATATACGGCTATGCGGCTGCGATCGACGGCAATGTCAAGCTCTCGAAAACAGGCGATACATACACCGTAAAATTCGGGTTCGTGGATGAAAACTGGAATCTCTTCGACGGAGAGTGGAGCGGCACGTTTCCGTCTGCGACGGACGGGACTCAGTTGCTGTCGAATACGAAGAAACCGGCTTCCGTGTTGCGGAAACCGGCTGCAAAAAAAGCATCCGCCAAAATCACGGATACTGCAAAAACATACGGTCTCCCGGTTTCGGGAAAAGCCCGGATTCGGTAACCACTACATAAGTAACGAGTATCGGCTGCCCGCACAATGTGCGGGCAGTTTTCATTATGGCACCGATTTTGTCGTACTGCAATGAAAAATCCGATTGCATGTCTCTTTCAGCCTCTTCACGTGCAGAAATCCGAAACTGCCTGAGCATACTCAAAGTAATCGCGGGAGTAGTCCTGCTTGCAGCCGTCTCGTGGGAGATCATCGGCGGTGACCACATGCGCTTTTCACGCACCTACCTGATTATTCAGCTCGCGGTCTGCATCCTCTTCCTGTGCGACTTTTTCGTAAGGTGGGCCGCCGCGGAACGCAAAAGCCGGTTTTTCGTCCGTAATATCCTCGTATTCCTGATCTCGATACCCTACCTGAACATCATCCACTGGAGCGGCGCCGAACTGTCCCGCTACTGGGCCATGCTGATCGGCATCATGCCGCTGATGCGGGCGTTCCTCGCGTTCTACGTCGTGGTGCAGTGGCTCGTGGACAATAAAATCCGGAAGCTGTTCTTCGCCTACATCTTCACCGTGGTTGTCTTTACCTACATTTCGGCACTGGTCTTCTACGATTACGAAGTGCTCGTGAACGACAAGCTCCACGGCTTCGGCAACGCGCTGTGGTGGGCGTGGATGAACGTCACGACCGTCGGAGCCGAAATATTCCCCGTAACGGCCATCGGCAAGGTCATCTGCATCATGCTCCCCTCGCTGGGAATGATGATGTTCCCGATCTTCACGACCTACATCCTGCAGGAATATACGCACAAAAAAGAGTCCGGCCAATAGGCCGGACCCTGATTTCGGAACGCATACCCTATTTCTTCTGCTCTTTCAGCAAGTCGCGGATCTCCGTGAGCAGCAGCTCTTCTTTCGAAGGCGCGGGTTCGGGAGCAGGCGCTGCGGGAGCGGTTTCTTTTTTGGTCATCAGCCGGTTCATCAGCTTGACCATCATAAATACGCACAGAGCCAGAATCGTAAAGTCGATGCACTGCTGGATGAAAGCGCCGTAGTTCCAGTAAACGGGTTCCGCAGCGGCCCGGGCCGCCGTTTCGCCGCCGCCCGCCACAACGTCGCCGACAGCGTGCACGGCACTCGACGTAACGTCGCGCACCTTCGAAATATCGAGCCGCAGCTGCGAGAAGTCGGTATTGCCGATCAGCGCCCCGATCGGCGGCATCAGGATATCGTTCACCAGCGACGACACGATTTTACCGAAAGCGCCGCCGATGATTACACCGACGGCCATGTCCATCACGTTTCCCTTGAGGGCAAACTCCTTGAATTCTTTGAAAAATGCCATAAGTCTGAGGTTAAATTGATTGATGAAACAAATATAATAATATTTCCCCAATTCAAACAAAAAAAAGCCGCCCGCAACATGCAGGCAGCTTTTCTTCGGATAAACAGGCCGGAGGGAACTATACGATCTCGACCAGCACGGCGTCGGTGGCCACGTTGTCGCAGGGATGCGCCAGAATCTGCTTTACGGTGCCGGCGTAATCGGTCGTCACGGAGTTCTCCATTTTCATAGCTTCGAGAACAGCGATTTCCTGACCCGCCTTCACCGTATCGCCGACCTTCACCTTGATTTCAATGATGCGGCCGGGCAGCGGCGCCGTCACGGTATTGCCCGTAATGGCGGCCGCAGCAGTCTCTTCGGCTTTCTTCTCCTCCGCCTTGGGTTCCGCGGGCTTCGAAGCGGCATAAGCCTTGACCTTCATGTCCGTCAGGAAGTTTTTGGCGACCAGCGGGAAGAGTTCGAGCAGCAGGACCTCCTTCTCGTTGGCGGCGAGTTTCACGCCGCCGGCTTCGGGAAGCTCCGGATTGGGCTGCATCTGGTATTTCGACGTCTCGTAGTGAGTCTCCTCACGGACTCCGCAGACATTGAAGCGGAATTCGGGATCGATCTTCTAGGTCGGATGG
>JAJPZH010000074.1 GCA_021204515.1 Alistipes sp. | reverse complement strand
TACTTAAAAGTGGGAGTTGTTAACCAAAAAACTTTGGGATGTGCCGTTCCTGCTTTTGGGGATTTAGTTTCCCGCGCTCCCGGCACCGCCCCGAAGGACGGCGCCGGATTTTGCGGAAAAGGGGGATTGCTATTTGTTGTCGATTTCGACAGTTACCGTCTTCGTAAACTTCACGGGAGCGAATTCGCTGTCAAGCGCATACTTGTAGGTGAAGGTTACCTCTACGGTGGCGGTTACCTTGCCGGCCAGCGGTGCGTTATTGGCCGAGTAGGTGAGAACGCCGGTCGCGTTGTCGAAGCTGAAGTTCTCGAACGTCGTTGCGCCGTTCGCGCCTTTGTACTTCGGATCGGCGAATTCGACTGCCAGACCGTAATAGGTGTCGTCAGCTACATTTGCTGCAAGACCGGTATCCGTCAGCAGGTTGTTGCCGAAGATGTCGAGGGCGACATACTTTTTGCTGACCTGAGTATTCATAACCTTGTAGAGGTTGATCGTGGCCTCCTTGTTCGTCTCGACTTTGAGTTCGCCCTTTACAAATGCAACCCACTTGGCGAAGTCGATCGGTTTCACAAGTTCTACATTGAAGGTCTTGGTGTCGATCGTCAGACCGTCTACAACCATCACTGCCTCGACTTCAACCGCATCGAGCTGGCAGCCGTTCCAGTCGAGAACGCCGGTCGTGCCGCTGGTTCCGCCGTCGATCTTCGGCAGCGTGCCGGTGTAACCGTCCGGAGCCGTCGTCTTCAGCGTGTAGGTAACCACGGCGTTGGCGGTCGAGCCGTCGGGCATTACTTTGCCATAACCGCTGGTGAGCTGAACGGATTCGGTCTTGAATGCGGTTCCGTCGATCTTGCCGTTAGCCTTCATGTAATAAGGAGTCTTGTCCGTGTAGAGGTTTGCACCGATACCCAGATAGTAGCCGTTCTCCTTGTTGATCGTTACGCTGCCGCTCAGGTTGATCTTGAAGATCGGCGAAGCTTCGCTTACTACATAGTACGACTCTTCGGGTACCGTATAGGTGTATGCGTTGGCAGCATTGAAGTCTACGGTGTTCATCTTGAAGAATGCACGGAGAATCGTTCCGCTCTGGCGCAGACCTGCCTGTGCGATCTTCTTCGCGGCATCGGCCTTCTGATCCTCGGCTACGAGCTTCGATTTGCCCATGAACTCCTTGAACTCGTCAATATCCTTGAAGTAAGTCTGTCCTTCCGGCAGTTTTGCGAACATGGTTGCATAGAAATCTTTGTCGACGCTTACCCAGATGTTGTTCTGACCACCGTTGATGTCCATTTCACCGTTGGGGATATTGATTGCGTAATCCATGTCGGGCAGACCGTTGAACGTGATGGCGCCCTTCAGGGTAACCTCCTCGTTGTCGTTCACGAGTACCTTCGTCGAAACATAGATCGTACCGTTGCCGTTGCCATAGTGCTTGATCGTGTACTGGAGTACCTTAGAGTCGGTTCCCACGTACGGATCGCTGATAGCCTCGGCCGTTACAGCCAGCTTGTCATTGGCGGCAAGGAATTCGGCATCGCTGGCCTCCTCGTCAATCACCCATGTTGCCCCGGCAAGGCTGGCCTTGATACCTTCATACTGCTCTTTGGAGAGCACCTTGTTTTCTCCGTCGACAAAAATGGGCTGCGACAGGTAGTTCTGGAATGCGTAGCCTACTTTCGTGCCGTTGATATCACCGTAGTAGAACCAGTTGATCGTGGCGTCGATATTGTCGATCGTGCCGAGCGACTTGCGGGTGATGTTCAGAACGGCTTCGTAAGTGCCGTTTTCAACCGTTTCGGTCTCGACCTTTCCGTCGGTCTCCACCTCGACAGCGACGAACAGCTTGCCTTGGTCCGTTACCTTCTTGTCGATATTGGCGACATTGGCTTTCTTGAGACCGATCGTAACCAGTTCGGCGACAGCCTCTTCTGCCGTCGGGTCTTCGGGCGCGATCGCCAGATCCGCTTCGACAGCGTCGGTGGTGAAGCCGGTGCGTTCGATAACGGGCTTAGCGGCCGGAACAACATCCCAGCTGTACTTTTTGGCTGCATCGGCCAGCGTAATCAGCTCGTCGGCGCTTACTTTGTAGACGAAGCTGTAGTCGCCCAGCAGCGTAGCCTGTGTCGTGATGTCGTTGTAAACGAGGTTGTACTCTGCCTTGGCGGCATACTCCACGAACTCGCCTTCAACTTCTTTGGCCAGAACGATCTTGTCGAGAATGTCGGTAGCTTCGGGATCGGCGATGGTCGGAACATAGTCCGAAGTGTACTCGATGCCGGTTTCGATCTTCTCGCCCTCTTCACCCTCGGTTTCGCCGGGCATGGTGGCGTTCGACTTGCTGATAACCTGCAGGGCTACCGAGTAAGTTTCGTTCTCGTCCAGCTTGTCGTAAGGATAGTTGGTATTTACAATCATCGAAATCTTGCCGTTTTCAGCAACGACCTCGCCTTCGATCTTGAAGTAAACCTCTTCGGCCGCACGCGTCAAAATCTCGACTTTTTCGGGCAGAATAGCCAACTCGACGCTCTTTTTCTCCGCATTGTTGTAGCCTTCGGCGATCTTCTGGGCGAGGCTGGCGGGAGATACACGGAAAGTCATCGTAGCCTTCTTACCTTCGGTCAGTGCGTAGTCACCGATGGCAGCGCCGCGGAAGAATGCGTATCCGAGTGCGTTTTCCGGAACGTATACCAGCGACTGGATACGGCCTGCGATGTCGCCGATCGCACTCCAAAGAACGGCGATAGCCGCATCGTACTTCTGCTGAACGGCAGCAAGATCGCTCTTCTGCAGGAACGGGTTCTCTTCGTCGCCGCTCAGTGCCGCACCGATCATGTCATTGATTTTCTTCTGCAGTTCGGAGTTTGCCGTATTCAGCTGCTCCAATACGGAAGCGTTGGCGGCCGCACCTGCTGCCGCTTTGAACGCGTCGGTCGTGATGTAGGTCGAGAGGTATTCGGCCATCTCGGGACCGAGCCATGTTTTGAAGGCTTGGCAGGTGGCGGAAGTCTCGTCCGACATTGCCGTAGCAAGAGCCGTCATGATCTGGTTTACCTGCGAAGTAGACAGCGCGCTGTCGCCGGTCATGTAACCTGCGGCATCCAGTGCGTCCGAGATCATCTCCTGAACATCGGTCTGGATTTTGCCCATGATGGCCTCACCGGTCAGCATGTTGTTGAAGATGGCCTTTACGTCGTCTGCGTCCAGAACCGAGTTGCCGATCAGCGTCTCGATTTCCGTCTTGGTCATATAGCCTTTGTCCTTCAGCAGCTGCAGTACCTCATCGCTGGTCAGCCATGCTTTCAGATCGCTTTTCTTGGCATAGTCTTTCAGCACGTCGTCGAGCTTCGTCTGCAGGGCCGTGTTGGTCACGAACGAAGTAAAGTCGATTTTGTTAAACGCGTCTTGAGTCGCTTTGAGCGACGTGACGTCGGTTTTCAACGCCACAACGTCTGTCTCCAGACCGTCAACGCGGTTGTTGAGTTTGTCGATGTCGTCGTCGTAATCTTTACAACCGACACCGGCTAACATTGTTCCGGTTAAGAACAGTGCAAGAAATTTTCTGAATAAGTTTTTTTTCATAGTAATGAAGAATTGAAATGGAATTGTTTTTTGTGTTGACGCATTAGTTATCAATAGAGTGACGTATCTATTTTCGTTCGGCTACGGGCATACTTTTTGCAGAGTTACGCAGACTCTGCAGACCGTGTTGCACGTTAATTATCAATAAAGTGGCGCATTCTTTATTATTCGTGTGACGCATTAGTTTTCAGTAATATCGGATAAATCGTGGTATCATATATGATACGCATGATGCAAATATATATATAAAAATTTGCACAACAAAATTTTTATCCAAATTTTTGAAATGGGAGTTGTTTATGAGGAGGAGGTATCCTATTCCAGGATCAGGGAGTTGAGGAGGGAGAAGCGTCTGACGGTACAGGAACTCGCATACCGTTGCGACATGGAAAGATCCAATTTGAGCCGTATCGAAGCGGGACGCACGAACCTTACGGTCAAAACGATGTGTATTATATGTAACGCGTTGAATGTGAGTCTGAGGGATGTTATTCGGTAACAGGGATATACCTATATTATATATTTCTGCGCCGTTGTGGGAAGAGTTCTTTTTTTAGGCTATTTAGGTAAATTGTCGTATATTTACCAACCAAATGAAATAAGAACCCGCTGTTTGTGAATACAATCGATTTGATCGTCTGCCTCATTCTGGTACTGGCCGTATGGAACGGCTGGCGCCAAGGCTTTGTCATGCAGATATGTTCGCTGGCCGGTATTGTCGCAGGCATCTGGCTGGCTTCACGTTACGGCGCTTATGCGGGTGCGTGGCTGAAGCTGGACGAGACGGTTTCCGCGGCCGGCGGATTCGTCGTGGTCCTGCTGGCCGTGATCCTTTTGGTAGCCGTTGCCGGACGGCTGGTACGCAAGTTGTTTCATTTCGCCGGGTTCGGGATTCCCGACATCGTGCTGGGTATCGCGGTGTCGGTGCTGAAATACATGCTGGTTCTGAGCGTATTGTTCTCGGCGTTCGATTCGCTCAACGAGGATTACACGCTCGTCGGTCCGCAGACGATCGAGAAATCGAAGAGTTATAAACCCGTCATGCGCCTGTCCGAGGCCGTTTTCCCCTTCTTGGAATGGGTCGGCGAACAGGTGCCGCAGGAACAGAACGAAGATTAGCCGATGGAAAAACGATTCACCGGAACAGTGGTGCGCGCCACGGGAAGCTGGTACGACGTCCTGCACGGCGGCGCGGTCGTCCGCTGCCGTATCCGGGGCCGGCTGCGGCTGAGGGGCGTGCGTTCGACCAATCCGGTCGTGGTGGGCGACGAAGTGGTCTGCGAGGCCGACGAAGGGGGCGATTACGTCATCTGCGACATTTCGCCCCGCCGCAACTACGTCATTCGTCGGGCTTCGAACCTCTCGAAGGAGTCGCATATCATCGCGGCGAACATCGATCAGGCTTTGCTGATGGCGACGCTGCATTCGCCCGAAACGGCCACGGAGTTCGTGGACCGTTTTCTGGTGACCTGCGAAGCCTATAAGGTCTCCGTTACGATCCTGCTTTCGAAGATCGACCTGCAGGACCCGCAGGCCGTCGCGGAATTTCATGCCGTATACGAAGGCGCCGGATACCGCGTCATGGAGGTTTCCTCCGCCACGGGCGAAGGCGTCGGTGCGGTGCACGACCTGCTCAAAGGGTGTACGACGCTCGTTTCGGGCAACTCGGGCGTCGGGAAATCGACGCTCATCCGCGCCATCGACCCCTCGCTGGACATTCGTACGGGCGAAATCTCCGAAAGCCATCACAAGGGACGGCACACGACGACCTTCTCGACGATGTATCCGCTGGCCGAAGGCGGCGCGGTGATCGACACGCCGGGCATCAAGGGCTTCGGGCTGATCGACATCGACGATGCCGAACTGTGGCATTACTTCCCCGAAATGATGCGCACGGCCGCCGGCTGCCGGTTTTACAACTGCACCCACACCCACGAACCGGGCTGTGCGGTGGTCGAAGCCGTCGAACGCGGCGAAATCGCATACGCCCGTTACCAAAGCTACCTCAAAATCCTCGATGAAGATGAAAAGTACCGCAAATAAGACTGCGGAATGGTATGCCGAACGTATCGCCTGTCTTGCGGAGTTCACGACCCCCGAGCGTTATGAAGTACTCCGCCGCACGGTCGCCATGCGTACGCGCTACATGACCGTACTGGCCGAGAATATGTACCACGGACAGAACGCCGCCGCCCTGATCCGCCACTGCGAAGCGTTCGGCGTGCAGGAGATGCATACCGTCGAGACGCTGTGCCGCTTCGAACCCAATCCCGACATCGTGCGCGGCACCGACCAATGGGTCGATGTCCGGCGTCATCCCTCGACGGGAGAAGCGCTCGCCGCGCTGCGCGGTGCGGGGTACCGCATCGTTGCGACGACGCCCCACCGCGAGGATGTGACGCCCGAGACGTTCGACGTCGCCGCAGGGCCTTTCGCATTGGTTTTCGGCACAGAACACGCCGGAATCTCGGACGAGGTGATCGCCGGCGCCGACGAGTTCCTGCGTATCCCGATGTGCGGCATGGTCGAAAGCCTGAATGTTTCGGCTTCGGCCGCAATCCTGATCTACATGCTTTCCGAGCGGATGCGGCTCACGGTCGGGGAGTGGCGCATGACCGATGCGCAGCGGGCCGAGACCCTTTTCGGCTGGATGCGCCGCAGCGTGAAGGATGCGGATGCGATATTGCGGCGGAAATTCAAAGATTGACAATGAATACTATTTTACGCAAACAATTTCTGGCCCACGTGGGGCAGACTTCGCCGTCGCCGATGCTCGTCGAAGTCGAACGCGCCGAAGGGACGTTTTTCTATACGCCCGAAGGCAAACGCTATTACGACTTGGTGGCGGGCGTCTCGGTGAGCAACGTCGGGCACTGCAATCCCGTCGTGGTGCGGGCCGTGCAGGAGCAGGCGGCGCGCTATATGCACGTGATGGTCTACGGCGAGCTGGTCGAGACGCCGCAGGTGGAGCACGCCTCGAAGATCGCATCGCTGCTGCCCGGAGGACTCGAAAGCGTCTATTTCGTCAATTCGGGCGCTGAGGCGGTCGAAGGTGCGCTCAAGCTGGCCAAACGTTTCACGGGCCGCACGGAGCTGATCTCCATGCGCCGCGCCTACCACGGTTCGACCCACGGCTCGATGAGCATGATGGGGGCGCCCGAAGGCGAGGAGTGGAAAGGGGCTTTCCGGCCCCTGCTGCCCGACGTGCAGGCGATCGGATTCAACGATTTCGACGCGCTGAACCGCATCACGGCGCGCACGGCCTGCGTGCTGGCCGAACCCGTGCAGGGCGAAGCCGGCGTCCGGACGCCCGCGCCGGGCTATCTGGAGGCCCTGCGGCGGCGGTGCGACGAGGTGGGCGCCCTGCTGATTTTCGACGAGATACAGACCGGCATGGGTCGTACGGGCGAACTGTTCGCCATGCTCAAATACGGCGTCACGCCCGACATCGTATGCCTCGCCAAGGCGTTCGGCGGCGGCATGCCGCTGGGGGCGTTCGTGGCGCGGCGCGAAATCATGGACACGCTGCAAACCGATCCGGTTCTGGGACACATCACCACCTTCGGCGGACATCCGGTCTGCTGTGCGGCGGGGCTGGCGGCGCTGAATTACCTGCTGGACAACAAGGTCGTGGAGCAGGCCGAAGCCAAGGGCGCGCTGTACGAAGAATTGCTGGGCAGTCATCCCGCCGTATGCGAAATCCGTCGCAGCGGTCTACTGATGGCCGTCGAACTGGGTGAATCGGCGAAGCTGTACCGCATCATGGAACTCTTCAAGGAGACCGGAATTCTGAGCGACTGGTTCCTGTTCTGCGACACGGCGTTCCGCATCTCGCCGCCGCTGACGATCTCCGGGAAGGAGGTGCGCGACAGCGCCGCGCTTATCCGGGAGTGTCTCGACCAGCTGCGGTAGCCGGAACAGGCTGCCAAGACATCCGGCGGGACATGATTGCGCCGGCAAACACAATAAGAAAGAGGGCCAGAAGGCCCTCTTTTCATGTTTCGGGTGCAAGACGTTTCAGGCACAATGACCTGCTGCGCTCCGCCGTCTGCCGTTATTTTTCTTCGGCGAACGCCTTGAGGAGGGCGATTTCCTCCGGCCAGCGCTCTTCGTCGGGCGTTTCGAGGATCAGCGGAATGCCGTCGAAACGCGCATCCTGCATGATGTAGCGGAAACATTCCATGCCGATCATGCCTTCGCCCAGCGGCGTATGACGGTCCACATGGCTGCCCAGTATCTTCATGGCATCGTTCAGATGCATGCCCTTCAGGTATTTGAATCCCACGACACGGTCCAGTTCCGCGAACGTCCTGTCGCACGCCTCGGCCGTACGCAGATCGTAACCTGCGGCAAAGGCGTGGCAGGTGTCGATGCAGACGCCCACACGCGACTTGTCCTCCACGCGGTCGATCAGGTAAGCCAGCTGTTCGAAGGCGAAGCCCAGATTGGAACCCTGTCCCGCCGTATTTTCGATTACGGCCGTCACGCCGCGCGTCTTGTCCAGCGCGATGTTGATCGACTCGGCGATCAGGTCGAGCGACTCTTCGGGCGCGATCTTCTGCAGGTGGCTTCCGGGGTGGAAGTTCAGGCGGTCCAGCCCCAGCTGCTCGCAGCGCTGCATCTCGTCGAGAAACGCCGCGCGCGACTTCTCCAGCCCTTCGCGCTCGGGATGTCCGAGGTTGATCAGGTACGAATCGTGGGGCAGGATCTGGGCCGGGAGGTAGCCGTAGCGGTCGCAGACTTTGCGGAAAGAGTCGATCTGCACCGCCGTCAGCGGTGCGGCGACCCACTGCCGCTGGTTTTTGGTAAAAAGCGCGAAGGCCGTAGCCCCTATCTTATGCGCATTGGCGGGGGCGTTCTCCACACCTCCCGAAGCGCTTACGTGTGCTCCGATGTATTTCATGTGAGTATCTTTATATTAACTTAAGACAAAGTTAAGGTTTTTGTAAATAATTTCATAAATTTGCATTGTAATTTTCCAAATATAAATACTTCACTATGAAACATTTTTATCTCATATTGGCGCTTATTCCGGCTCTTCTGATCGGACGCCCCGCTTCTGCCCAGATTTCCGTCGATGAAGTCGATGCAGGAGCTGAGAGCGTGACTTTTCAGGACAAGCTGAAATCCATACCCGTAGATGTCGATTATTTCAGCCGCGCCCGTTACAAGGCCGAGCGCGCCGCAGTCCGCAAGGAGCGCAACTACCTCGAATTCAGCAGCGGGCTGCAGGGCGCGCTTACCTCGTACAACGATCCTTGGATCTCGGTGTCGGGCGGTGACAACTCCATCGCGCTTACGGCGGTGATCGGCCTGCGTCATGTTTTCACCAAGAATCTTTTCACCATCGAAACCAAGTTCAGTGCCAAGCTGGGCTATAACCGGATGAAGGTGGAGACGCAGCGTCTCGATGCCGACGGCAAGCCGATGGTCGATGACAACGGCAACAACATTATGGACAGCGAGGGTGTCTGGTTCAAGAATCAGGACGAATTCGTGATCTCGGTCGCCCCGTCGTTCAAGATGTCCGACAACTGGTCCTACGGTTCGATCCTGAACTTCCGCAGCCAGTTCGTCAACGGCTATAAATCGCGCACGGAGCAGAAAAAGGAACACCTCAAGAGCAAGTTCATGACTCCGGGTTACCTCGACATTTCGCTCGGTATCACCTACAAAAGCCCCAAACCCAAATTCCCGATCGTGATCAACCTCTCGCCGATCGCCCTGAACGCCACCTTTGCCGAAAACGACTGGATCCGCAGACGGCAGGTGGAAGAAAAAGTAGATAGTGAAGGCAAAAAAACAGAGACAGAGATAAAGCCGGCGTACAACTACGGTATCGAAGATCCCGACAAGACGTCGAAATACGAAAGCGGCTCCTCGATCCAGATCGACTTCGACCGCACGTTCGGCAAAACGGGATTCCTGCGCTACCGCACGACGCTCTACTCCTTCTACGGCTGGATCACCGACATCGGCCAGAAGAACAAGATCAGCGACTACACCGAGTTCCGCCATGCCTACGAAGAATGGGACAAGACAGCCGATAAAAACATCAAGGACAAGCCCCGGTTGCCGATCCATCCGATCGCGCGCTGGGAAAATACGCTCGACATCAAGGCAACAAAATACCTCTCCACGACGTTAAGTTTCCAGCTCTATTACAACCGGGCGCAGAACGTCGATGTGCAGACCCGCACGCTGCTGAGCGTCGGACTGACCTATACATTTAAGAACAAATAATTTACAGCCCGACGGCGGCATGCCGTGCGGCGGGTGACCGACAATGTACAAAAATTCGAAATACACCATTCTCTTCCCGCTGCTGCTGGCAGCGGGCGTTGTATTGGGCCTGCTGCTGGGGCAGTATATGGGCCGCAACAGCACCACTTCGCAGATCAAAGGCATGCTCCGGCAGATGGCGCTGCCGACCAACAAACTAACCTATACGCTTTCGCTGATCGAAAACCAGTATGTCGATTCGGTGGCGATGGATTCGCTGGCCGAACACGTCATACCGCTGCTGGTCAAAGAGCTGGACCCGCATTCGGTCTATATTCCGGCAGCCGAGATGCAGCAGCTGAACGAACCGCTGGAAGGCGAGTTCGACGGTATCGGCGTGGTCTTCAACATGGCCACCGACACGGTGATCGTGCTGAACGTCATCCCGCAGGGACCGAGCGACAAGGCCGGAATCAAGGCCGGCGACCGTATTATCGAGATCAACGATACGCTCGTGGCGGGGCAGAAGATTCCGCAGCGCGACGTCGTGAAAAAACTGCGCGGTCCGCGCGGTACGACGGTACACCTCGGACTCGGACGGCAGGGAATCGACGAACTGGTCGGCGTCGATGTCGTACGCGACAAGATTCCGATCAAGAGCATCGAATCGGCGTTCCGCATCGCCGACGGAATCGGCTATATCAAACTGGGTCAGTTCGCCCGTACCACCTCCGCCGAAATGGAACTGGCGCTGGCTTCGCTGCGGGCGGAAGGCGTCACCAAGCTGATCTTCGACCTCAGGGGCAATTCGGGCGGCTATCTCGATCAGGCGATTCTGGTCGCCAACGAGTTCCTGCACAAGGAGCAGTTGATCGTCTATACCGAAGACCGCCATCACCAGCAGCAGCGCGAATATGCCGACGGCACCGGTTCGGCGCAGGATATGGACGTCGTGGTGCTGATCGACGAGGGCAGTGCTTCGTCGAGCGAAATCCTCGCAGGAGCCTTGCAGGACAACGACCGTGGTACGATTGTTGGACGTCGTTCGTTCGGAAAGGGACTCGTACAGCGTCAGATACCTTACAGCGACGGATCGGCCCTGCGGCTTACGACGGCGCGTTATTATACGCCCACGGGCCGCTCGATTCAGAAGCCCTATACGATCGGCGACGACGAAAGCTACGAAGAGGATATCTGGAACCGCTACCGGAACAACGAGTTTTTCTCGGCCGACAGCATCCATTTCGCCGATTCGCTCAAACGGACGACGCCCGGCGGCAAGGTGGTTTACGGCGGCGGCGGTATCATGCCCGACGTTTTCGTCCCGGCCGACACGACCGACGTGACGAAATACTTCGTCGAAGTGGCGGGACGCAACATTCTCTACCGCTACACGATCGAGTATGCCGACCGTCACCGCGAGGCGCTCAACGCCGTGAAGACGATTCCCGAACTGCAGGCCCTGCTCGACAGCGACCGGGGACTGGTCGAGGACTTCATCCGCTATGCGGCGCGTCAGGGCGTAGCTCCGAATTACCGCGACATCGCCCGCTCGCGCAAACTGATCGAAGCCCAGCTGAGAGCCTACATCGGCCGCAATACGGCACTGGAGGACAACGGATTTTACGCCAATATCTATCCCGTGGACAACGTGGTAGTACGCGCTATCGGGATATTAAACGAAAGACAGGAAAATGATTAAAAAGCTTATCGGTATTATTGTGGCAGCGGCCGTGATCGTCATCATCGTCATTGCAGCTATCCGGCGCGATAATTTCCAATCGATGGTGCTGCGCGACGAAATCGAAGATCAGACATATCCGGAGCCGGTCACATCGCAACAGCCTGCGGCGCCTGTCCCCGTCGAAACGGAGACGACGGACTCCGTATCCGTCGAAGTGATCAATTCGATTCGGTAAGTCGGAAACTTTGTCGGACAGCGGCCCGGAAACGGATGTCCGGCAGATCGAAAAACGGACGGCGGCTCTTTCGGGCCGCCGTCCGTTTGCATGAATCCGCTATTGTACGCACGAATCTTTCTCCTTATCGTGCAGTATCCGAAGGTTTTCTGCGTTTAATATACAGAATCAGACAATCCCGGTTCGTACGCAGCCTCCGTACTATCCTCCGTTTGCATTAGAAGTTCCGGCTGCGTTCGCAGCCGGGATTTTTCATTTCCGAAGAACCGCCGCCGGTTGTTCAGTCCGTCAGGAAGGCTTCGTAAATCTCCGCCAGCCGGCCGCGAAGAAATTTGACGGCATAGTGTTTGCGCGACAACAGCGTGGCAACGGGAATACCCGTATCCTCGGCCAGTTCGCGGAAGGAGAATCCCTCCATCTCGGTCAGTTCGAAAATATCGCGCTGCGCCGCAGGCAGCTCGTCCAGCGCTTTGGTCAGCTCCTCCCAAACCAATGCCCGCAGATACTCCATTTCGGGCGAGCGGCTGTCGTCGGCCAGCAATGCCGTGATTTCGCTGATAAGACCGCTGTCGTCCTCGTCCCGGAACTGCGGCATCCGCTCCTCGCGGAATTTCCGCCGGTGGTCGATGATGCGGTTGCGCGCCGTGCGAAAGAGCCACGCCGCGATCTGCGAGATCGGATTCACCGTATCGGTCTGGATGAAACGCAGGAACACCTCCTGCAGAATATCCTCTCCCTCCTCGGTCGAGGAGACGTGCCGGGAGATAAAAGCCCGCAGCTGGCGCCTGTAGCGTTCGAAGACCTCTGCCGGATTATTCCGCTGCCGTTTCATCCGCAGGCTGTTCCCGGTCATCCCATAACGTGCGCATCCTGCGGCGGATGAATTCGCGCTTCTCGCTGCGCGACATTCCGTGCATCGCTTCGTGCAGGTGACGATGCTCCCTGAGCGACGTGCCCGGACGTCCGAAGCGGCCGAAGTGTCCGAAACGGCCGAACAACAGCCTGATCAGCAGCAGCAGTCCCAACGCCTGCCAGTAATCGATGCTCTGCCAGCCGATGATGCTGGGAATAAGCGCATTCCAGAGCCACATGGTAACGGCCACGCCCAAGGCCAAGAGCGCCGTTCCGCCTAAGGCGAATCCGGCGATTCTGAGTTTGTTTTTCATACTTTTATTTGTTGTCAGTGTAATCGCTCCGCAGGGACACTGCCGTTCGCATCGTCCGCAGCCGGTGCAGGATGCCGCATCCCCGACATTTACGAAACGGCAGAAACCGTTGTCCATCAATTTCAGTGTACCCTGCCCGCAGGCTTCGACGCACCGGCCGCAGCCGATGCAGTCATAGGTATATAATACGATCTCTTTTTCCGTTCCATTTCCGTTTCATCCTTTCTTACTTATGCAGACGATTCAGTGACCCGGATATTTTAAGGCAGCGGCATTTTTTTCGGCCTACCGGAAATCCGACGAAAAACAGCAGCCCGAATCCGGACTGCTGCATACCTTGATAGCTCTTGCGGACGACTAATAATACTTGATCTGCTTGCCTTCTATGGCTGAAAGGATGTTGTTTGCGGCGGAGGAAGCGCCGATGCGGAACATATCCGTATTGAGCCACTCCGGGCCGAGAATCTCTTCGACGATCGTATAGTAGAGCGCGGCGTCTTCGGCCGTGCGGACACCTCCGGCGGCTTTGAATCCCACCTTGCGGCCCGTTTTCCGGTAGTAGTCACGGATCGCCTGACACATGACCACGGCGGCTTCGGGTGTTGCGGCCACGTCGATCTTTCCGGTCGAGGTCTTCACGAAATCGGCTCCTGCGAACATCGAAAGCAGCGAGGCCTTGCGGATCAGGTCGGGCGTCTTGAGCGCTCCCGACTCGATGATGACCTTCAGCACGATGTCCGCGTCCATCTCCGAGCGGATCACCTCGACCTCGTTGGCCGCCTCGTCGTATTCTCCCGTAAGCATACGGCCCACATTGAGTACGATATCCACCTCGTCGGCGCCGTTCTCGACGGCCATCGCCACTTCGAGCGCCTTCACTTCGAGGAAAGTCTGCGCCGCGGGGAATCCGCCGCCGACGCTCGTAATGCGCATCGGAGTTCCGTCCACGGCCAGCCCGACAGTCTCGACGAACGCCGGATAGATACAGATCGAAGCCACGTTGGGAATATGCGGGTATTTCTGGTAAAACTCGACCGTCTTGCGGGCGAATTCGGTTACCGAAGTCACCGAGTCGTTGCACGACAGGGTCGTGATGTCGATGGCCGAGTAGCACATTTTATATACTTCCGCATTATGATTGCGCTTCGCGGCTTCGCGGATGCGGGCGACCTCTTCGGCCACCTGCGCTTCGCTCCATGCCGGAGCGTATTCATTCAGATGATTGGCGTACTCCATAATGTATCCCTGTTTTTTACAAAATTAGGAAAAATAATTAACACCCGCCATTTTCGGCATGTAAATATTTTCCCGGTATTCTGCAAAAAAAAGGCCTGAACCGATCGGTCCAGACCTTTTTTTCTTAATTCTGACGGCGATTATTTGTTCAGTGCCTTCAGGTTGATGTCGTTGGCAGCTTTCTGAGCCAGTTTCGGGTTCTTCGAAACAGCGCTCTTCAGCTGAGCCTCAGCGGTCTTCAGGTCGCCCTCCTTAGCGGCGATCACTGCGCGCAGGTAGTCGGCGTCAGCCGAGTTGTCCTTGGCGATAGCCTTCTTGGCAGCGGACAGGTCGTTGTTCATAACCTGAGCGATAGCCTCGTTGTAACCGTCGAGGTTCTTGGCGGCAGCCTTGTAGTCACCCTCGGCAGCTGCAATAGCGGCCTTGGCCTGAGCGTCGGCAGCCTGAGCGTACTTCTTGGCCTCGGCCGTGTTGCCGTTAGCCAGATTGGCAAGGATGAGGTTCTTGTTGATCTCGCTCGACGAGTCGGTCTTGGAAGCCTTCTCGAACGATTTCAGCGCAGCAGCCTTGTCGCCGGCCTTGGCCTGTGCGATACCGAGGTTGTTGTATACGCGGGCGTCGTTGAACTTCTTCGAAGCGACAGTCAGGATAGCGACCTGCTCCTCGACGCCGTTAGCCAGCGACTCGGCAGCGTAGAGGTACTCCTCGACAGTCAGATCCTGACCGTTCTTGAAGGCAGCCATGATCTCGGCGTCGGTCTTGCCCTGAATGTCGGTGCTGTTGACGATCTGCGAACGGCGCAGCTCGGGCAGGATCTCCTCTTTCAGTTCGTTGAATACCGACGACATGTTCTTGATTTCGCTCTCACGCTCTGCGGACGAGTTGTAGAGGCTCAGCACCTGCAGAATGAGGTTCTTGTCCTTGATGTCCGACTTCTCGACCAGCTCCTTGAAGCCGTCCCAGTCCTCACCGTAAGCGGCAGCGTCGATATCCAGACCCGAATCCTTCAGCAGTTTGGCAACGACTTTCTTACCCGACTCGCTGCGGGCCTTCGACAGTTTGTCGTTGAACTTCACGGGACCGTCGGGCGAAGCATAGCCTTTCACGGCGATATTCTGCGTTGCACGGTCGTTCTGCAGTTTGGCGTCCACGTCGGCCTTGAATGCGTCGAGGTTGGCGTTCTTCTCGTTCTTCTTGGTTACGACCGACGAGTTGATCGCATAGAGCAGATCGGTCTTGTCTACGACCGTGTGTACTTTCTTGTAGTTGTTGGCCATCGGAGCCATCAGGTCCGAATACTTGATATCCTTCTGCAGGGTGTTCAGACCGTAAGCGACGGTCAGACCGAATTCCTTGGCCAGAGCGGCCTTGGCAGCTTCGTCGTTGCCGGCCAGTACGGCAGCCTGCTCCTTGGTCGGGATGGCGCCGGTGTTCAGGTTAACGAGCGTGAACTCCTTGCACTTGCCGCCCGGGCACTTGATCTCGGCACGGAGCTGCAGAGCGCACTTGTCCATGCGGGGATCGTACGGGAACTCTACGTGCTGCGTATAGTTGCCGCCGTTCTTCTTGTCTACTACCGTGTAGTTCTCGTCCACTTTCGAACCCTGAAGGTACTTGGCTGCACCTGCAACCTCGCCGCCGTCGAATACGATCACGGGAGTAACTTTGATAACGGCTTTCGCATTGAAGTATTTGACCGGGAAAGTAACATTGATGTCAGCGGCTACGATACCGTTGTTCAGCGTCAGAATCTCGGGAGTGACGGTCAGGTTGATGTCGTCCCGGTTCTTGGCCATCTTCTTGAAGCAATTACAACTCGAGAATGCCAGTGCGGCAGCAACGAGTACAACGCTCAATTTCATTAGATTTTTCATAATCGTAAAATTAATGTGTTTATTTAAATGTTTGCCTTTTTCCTGCTTTTGTCCGCACAGTGGTTCCGATTCGCAAGGCGCCGTTTTTTCGCCCGGGTTTCGGAATTTAACCCACTGAACAACGCAAATATAGAAAACTCTTGGTAATTGTGCAATATTTCGGACGTAATTTCGATACTTTTCCGTCCGAAATAAGCACATTGGCAGTCGGGTTACTCTTCTTTGCGTCCGGGACGGTCGCGGCGTTCACGGCGTTCGCCGCGCTCGGGACGATCTTCGCGGGGACGGCGCTCGCGTTCCACATAGCCTTCGGGCTTGGGAAGCAGCGCTTTGCGAGACAATTTGAGCTTGTTGGTCTTGGGGTCGATGCCGATCAGCTTCACGTCGATCTCGTCGCCCTCTTTCAGACCGGTCTCCTCCATGGTTTCGAAACGCTTGTAGTCGATCTCCGAAATATGGAGCAGGGCGTCCTTGCCGGGCATGATCTCGACGAATGCGCCGAAAGTGACGATCGAACGGATCTTGCCGTGGTAGGTCTCGCCGACCTCCGGAATCGCAACGATGGCCTTGATGCGGTTCAGCGCACCGTCGAGTGCGGTCTTGTCCTGTCCGAAGATGTCCACGATACCCTTGTTGTCCACCTCCGTAATGGTGATGGTCGTGCCCGTGGTCTTCTGGATGTCCTGAATAACCTTGCCGCCGGGGCCGATCACGGCGCCGATCATATCCTGCGGGATGACGATCTGAACGATGCGCGGCACGAAAGGTTTGTAGTCCGCACGCGGCTCGGCGATGCACTCGGTGAGCTTGCCGAGGATGTGCAGGCGTCCCTTGCGGGCCTGCTCCAGTGCGGCGGCCAGCACTTCGTACGAAAGGCCGTCCACCTTGATATCCATCTGGGTAGCGGTGATGCCGTCCTTGGTACCCGTCACCTTGAAGTCCATGTCTCCGAGGTGGTCCTCATCGCCCAGAATATCCGACAGCACGGCCCATTTGCCGCTCTGGGAATCGGAAATCAGACCCATGGCGATACCCGAAACGGGTTTTTTGAGCTTCACGCCGGCGTCCATCAGAGCCAGCGTACCGGCGCAGACGGTCGCCATCGACGACGAACCGTTCGATTCGAGGATGTCCGACACGACGCGTACGGCGTAGGGATTCTCCTCGCCCAGCGGAATCATCGGCTTCAGGGCGCGCCATGCCAGATGGCCGTGGCCGATCTCGCGGCGGCTCAGGCCGCGTGCGGCCTTGGCCTCGCCCGTCGAGAAGGGCGGGAAGTTGTAGTGGAGCACAAACTGCTCGGTGCCCTGCACCAGCACTTCGTCCTTCTGCTTTTCGTCGAGTTTCGTACCGAGCGTAACGCTGGTCAGCGACTGTGTTTCGCCGCGGGTGAAGATCGCCGAACCGTGGGCGGCGGGCAGGTAGCCCACTTCGCACCAGATCGGACGGATTTCGTCGGTCTTGCGGCCGTCGAGACGTATGCCTTCGTCGAGGATCATGTTGCGCATGGCCTTCTTCTGCACGTCGTCGTGGAAATATTTGTGGATCAGCGCGGCTTTCTCGGCCAGCTCCTCCTCCGAATAGCGCGCGGCGAATTCGGCTTCGAGGGCGTTGAACATATCCTCGCGCTCGTGTTTCATCGTGCCGCTGGTGGCGATGGCGTAAGCCTTGTCGTAAAGCTCCTTGATGATGAGCTGACGCAGTTCTTCGTCGTTGACCTCGTGGCAGTAGGTGCGTTTCACGTCCTTGCCCAGCTCTTTCGAAAGTTCGATCTGTACGGCGCAGTGCTTCTTGATCTCCTCGTGTGCGAACTTGATGGCTCCGAGCATCACCTCTTCCGAAACTTCCTTCATCTCGCCTTCGACCATCAGGATATTGTCGATCGTACCGCCGACCATGATGTCGAGGTCCACGCGGTCCATCTCCGAGAATTTGGGATTGATAACGTATTCTCCGTCGAGACGTGCGACGCGGACCTCCGAGATGGGGCCTCCGAACGGAATGTCCGAAACGGCCAGCGCGGCCGAAGCGGCCAGACCGGCCAGCGCGTCGGGCTGAATATCCTTGTCCGCCGAAATGAGGTTCACCGTCACGTAAACTTCGGCATGGTAATCCGCGGGAAACAGGGGACGCAGGGCGCGGTCGATCAGACGGGCGACGAGAATCTCACTGTCGTTGGCGCGGCCTTCGCGCTTCATGAAGCCGCCGGGATAGCGTCCGCACGAAGCGTACTTCTCTTTGTACTCCACTTGGAGCGGCATGAAATCGGTGTCGGGTTTTGCGTCCTTGGCGGCTACTACCGTGGCAAGGAGCATCGTATCGCCCTGCTTGACCACCACCGAGCCGTCGGCCTGTTTGGCCAGTTTGCCCGTTTCGATCTCGATCTGGCGTCCGTCGGCCAGCGTAATGATCTTGCGGACTGCATTGTACAGCTTTTTGTCTTCCATAAAAAATTTAACCTATAGTGTTTTTCGAATCGTTGTCTTTACGAAAATGAAGGCAACCCCTTCCGGGAATTGCCCTCATTTCTTCCTCGCGGATTACTTGCGGAGGTTGAGTGTCTTGACGATGGCGCGGTAGCGCTCGATGTCGACCTCCTTCAGGTACTCCAGCAACGCGCGGCGTTTGCCGACCAGACGCAGCAGCGAACGCTGCGTGCCGAAGTCGTGCTTGTTGCTCTTGAGGTGTTCGGTAAGGTGGCTGATACGGTACGAAAACAGTGCGATCTGGCTCTCGGGAGAACCCGTGTCGGTGTTAGACTTGCCGTACTGGCCGAAAAGCTCTTGCTTTTTCTCAGCTGTTAAATAAGCCATTTTTTTGAAATTTATTCAGTTCCACTCTACGACGCATTCCCCTTACTGTGAATAACGCCAGAGCGTCCGGCAAAGTTACGAATTAATTGGAAATTAAGCATTAAAAATCAAAAAATTATTGCCTCCGGACCGAAAAACGTAAAAAATCGTTCGAAGATGCTATCCCGCGGGTGCCGGGGAAAGCCCGGTTCGGTTCGAACCGCCGTTGTTTTTCAGCCGTTTACAAGGCGGAATCCGGCCTGACGATTATTCATTCCGTCACGGCAGACGGCGCAGCCGTCGCGGCCGGTGTGTCTTCGGCACACGCCGGAGACCAATCTTTTCGGCGGAAATTTCCCGAATCTCCCGGAAAATACTATTTTTGCGGCTGACAAGAGAACATTATGGCGAAAAAGCTGATTCGGAAAGTCTGGATTGCGGTGTCCGCAGCCGCCCTCTGGGGATGCGGAGGCACTTCCCCCTATATCACCGTGGACGGCGTGATGCTCGGCACCACGCTGCATATCGTGGCCGACGTGCGGGGTGTCTCCTCGCAGGAACTCTACGCCGCCGCGATGCGGCTCGACCGCGAAGCCAAGGCGTCGATGTCGATCTTCGATCCGGCCTCGCTGCTGAGCCGGCTCAACAGCAACGAAACGGACAGCGTAGACCGGCATATCGCCTTCAACCTGCATCTGGCCGACAGCATCGGCGCCCTGAGCGGCGGCCGCTACGACGTGACCGTCAAACCGCTGGTCGAGGCGTGGGGCTTCGCCGGCAGGGAGGCCGAACAGCATCCGAACGTCGATTCGATCCTCGAATTCGTCGGCCGCGAAAAGGTCCGCGTCGAGAACGGGCGGCTGGCGAAGAGCGATCCCCGCGTACAGCTCGACTTCAATTCGATCGCCAAAGGCTATACGGTCGATCTGCTCGCCCGGCTGGTCGAATCGTTCGGCGCCCGCAATTACATCGTCGATATCGGCGGCGAAGTCTGCTGCAAAGGGGTCAACCGGCAGGGCGAACCGTGGCGCATCGGCATCGAAACCCCGTTCGACGGCAATATGACCGACGGCGAATACGTGCAGAAACGCATCCGCCTGACCGACGGCGGTCTGGCGACTTCGGGCAATTACCGCCGCTTCTACCTCGATGCCGACGGCAACAAGGTGGCCCACACCATCGACCCGCGTACGGGCCGCAGCGCCCTCTCGCGCCTGCTCTCCGTGACCGTCGCCGCTCCGACGTGCGCCGAAGCCGACGCGCTGGGAACCATGTTTCTGGCCATGGGAGCCGACGATGCGCTGGCGGCCGTGAGAACGATGCCCGGCATGAAGGTCTACTTCATCCTCGCCGACGGGGCCGACGGCTACGAAGAGTATATCTCACCCGCCATGGAGGCGATGGTCATGCAATAACGATCCCTATGAAAAGAGCTGTTTTTCTCTACAACACCCGATCCGGAAAATGTAAAATCGAACGCTGCACCGAAACCGTCTGCACGGTATTTCAGGCTTACGGCTACGACATCAAACCGCAGTTGATCGACTTCTGCGTCAATCCGTTCGACGGTAACGAGCAGATCGACCTGATGGTCGTGGCCGGCGGCGACGGCACGGTCAATTACGTGGTCAATGCCATGAAAAGGAAGGGACTGGACATTCCGCTCGGAGTGATTCCGGCCGGCACGGCCAACGATTTCGCGGGTGCGCTCGGCATGTCGCATCGGCCGCTCGAAGCGGCGCGGCAGATCGCCACCGGTACGGTGGACCGCGTGGACTGCGGATGCGTGAACGGACTCTATTTCGTCAATATCTTCAGCTTCGGCATCTTCACGACCACCTCGCAGCGCACGCCCGACCAGCGCAAGCACAAGATCGGCAAGCTGGCCTACCTGATCGAAGGCGTCAAGGAGCTGCGCGCGATGCACGCCGTGCCGCTCAAGGTGGTGGCCGACGGACAGGCTTTCGACTTCAATTCGCTGATGGTGCTCGTCTTCAACGGCGAAACGGTCGGCGGATTCCGCCTTGCGCGCCGTTCGTCGATCAAGGACGGCATGTTCGACTGCATCATGCTCGAAAAGAAGAACTTCCTCCGCTCGACGCTGGTCATGGGGCGCTATCTGCTGCGGGGCAATCCGAAGATCGTCCGCCACCTGCGGGTGCGTTCGCTCGACATCGTATCGACGATCAACGAACCGACGGACGTGGACGGACAGAAGGGCGCCGAATTCCCGCTGCATATCGAGTGCATGGCCGGAGGTCTCCGCATGATGTGCCCCCGTGAAAAGTAATCTCCTTTCCGGTGTTTGAAATCGGTCGTTTCCGATGCCGCCGGTCGGCGGACTTCGTTATTTTTTCGTCCGGGCTATTGCGATTCCGGACGAAAATTGTTACATTTGTCCGAAAAACCACGACGATATGGCGGATAGTATCAAAACGACACGGACGATGCGGGAAGGCGGACGTGAGAATCTGCGGAAAGTTTCGATCTCACGCATCAAAAAGGAGATGAGCGACGTCTTCTACCTGTCGGACGATCTGGTTATCACCACACTCGATGCACAAAACAATACGACGTCCGATTACCCGGCGTCGATCGACGGGTTCTCGGCCATTATCATGATGACGGGCGAGGCCACCGTGTCGATCGACATGCAGAGTTACAACGTCAAGCCCAATACCATCGTCTTTTTCAATCCCGACAGCATTATCCGCACGGTGAAATGTTCGTCGAACGCCGCGGCTTACTTTCTGGCCTTCTCCAAATCGTTCGTCAATGAGATCCAGATCGACCTCTCGACGTCGCTGCCGGTCTACATGCGCTTCGGGAAAGCCCCCGTGCTGGAAGTCACGCCGCAGGACGTGGACGAAATACGTCAGCTCTTCCAGCTCATCAAAACCATGCTGCGCAGCGATAAGGAGCGTTACCGCCACGAAATCATCCGCACGCTTTTCACCACGGCGTTCTACATCATCACCGAGATCAACCAGCGCGCACAGCCCGGCGAGATCAAACAGGGTCGCTGCGAAGTCCTTTTCGACGAATTCATGTCGCTGCTGCAACAGTACAACAAACGCGAACGCAACGTCAGCTTTTACGCCAAGCAGCTCAATATCACGCCGAAATACCTCTCGTCCGTAGTCAAGGAGGTGAGCGGTAAAACCGCCGCGCGCTGGATCGACGAATCGGTGATTCTGGAAGCCAAGGCGCTGCTCAAATACTCCGGCATGAGTATTCAGGAGATCGCCTACCACCTCAACTTTTCGACCCAGTCGTTCTTCGGCAAATACTTCAAACAGCACACCGGCACCAGCCCCTCGCGCTACAAACGCAAAGGCTGAGTCGCCGCAGTTACGGCACAAAACCCTCTCCCAGAGAGGGTTTTTTATTGTCTTCATCCGAAAGACACGGGTATTGCCCGTTGTTTGTCAATGTCATATGAATTCCGAATGGCCGTCTTTCTCCGGCTGTTCGGCGGTCATTTTGTAAACCATAGCGTAAACCGGAAAAAACATGAAAATCCCCAAGGCGACCGTCACTGCGGTCCTTTACAAATCGAAGACCCTCGCCAACGGCGAACACCCCGTTATGATAAGGGTCTGCTACAACAGCAAACGCCGATACAAAAGTACGGGACTCTCCTGTCCCGCGAAATGGTGGAATGCCGCGAAACAGGAGGTGCGCGAACGACATCCGCTGGCCCCGAATATGAACGCTATCATCGGCTCGGAACTGACGGCGCTTAAAAACAAAGTGCTGGATTTCGAGCGGCAGGGGGTGCCCTACTCCGTGCAGCGCATATTCGAGGCTTCGGTGCGGAAACTTCCGCCGCGAAAAAACCTGTATGACCTCTTCGAAGAGCGAATCGCTTATTTCAGGGACACCCTGCAGAAACACAACACGGCGACCGGATACCAGACGCTGCTCCATATCGTCGAACGGTTTTCGCAGCACCGGACCGTCGAGCTGTTCGACGTGGACAGCGCATGGCTCGGCGAGTTCGAGGAGTACCTGCATGCGCGTTACGCCGATACGAGCATCAAACGGTTTTTCAGCGCCCTGAAAGCGCTGATGAACTACGCCTGCCAGAACGGACTGCTGGATGTCAATCCGTTCGACCGTTTCCGGCTCAGCCGCCGGCTCGACGTGCGGACCGCCAAGCGGGCGCTCGCGACCGACGAACTCGACGGCCTGATCCGTTACTACCTCGATACATATTATTATAAGACCCGGAAGAGGCCCGATCCCCGGACGATGAAAAGACGCTGCTGGCGTACCCCGTGCCGAGGTCCCCGGGGCGAGGAGCGGCAGGCGGCGTTCGACGCCGAGCAGTTCGCGCTTTCGATGTTCATCTGCTCCTATATTTTTCAGGGGCTGGCGCTGGTCGATCTGGCCCGCCTGAGGTGGAAGGACCTCGTATGCGTGGAGATTCCGGACCGGGAGAAGTACGACCGGGATTGTGCGGCCTACGGTCCCCGGTATGCCGAAGCGCATAAGGAGACGGTCGCTTTTTACGAAATCAACTTCGTCCGCGCCAAGACCCTGCACCCGATCCGTATTCTGGTCGAACAGCGGGTGGCGTGGCCCTATATGAAACCGTTCGCCCGTACGGCGAAAGGCGGCGCCGGAGACGACTTCGTTTTTCCGATCTACTTCGACGACGATCCCGAACGCCGGTTCGAACGCATAACCTATGCCAACAACGTGATAAACCAAGGATTGCAGCGTGTGGCGAAACGTATCGGCCTGTCGCGGAAAATCACCTTCTTTTCGGCCCGCCACACCTACGCGTCACGTCTTTATCACGCCGACGTGCCGCTGCCTCTGATCGCTCAGAACATGGGACGCAACCCGGCGGAAATCGAAACCTACCTCAAAGAGTTCGACACGGACAGAATCATCAGCGCCAACAAACAGGTCTGGCGGATCCCCGCTCCGGCCCGCAAAGGCCCGGAAACCGGCGCCGGTTTGTAAACCTTCACGTAAACCGCTCTGCAATATGTAATTA
>JAJPZH010000072.1 GCA_021204515.1 Alistipes sp. | reverse complement strand
TGCGCCCGCCGCGCGAAAACTCGCTCGTGGCGCGGCCGAAATCGGTGCGTTTGAATCCGAGTCCCAGCAGTGTCTTTTCGATGTCGGCTTCGCGGGTGTCGCCGCCGAGAATATGATAGTGGTCCTGCGCGTCGTTCAGACGGTGCAGGAGCTGTTCGTATCCGGCGCTTTCGTAGTCGGTGCGTTCGGCGATCTCGCGCGTCAGGGAGGCGATTTCCGCCTCCAGCCGCAGCACCTCATCGAAGGCTTTGGCCGTCTCTTCGGCCAGCGTCGTGGTATCGGCCACGCGCATCGTCTGCGGCAGATAGCCGATCGTACATTCGCCGTTCAGGGTCACATGACCCGACGTGGGCTGCTGTTCGCCCGTAATGATGCGCAGCAGCGTGGTTTTTCCCGCGCCGTTGCGGCCCACCAGACCGATGCGGTCCTTCGGGTTGATCAGAAAAGAGATATTGTCGAAGAGGGTCCAGCCCCCATAGCTCACAGTGAGGTTGTCTAACGAAATCATGGTATCTGTAAAATCACCGCAAAGTTAATGATTTAATCCGACATATCGCTATCTTTACCTACTCTTAGACAGGATATGCCCCGGACAAGTCCGAAAATAAATTTTCATCTTATCTCCCGGTTTTCGCTATCTTTGAAATCCGAAACAAAATCTTATCATGGAAAAACTGAACCGATACCTGCAGTTCATCCGCGAAGCCGAACGGCTGAAAAACGTTCTGCGCACCGCATACACCTCGGAAGGAAGACACGAAAGCACGGCCGAACACTCGTGGCGGCTGGCGCTGCTGGCCGCCGTACTGACCGGCGAACGGCCCGAACTGGATATGCAGCGGGTGGTACTGATGTGCCTGATCCACGATCTGGGCGAAGCCTTCGACGGGGACATTCCGGCCGTTGCGCAGACCGCGCCCGGAGTCAAAGCCGCCTCGGAACTGGCGGCCATAGACCGGCTGACACGACTGCTCCCGCCGGAAGCGGGAGCAGGGATACGGGAAATATGGGAGGAATACGAAGCCTGCCAGACACCGGAGGCCCGCTGGGTGAAGGCCCTCGACAAAGCCGAAACGATCATCCAGCACAATCAGGGTGCCAATCCCGCCGGATTCGATTACGCATTCAACCTCACCTACGGGAACGAATATTTCGACGACGGAGCGCTGCTAAGCGATCTGCGGCTGCTACTCGACGAAGAGACCCGGCGGCACGTCAGGCGTTGAGCATCTTCACGATCTCGGCCTGCGGGTCCTCGGCGCCAAACACGGCGTTGCCGGCTACGAGCACGTCGGCTCCGGCACCGTACACCTCGTGCGCGTTGTGCGACGAAATACCGCCGTCCACCTCGATGATCGTCTCCGTCCCCAACTCCTCGGCCAGTGCGCGCAGCTGCGCGATCTTTTCGAGCGACGCGGGAATGAACGACTGCCCGCCGAAACCCGGCTCGACGCTCATTATCAGCACCAGATCGATCTGCGGAAGAATGTCGCGCAGCACTTCGACCGAAGTAGCCGGCTTGATCGACACCCCGACCTTCGCGCCTGCCTTGCGGATCATTTCTATACACCCCTTGGGATTGTAGGTGGCCTCGTAATGGAACGTCACCACGTCGGCGCCCGCCTCGGCGAAACGCGCCACGTAACGTTCCGGCTCGACGATCATCAGATGTACGTCGAGACACTTCGCCGTCGCCTTGCGGATGGCTTTCAGCACGGGAAATCCGAAAGAGATATTCGGAACGAAAACGCCGTCCATTACGTCTATATGAACCCACTCGGCCGCGCTGCGGTCAATCATCTGCGTATCGCGTTCCAAGTGGCCGAAATCGGCCGACAGCATCGAAGGTGCTACTATTCTGTTCATTGCTCGGTTAATATCATGTTCTACAAACAAAGATAGTCATTTTTTCACGGATTTCCGCATGCCGGAGCGGGATTACGCCGCGAAATATATAATTCGGCAGGCTCTGCGGCCATGCGCTTCCGGACATACCTCCGGCCCGTTCCACGCAAACGCCCTAAACGGCTCTGCTCCGGCGTCCGGAAGCTGCACAGGCATTCGACCATCCCGCACAAACATCCGGAAGATACCTGTCCGCCGAATGTTTCGCGCAGGAGTTGAAGCCGCTTCCGAACAAACCGCCCGGACTACCGCGCCTCAGCGCCGCACCCGATTCAGACTATTGATTTTCCGGCGGATCGCCACTCCGTTGAACAGCGAGAGCAGCAGTGCAAGCGCAACGCCGCACAAAACCGTAAGCTCCAATCCCGCAGGCCGGTAATCCTCCTGCAGGGCGGCCAGCGACGGCAAATAGCTGAGACGTACCAGCCACACCGCCAGCAGGGCGACGAGCAGCACACCCAGATTCAGCCCGAGCGTCAGCAGTTGATAAGGCCGCGCCACACGGGCCGGCGCATATCCCAGCAAAAGCAGATTCTCCATTTTGCCGCTGTTTTTCTGCAACAGCAGGAAGATACTCAGCATCAGGATATAGAACGACATCGCGCTGAACACCAGTCCCACGCCGGCCACGCCTCCCGCGGCGATCCGCAGGAAGTGTGCCGCCCTGCCGTCGTCCCGGCGGTCCCCCTCGGCCTCATAGCCCTTGCGGGCGAGATAATCCGTCACGGCCGTATCGACCGGACGGTCGGTCTCGACGATCACCCGCGCCGGCTGTTTCGCCGTCCCGGTTCCGAACCGCTCGTTCGACCAGCGGATGAATGCATCGGGCACCAGAATCGTATTCAAACGGTTCGACAATCCGACGATCCGCCCCCGAAACTGTTCCCGACGTCCATTGCCCGCAATCTCGATGCCGAGGCTGACCCTGCGAAAAATACCTTCCGAAATCTGCGGAAGGCCCTGCGACCGGGCGAATCCGTAATTATAGAGATTCAGGTAGTTGCGAGGAATGATGATGGGAATATCCCTGTCTCCGGCCTTGTAGTCCCAATTTTCGGCCCCGACGTCGAGGAAGCTATCGGGTACCGATTCGAAAAACAGATAGGTCGAAAGTTCCATGCCGCCCATGCCGACCGTCCCCTTTATCCGGTAATCGGCCGGCGTGAAAGCCCCGACTTCGCGTACGAACGGCTGCGCCTTCATCTCCGCCAGCTCTTCGTCCGTAAAGTCGCTGCTGCCCAGTCCGATCGCCTGAAGCGCACCGACCTGCTTCGACAGCACCAGATAATCGCCCCGCATGAACGAATCGGGCCGGTCGAAAATCGGCAGAACATCGCGGTAAGCCTGCAAAGCCGTCAGCACGATCGCCATACCGACCAATCCGGCAAGCGTAAACCCGACGGTCTGGGCCATGCTCAGATGACAGCGCAGCAATTTCCAAAGCAACCTCATAGCGTAAAGATTTTATGGTACGGAAGCCTGAGCCGGCTGCCGACCGAGGTGACGATCACTCCCGCCCCCTGCGCCTGCGCACCCTCCAGCAGCAAAGCGGAGAGCACATCCCCGTTGGCGGCGTCGAGATGGCTCACCGGCTCGTCGAGCAGCATGAAATCGAACGGCTGACACAAACAGCGGATGAATGCGACGCGCTGCTGCTGACCGAAAGAGAGCTTTCCCGCCGGGGTGTTCTTTTTATCGGCGATTCCGGCCGTTTCGAGCAGGCGTAAGATCCGGTCCGGAGCCAAAAACTGCGTGAGGTCGTTCTTCAGCGCGAGGTTCTCCGCCACGGTCAGCTCTCCGAACAGACGCAGGTCCTGAAAAAGCATGCTCAACGACCGGCGGCGCAGTTCGCCCCACTGCGCTACGGAAAGCGTCCGGCAATCCGCAGCGTCGAACAGGATACGGCCCGCATAGTCGGTTCTGGCACCGTACAGGAAACTGCACAACGAGGACTTTCCGGTTCCCGAAGCGGCTTCGACCAAATAATATTCGCCTTTGCGGAATGTCACGTCATGCAGCCACAAGTCCGACTCCGGCGGCACCGGATTGTCTGCGAAGACGTCTGGCAGCACCTGCTGCAAAGTAATCGACTCCATACATCATCTATTTCAGGAAAAGCGGCCGTTCTTCGGGGACGGCCGCTTTTTCTCTGTTTCCACGGGTATTACAAATTCGCTTCCGGCATATACTGACGAATCAGTTCGCCGATCTTATCGCAAATGGTTTTGAACGAATTCTGCTCCTTATCCACCATATTGACGATCATCTTACCGCCCTTCGTCGTACCGTAGGCTTCCATATCGTCGAATATGCCGAGCACGGAGAGCGCCGCTTCCGTCTGCGGAGTGACATTACCTCCGAGCAGTTGGGCGATCATCGCGTTCAGCCCCTCGAAGTCGAGGTAGAAGGTCGAGGACTGACCTTTGAAAATCCTCTCCATCGACTCCATCGACGCGATTTCACCGCCGTCGAGCGCCATCTTCACGACCGCATCGGTCGTACAGTAGAGTACGTCGCCCTTCACGCCGAACTGGATCGTCACGCCGCCCATGTTCATCGTATATTCACCCTCGGCGGTCTGCTGAAGCGGCATGCCGGCCATGTTGGTAACGATCGTCTGCAGCACGGCAGGGTCTTTCACCTGCGCCAGCATCGACGCCACGGGGTATTTGCCGTCGATGCTCATGCCGGAGAAGGAAAGCAGGAAGTCGCCGTCGAAAGGTTCCATCACC
>JAJPZH010000177.1 GCA_021204515.1 Alistipes sp. | reverse complement strand
CTACACCGCCATTCCGGGCGTCCGCACGCAGATCATCGACCCGCTGGAAGAGATCGACTCGCTGATAATCATCGGCACCAACCAGCGCAACCCGACGATCTTCGACCCCTACCGGCTGAACCTCAACACGGGCGAGATGACGATGCTGTGCGAGAATCCCGGCGACATTCAGGGCTGGCAGACCGACCACGACGGCCGCCTGCGCGTGGCCTACGCCATCGTGGACGGCGTCAATTCGCAGATCCGTTACCGCGACACCGAAGACGAGCCTTTCCGTCCGGTGCTGACGACCAACTTCAAGGAGAGCGTCTCGTTCGCCGCCTTCACCCCCGACAACAGGCAGGTCTACGCCGTCACCAACCTCGGACGCGACAAGGTCGCCCTCGTGCTGATGGACCCCGCGACGTGCGAGGAGATCAAACAGCTCTACGTAAACGACAAATACGACTTGGACAACATCTGGTACAGCGACGCACAGAAGAAACTGCTCGGCGTCTCCTACACCGGCCATAAAGGCACCGCGCGCCATTTCTTCGACAAGGCGACGGGCGAGATGTTCGGCCGCATGGAGAAGCACCTGCGCGGCTATGCCATCGGCATCGCCGGCTCGAACAAGGCCGAGGACAAATACATCGTCTATGCAGGCGGCGACCGCACGATGGGCACCTACTACCTCTACGACGTCGAAGCCGACACGATGACCAAGCTGGCCGACCTCGCGCCGTGGATCGAAGAGGAGCAGATGGCCGAGATGATCCCTATCAATTACACTTCGCGCGACGGTCTGGAGATCGAAGGCTACCTGACGCTGCCCGTGGGCAAGACCATGCACAACGCCAAAAACCTGCCCGTAGTCGTGAATCCCCACGGCGGTCCGTGGGCCCGCGACTACTGGGGCTTCAACCCCGAAGCGCAATTCCTCGCCAACCGCGGCTACGCCGTGCTGCAGATGAACTTCCGCGGTTCGACGGGCTTCGGCCGCAAGTTCACCGAAATCGCCTACGGCAAGTGGGGCCAGACCATGCAGGACGACATCACGGACGGCGTGAACTGGCTGATCGGCAAAGGCATCGCCGATCCCGCCAAGATCGCCATCTACGGCGGCAGTTACGGCGGCTACGCCACGCTGCAGGGCATCGTCAAGGACCCCGACCTCTACGCCTGCGCCATCGACTATGTGGGCGTATCGAACCTCTTCTCGTTCCTCGAAACCATTCCGCCCTACTGGAAACCGATGCTCGACATGATGTACGAGATGGTCGGCAACCCCGAGAAGGACGCCGAGATGCTGCGCGAGAATTCGCCGGCCCTCAACGCCGAGCGCATCAAGACCCCGCTGCTGGTGGTGCAGGGCGCCAACGACCCCCGCGTGAACATCAACGAGAGCAACCAGATGGTCGAAGCGCTGCGCAGCCGCGGCGTGCATGTGGACTACATGGTCAAGGACAACGAAGGCCACGGCTTCCACAACGAGGAAAACCGTTTCGACTTCTACCGCGCGATGGAGAAATTCCTCGGCAAATACCTCAAAGGCGTCGAGCCTCAGGACGGAATCGTTCCCGAGAGCGACCGCAGATAAACGGAAAATCACAACCAGCCATAAGCATACTACCATACCGTTTTTTAAAGTAAAAAGTTCAAATTCATAGTTGTGAGGCGGAGGCCCGGAAATTTCCGGGCCTCCGTTTTTCCGTGATCCGAATCCCGTTTTGATTTGCGCCCGGCATGTATTACCTTTGCACTTCGTGAGCACCATTCCCTACATAGCGCCGGCTGCGGACGGACTGCCTATGCCCCGCCGCTTGTGGGCCATTCTGGCCGTGGCGTTCGGCGTCGGGCTGTCGGTGCTCGACAGCGCCATCGCCAACGTCGCCCTGCCGACCATCGGGCAGGAGCTGGGGATTTCGTCCGCCGACTCGATCTGGATCGTCAACGCCTACCAGCTGGCCATCATGGTCTCGCTGCTGTCGTTTTCGGCACTGGGCGAACTGGTCGGCTACCGCAAGGTCTACATCGGCGGACTGATGCTCTTCACGGTGGCTTCGGTGGGCTGCGCGCTCTCCTCGTCGCTCGCCACGCTGGTACTGGCGCGCGTCATGCAGGGCTTCGGCGCCGCGGCCGTCACGTCGGTCAACACCACGCTGATCCGCATCATCTACCCCAAGGCGCAGCTGGGACGCGGGCTGGGCATCAACGCCACGGTCGTAGCCGTGTCGTCGGTAGCAGGCCCGACCATCGCCGCAGGCATCCTTTCGATCGCCCACTGGCCGTGGCTCTTCGCCGTGAACATTCCCGTCGGGCTTGTCGCCCTGTCGCTGAGCCGCCGCTTCCTGCCCGACAACCCCGTGCGGGTCGGCACCCACCGCTTCGACTGGCGCGACGCCGTGATGAACGCCCTCACGTTCGGGCTGCTGATGGCTTCGGTCGAAGGATTCTCGCATGGTCTCGATCCGCGCATCCTCTCGGCCGGCATCGCCGCACTGCTCGTCGTCGGCTTCTTCTTCGTCCGCAGCCAGCTGCGCGAACCCTATCCGCTGCTACCGTTCGACCTGCTGCGCATCCCGATCTTCTCGGTCTCGGTCTTAACGTCGATCTGCTCGTTTCTGGGACAGATGCTCGCCATGGTGGCCCTGCCCTTCTACCTGCAGCACGAATTCGGCTACGACGAAGTCGCCACGGGACTGCTGATGACCGCATGGCCCGCCGTGATTATGGTCGTGGCCCCGATCGCCGGCATCCTCGTCGAGCGCGTCCACGCCGGACTCTTGGGCGGCACGGGACTTACGGCCATGGCCGCGGGACTGTTCCTGCTGGCCTTCCTGCCCGACGACCCGGCGCCTTTCGACATCGCATGGCGGCTGGTAGTCTGCGGAGCGGGATTCGGCCTGTTCCAGTCGCCCAACAACAGCATTCTGATCGCCTCGGCCCCGCCCGAGCGCAGCGGAAGCGCCAGCGGCATGCTCGCCACGGCGCGTCTGGTAGGCCAGACCACGGGCGCCGCGCTGATGGCCCTGCTGTTCCATATCGTCCCCGAAAACAGCACCCACACGGCGCTCCTGCTCGCCGGAGGGTTCGCCCTGACGGGCGCCGTCGTCAGCATCACCCGCATCCGGCTGCCGCTGCCCGAAGGGCTGACCCGGCGCAAAAAATAACCGCCGAAGTTCCCGTCCGAAACTCCGAAGAATCGAAATACACACCCCCGACACCCCGAATATACACCCGACATGAAATATCCGTTCCTGCTCGCCGCCCTGCTGCTCTGCTCTGCAAACCTCGCCGCCCGCCACCCCGATACGGACACCCTTCTACAGCCCGACACCCTTTCCCTCCGGCAATCCGACCCGCACACCGTCCACGGGTCTGACAGCCTCGGAATGCGACGCTCCGACTCCCTCCGGCAATCCGACGCACTCTCCGTCCAGAAATCCGACGCGCCCTTCGTCCGCCCGCCCTACCTGCGGCCGGGCGATACCATAGGCATCGTCACCCCGGCGCGCAAACTCAAGGAGAAGGCCGACACGGCCAAAGTCCGGGAACGCTTCGAAGAGTGGGGCCTGAAAGTGAAATTCGGAGCGCACTACGCCGACCGCGAACAGCCCTACTTCGCCGGGACCGACGCCCAACGCGCCGCAGACCTGCAGGCCATGATCGACGATCCCGGCGTGAAAGCCGTCGTCAGCTATCAGGGCGGCTACGGATCGGTGCGCCTGCTCCCGCTGCTCGACCTCACGCCGCTGCGCGAACATCCCAAATGGATCGTCGGATTCAGCGACGTCACCATGCTCCATATGGCGCTGGGACGGCTGGGCGTCGAAAGCCTTCATGCCACGATGCCGGGCAAGTTCCGTTTCGGAATCGACGAAAAACCCGAAGCGATCGTCTCGGACGAATCGTTGCGCAGCGCGCTTTTCGGCCGCTGGACGCGCATCGACGCCGCCGCGCACCCGCTCAACGTCTCCGGTACGGCCTGCGGACGGCTCGCGGGCGGCAACCTCTCGCTGCTCTGCTCGGCGATCGGCACGCCCGAACAGCCCGATTTCGACACCCCGACGGTGCTGTTCATCGAAGAGATCGGCGAGCAGATATACCGGCTCGACCGCATGATGCAGCAACTGGAGCGGTGCGGAATACTGGCCAAATGCAAGGCCATTCTCGTAGGCCACTTTTCGGACATGCAGGGGCAGAAGCATTTCGGCGTCTGGGACCCCTGCGACATCATCGCTACCTACGTACGCCCGCTGGGAATTCCGGTCGTCTTCGGCATCCCCGCAGGCCACGAAGACCCGAACGTCGCCCTCTACATGGGCCGCGAAGTCACCGTCACAGTCAATGACGCGGGCGCCAGCGTCGAATTCTGAATGGTGCGGGCGCCGGCATCGAATTCCGACCGCAAACCCGCCCCGAAGCCGGCCTGCGGACAGCCGCAGACGACCCGCAAACGGTCCGCGCACGACCCGCAGACATCCTGCGAACATCCTGCGAACGGCCCGCAGACATCCCGCGAACATCCCGCGAACATCCTGCGAACGACCCGCGAACATCCTGCGGCCGGCCGGAGCAAGACCCGGCGACTCCCGCCCCTGTGCCCGGCCGCCCCAGCCTGGGTCGTTTACACATCTCCGCGCCCCGAGGCGAGG
>JAJPZH010000031.1 GCA_021204515.1 Alistipes sp. | reverse complement strand
CTTTACCGCGCAGGCAGTCGAATTCCTCGGGCAGCAGCCGGTAGGGGGTAAAGATCACACCCCGGCGGCGTTCCCGGATCAGCTGTATGATCAGTGTATAGCGGCCGTCCGGACTCCCGCGGCGGATATTCAGCATCGGACGGATGCTTGTGTTGGGATATTTGTTGTTCCTGTGCTGTTCCTTGCCGTAGTTCATAATGGCTCGTCTTTTAACGGTTTGACATACGCAAGCCCGCCGAGCAGGCATTTTTGAACCACGGCATCTCTGCTGCGGATGGCAGAGGCGGAAGAACTGCAAACTTCGAAATGGGACGCCCTTTTGTCGGAAGCTTCGGTAAAATAGAGAATGTCCTTGTCATACTATCTTCGTTTTTGTTATTCCGGTTTGCATGGAAGGCGGACAAATACGAAGCCATGACGGTAAATTTCTTTGGAACAACAAAATGGCTCTTGGGACAGATCGAAAAAGGCGCCGAAAACGATGATGATAGGTGCGGGGTCGGCTGGCGGAGTACGGTTGAAAGGTGATTCCCGACTCCCCGACAAATAGGTCTATCCTCATGGTTTCAAGAGTCCTGTTACGGTTAAAACGCACCCGGCGGAAGGTTGTTCCAGTTCCGTATTGTTCTGCCATATGACGAAAACGGGATGGAGTATTCGTTTAATATATACTTAAAACCAAAAGTTCAAGCGAATATGGACATTCTCTCGGGTTTGTTCGTTTATTATGGGAAGGGGATTTTATATCAGGCTGTCGCTTGATCTTATTTTGGGGATTAAATTCCTTCGGATACGGGTGTATAAAACAAACTACTGCGGGAATAATCCCGCAGTAGCTGCGTTTTATGCCATGTGCAAATCTTATCCGCCTATCTGGCCGGAATCCGCTGCTACCATGTTCTTGTCGATATGCAGTACGACTTTGTGGTCGATTTCAATCCGGAGAGTGGTTTCTTCGACCTCACGGACTACGGCATGAATACCCTCGGCCGTAATTACTTTATCGCCGGGCTGCAATCCGTCGCGGAATTTTTGTATTTGTTTCCGGCGTTTGTTTTCGGGCCGCCATATGAAAAACCAAAATACCAGAACCATGAGTCCGACCATGACGAGCGGAGGGAATATTCCGCCGGTCTGAGTTGCTGTGGAAGTCGTTTGAAGTAATTGAATCATATTGAGAACCATTGATTGATATTGTTATGGCCGGATGAAGTCCAGCCGTTCTTCCTCTTTGGCGAACAGCAGCGCCGTGTTGACGATCGCTAGGTGCGAGTAGGCTTGCGGGAAGTTGCCCAACTGCTCTTTGGTGTCGAAGTCGAGGTGCTCGCTGAACAGTCCTAAGTGGTTGCCGTATTGCAGTATCTGGTTGAACAGTGTTTTGGCTTCGTTGTATTGTCCCGTGACGAACAATGCACGGATGAGCCAGAATGTGCACATCGTGAATGCCGAGCTGGGAACTCCGAAATCGTCCTCGCTGTTGTAGCGGTACATCAGCCCTTTGCGGAACAACGCTTTGCGGACGGCTTCGACCGTCTTGCGGTAGTGCGGGTCGTTCGCGGCGATGAATCCGTACGGCTCCATGAGCAGCAGCGACGAATCGAGCGCCAGATTGCCGTAGGCTTGCGAGAAACTTTGGATCTCGCTCTTCCAGCCCTGTTCCATCACGTCGCGGCGGATCGCTTCGGCCTCCTCGCGCCAGCGGGCCGCGAATTCTTCTTTTTTGAGTTTCTCCGCGATGCGAACCCCGCGGTCGAGCGCCACCCAGCACATCACCTTCGAAGAGACGAAATGCTGTTCCTCGCCGCGAATTTCCCAAATTCCCTTGTCGGGGTTGCGCCACTCTTCGGTGACGGTGGCAAGGATGCTCTTGACCATCTCCCACATATCCTCGATTTCGTCGAGCGTACCCGGCATCAGCCGGTAATACTGCCAGACAAGGTCCATCAGGTAACCGAACGAGTCGTTTTGTTTCTGGTGGTAGGCGTCGTTGCCAATGCGGACGGGTTTCGAGCCCTTGTATCCGTCGAGATGCTCCATGATCACTTCGGTCAGCTTCCGCTCGCCGCGGATACCGTACATGATCTGGTAGTCGTGGCGTGACATGAACGTGGACTGGATGAATTTCATGAACCGCTGTGCGGCGCCGGTATGCCCGACCCGGAACATCGTTTCGATGGACATCGAGGCGTCGCGCAGCCAGCAGAAGCGGTAGTCCCAGTTGCGCACCTCGCCGACGGCTTCAGGCAGGCTGCTGGTTACGGCCGCCAGCATGGCACCGTTGTAATAGGAGAGAAGTTTCAATACCAGCATACTTCGCTCGATGACCCCGTTATAGCAGGTGTACTGTTTGGTTCGGTTGGTCCAGTTGAGCCAATAGACCAGCGTGCGGCAGTATTCGATCTTTTCGCGTTCGATATCTATCGGGATGACCTTCTCGTTGTAGGACAGCAACAGAAATTCGTCCTTCCCGAGCCGGATCTCCTCGCCGTCGGCGATGGCTTGCAGGGGGAGAGAAGAATATAGGTACTGGCGGTCCTTGTTGTCGGCGGAGCTGTAACTCTCGATGAATTCGGCGGTCGTGCGGATATGCACCTCACCTTGTGCGTAATTCGGGGCTGGAGCGTAGTGGATACGAAAACGGGGGCTTCCCTTTACGAACCGGATATAACGGTATAGTTCCGCCGGCAGGTAATGCTCCTTTTCGAAGGAGTGGTAGCAGGGCATATAGTCGAGCACTTCGAATATGCCTTCGTCCGATGTGAATCGTGTCTGGAGGATATTGGTATGCGGCACGTAAGTTTGCCGTATGGCATACTGTTCCGATACGTCGAAGCCAAACGAGCCGCCTTTCGTACGGTCGAGCAGGGCCGCGAATACCGAGGGCGAATCGAAGTCAGGGAAGCAGAGCCACTCGATATTGCCCCTTTCGGAGATGAGCGCAGCGGTTCGGCAATTACCGATGACGCCATAATTGAGGTTATTCTTTATCATCTTTCTTCTTGTTGGGCAATAAATTCCTGAAATGTTCCCAAACCGTGCGAATGCCGCGTGCGACCGTTTTGCCGACTGAATTGGTCGAGTTGCCGCCTGCGGCGAGCGTTTCCAGAAACGGCAGCACATCGGATTGTCGCCAGAGGTTGTAGCGGGTGTACTCCGATACCGCTCCGACCTTTACCGTGACGGCCGCTTTGGGCAGGGCCCGGAACATGTCGTCGTCGGTCGTGTCGTCCCCCATTGCGAGGATGAAGTCGTAGCGCTCCCGGCGCAGGAGACGGCGGGTCTCCGAACCTTTCGAGAATTCGGGCGATTTAACCTCTACGACCTTGCTGCCGGGCACGATCTGCAGGTTTAGACGCATACAAAGCGGAATGAGTGCGTTGACCAGTTGTTGTGCGCGCAATGTCCCGAGCCAGTCATCGGCTTCGCGGTAGTGCCACGCCAGAGCAGTTTGTTTTTGTTCGAGCCGCGAGCGGGGTGTCCGTTCGACGAAGCGGTTCATCAGTTCCAGCAGTTCGGGGTCCCATGCGGTATGGTGCTGGTTTTCGTGCCATCCGTCCCGGGCCTCCTTGTAGAATGCGCCGTGTTCGGCGGCGAGGGAGACGGGCAGCTTGCCGAACCACCGCTCCATGGTTGCGCGGTCGCGGCCGCTGCTGATCACCACGCGGTTATTGCGGTCGGCGGCGAGAGCTCACAGCGCCTTGTAGAGCTCGCGGCCCGGCTCAGCTTCCTCGGGACGACGGCAGATGGGCGCCAGCGTGCCGTCGTAGTCGAACAGCAGGAGACGCTGGTGAGTGTGCCGGTAAATATGGAGAATCTGCTCCATGGTGTCGGGCGTCAACTGGCGTCGTCTGACCGACCGGTTTTTGCGGCAGACTTCGGCCAGCCCTGCCATGAAGTTCTCAGCCCAATGGTTCACGGTCTGTTCCGAGATGACGGTCTGCATCCGTCGTATCCGCTGCAACTGTTCCCCGACGGGCATTTCCAGCGCCCGAGCGAGCGCCGAAGCGATCTGCTCCGTGTCGTTCGGATTGATCCGAATGGCGTCGGTCAGCTCTACGGATGCTCCGGCCATTTCGCTGAGGATCAGTACGCCCGGGTTGCCGTCCTTGACGGCGACATATTCCTTGGCCACGAGGTTCATGCCGTCGCGTAGCGGAGTGACCAGCGCCACGTCGGCGACGTAGTACATGGCTGCCAGCTCCTCGAACGAAAAGCCGTGGTAGAAATAGCAGACCGGAGTCCAGTCCATCGTGGAATAGCGGCCGTTGATGGCACTGATCTCCTCGTCGATGCGGGTCTTCAGGTCGGCGTAAGAGCCGACACGGTCGCGCGAGGGGACGATCACCATCGCCAGCGTCACCTTGCCCATGTATTCGGGATGATGTTTCAGGAAGGAGTCGAATCCGTGCAGGCGGTGGCGGATGCCCTTGCTGTAATCGAGCCGGTCGACCGAGAGCACCAGCTTCCGATCGCCGAAATAGGTCCGTGTGCGGGTGATCAGCGGCTTGACGGCCGGCAAGGAGGAGATCCTGTGGAATTTTTCGTAGTCAATGCCCATCGGCAGGGCGTCAGCCCGCACGAAACGGTTGCCGATTTGGGTCTCGTCGAGTTTGAAATCCATGTGCAGGACCCGTTCCGCCGTGCTGATGAAG
>JAJPZH010000005.1 GCA_021204515.1 Alistipes sp. | reverse complement strand
GATATTCCGGCGTGGGAGATGATCAAACACTCGGTCAATATCCACCGGGGGTGCTTCGGCGGCTGTTCGTTCTGCACCATATCGGCCCATCAGGGCAAGTTCATCAACTCGCGCAGCGAGCGCTCCATCCTCGCAGAGGTCGAGCGCGTGACCCGGATGCCGGACTTCAAAGGCTATCTGTCGGACGTGGGCGCCCCTTCGGCCAACATGTACCGCATGGGCGGACGCGACCGGGAGTTGTGCCGCAAATGCCGCCGCCCGTCGTGCCTGCATCCGAAGATGTGCCCCAATCTGGACAACGACCACCGGCCGCTGCTGGCGCTTTACGAAAAGATCCGCGCGGTGAAAGGCGTCAAAAAGGCCTTTGTCGGCAGCGGCATCCGCTACGACCTGTTCGACGAGAGTCCCTATCTCGATACGGTCGTGAAATACCACACCTCGGGACGCCTGAAAGTCGCGCCCGAGCATACCGAGGATGCCGTGCTGAAACTGATGCGAAAGCCGCCGTTCGCGCTTTTCGAACAGCTGAACGCCGATTTCCAGCGCATCTGCCGCCGCGAAGGGCTGCCCTACCAGCTGATTCCCTACTTCATCTCGTCGCACCCCGGCTGCACCGAACGCGACATGCGTTCGCTGTCGGAGAAGGTCCTCGGCAAGCTCCATTTCAACCTCGAACAGGTGCAGGACCTCACCCCGACCCCGATGACCCTCTCGTCGGTGATGTTCTACACCGGAGAGAATCCCTATACGCACGAAAAAGTCTACGTCGCCCGCTCGCAGGAAGAAAAACGGCGGCAGAAATCCTATTTCTTCGACGAAAAACCTGTCGGAAAACCGACGGCATCCGGCCGGCGCACAACCGCCGGACAAGAACACGGACCGAAAAATAATCGAACGAACGGAGATCGGACGACACCTCGGACACGAAAAGGGAAAAATTCCCGGGCAACACCGGCAACAAAGCGCAAAAGATAAATACTGTGCAGCCCTCGGATCGCAGCCGGATCTCCAGCGCAGGTCAAGCCTACTTCATGCGGATTTTCTGCAGATCTCAGCAACGAAAAAGCCGGAGCGATTCTCCGGCTTTTTTCATGCTATTTCGTGTTATTTTGCGCTCCACTTCTCGCCGAGTCGTTTCAGCAGGCGGGAAATGCGTCTAACCTCGTTCTCATCGTCCCCGGTTACCGGAGTCCGGCGGATCATCCGCCAAAGGAACAGATAAAACAGGACGAGGAAGACCGACCAGAATAGCACATATTTCATAAATGAAACATTAAAACCAGCAAAAACTCCTCTTGTCTACAATAGAAATACAAACTTATTCTCTTTGACCATACATCTCATCATAGTATTTTTCATACTCGCCTGAGGTAATGTCGTCCATCCACGATTGGTTTTGGAGGTACCATCGGACCGTTTTCTCGATTCCTTCCTCGAACTGCAGGCTGGGCTGCCAGCCCAGTTCCCGCTTGAGCTTTCGCGAGTCGATAGCGTATCTCAGGTCGTGGCCCGCGCGGTCGGTGACGTACGTAATCAGTTTCTCCGATGTCCCTTCGGGATTGCCCAGCAGCCGGTCCACGGTCCTGACGATGACCCGTATCAGATCGATGTTCTTCCATTCGTTGAAGCCCCCGATGTTGTACGTGTCTGCCACCTTGCCCTTGTGGAAGATTACGTCGATGGCCCGTGCGTGGTCCTCGACGTACAACCAGTCGCGCACGTTCTGCCCGCGGCCGTACACCGGCAGCGGTCTTCCGCGGCGGATGTTGTTGATGAAAAGCGGGATCAGCTTCTCCGGGAACTGGTAAGGACCGTAGTTGTTCGAGCAGTTGGTCACCAGCGTCGGCATGCCGTATGTGTCGTGGTAGGCCCGCACGAAGTGGTCGGACGAGGCTTTCGAGGCCGAGTAGGGGCTGTGCGGATCGTACTTCGTCTCTTCGGTGAAGAACTCCTCGCCGAAAGGACCTCCGCCGCTCTCCCCGCCCGAGGGATCCCCTACGGGGCGTGTCAGCTCCAGAGCACCGTACACCTCGTCGGTGGAGATGTGGTAGAACAGCTTCCCGTCCCACTCTCCGTTCCAGTACTCCCGTGCCGCTTCGAGCAGTGACAGCGTGCCCATGACGTTCGTACGCGCGAAGGTGAACGGATCCTTGATCGAGCGGTCCACATGGCTTTCGGCCGCGAGGTGGATGACCCCGTCGATGCCGTACTGCTGAAACAACTCACGCATCGCTTCGAAGTCGCAGATGTCGCCCCGAACGAAAGTATAGTTGGGCCGCTCCTCGATGTCCCGCAGGTTGGCCAGATTCCCGGCATAGGTCAGTTTGTCGAGGTTGACGATCCGGTAATCGGGGTATTTGTTCACGAAAAGGCGGACTACGTGCGAGCCGATAAAGCCCGCGCCGCCCGTGATCAGGATAGTGCGTTTCATGGGTTATTTTTCTGTGAGTCGTTTCATGCAGTAGATCATGGCCTCCCTCCAGTGGGGGATGTCCATTCGGAAGGTCTCCTTGAATTTGGTCTTGTCCAGCACCGAGTAGGCCGGGCGGGTGGCTTTGGTCGGGAATTCCGACGTGTGGCAGGGGATGATGCGGCATTTGTCGTGTCCCGCGGCCGCGGCGATCTCCACCGCGAAGTCGTACCACGAGCACACGCCCTCGTCGGTGAAGTGGTACACGCCCTCATTGCCCGCATAGCGCCCCGCTTCGATGATCGAGAAGATCGCCAGCGCCAAGTCCCCGGCGTAGGTCGGCGTGCCGATCTGGTCGAAGACCACCTGCAGCGTATCCCGCTCCGAAGTCAGGCGCAGCATCGTCTTCAGGAAGTTCTTCCCGTACTCCGAATAGAGCCACGCCGTGCGGAAGATCAGATACCGGCAGCCCGAGGCCATGACGGCGCGTTCGCCCGCAAGTTTCGTGCGGCCGTACGCCCCCAGCGGCGAAGGCGTCACATCCTCCGTATAGGGCGTATGGGCCGTACCGTCGAAGACGTAGTCCGTCGAGACGTGGAACAGTGTCGCACCCGTCTCCTTGGCCGCAGCCGCGAGATTGCCCGCAGCCTTGTGGTTCAGCAGGTCGGCCCTCGCCTCGTCCTCCTCGGCCCGCTCCACGTCGGTATAGGCCGCACAGTTCACGATAACGTCGATCCCCTGTTCCCGGACCGCACGCAGGACCGCCCCGGCATCGGTGATGTCCAGCTCCGCGACGTCCGTACAGATATAGTTGTGGGGCGAGACACAGCCCAGACGCTGCAGGGAGCGGCCGAGCTGTCCGTTCGCTCCCGTGATCAGGATATTAAGCATAGTAATCCGTATTATAGTCGAACAACTCCCCGGCCTCCTCCAGCCGCGGGTGGAGGCTGTCCTTGGGCGAGAGCACGACATCTCCGGGCGGCAGGTGCCAGTCGATGCCCAGCGACGGGTCGTCCCACGCGATAGCGCCCTCCGACTCCGGGGCGTAGGGGTTGTCGCACTTGTACTGGAACGTCGCTTCGTCGCTCAGCACCGCGAAGCCGTGTGCGAAGCCGCGAGGTATGAAGAACTGGCGTTTGTTATCCCCCGAGAGTTCCACCGAGACGTGTCGTCCGAACGTGGGCGAGCCACGGCGGATATCAACCGCGACGTCGAGCACACGTCCCCGGACAACGCGCACGAGTTTCGACTGGGCGTATCGCCCTTTCTGGAAATGGAGGCCCCGCAGTACGCCGTAGCGCGAGTGCGATTCGTTGTCCTGCACGAAGCGCACGGGACGCACCTGCTCGTCGAACTTCCGCTGCGAGTAGCTCTCGAAGAAGTAACCCCGCGCGTCGCCGAAAACCTCCGGCTCAAGGATAACCACGCCTTCTATGGCCGTTGTCAGAACTTTCATGGGATTATTTTTCGTCGAGGAGTTTCAAAAGGTATTGTCCGTATTGGTTTTTGAGCATCGGCTCGGCAAGTGCGCGCAGCTTCTCCGACGTGATCCAACCGTTGCGGTAGGCGATGCCTTCCAGACAGGCGATCTTAAGACCCTGACGCTTCTCGATGACCTCCACGAAGATCGAGGCTTCGGCCAGCGAATCGTGCGTGCCCGTATCCAGCCACGCGAAGCCCCGCTGAAGCGTCTGCACCTTCAGCTCGCCGCTTTGCAGGAACGACTGGTTGACGCTCGTGATCTCCAGCTCCCCACGCGCGGAGGGCTCGATACCCTTCGCTACATCGACGACCTTGTTCGGGTAGAAGTACAGGCCCACTACTGCGTAGTTCGACTTCGGGTGTGCCGGTTTCTCCTCGATCGAAAGGCAGTTGCCCTCGCCGTCGAACTCCGCCACGCCGTAGCGCTGGGGATCCTCGACACGGTAGCCGAAGACCGTAGCCTTGCCATCCTCCTCGGCTGTGCGGACGGCCTCGCGAAGAAGGCCCGTGAAGCCCGAGCCGTGGAAGATGTTGTCCCCCAGAACCAGACACACGGAGTCATCGCCGATGAAGTCCTCGCCGATAAGGAATGCCTGTGCAAGACCGTCCGGGGACGGCTGCTCGGCATACGTAATACGAACACCGTAGTCGGAGCCGTCGCCCAGAAGACGTCGGAAACCCGGAAGGTCCTCCGGTGTAGAGATAACCATGATATCGCGGATACCCGCAAGAAGCAAAGCCGAGAGCGGGTAGTAGACCATAGGCTTATCATAAATCGGAAGCAGCTGCTTGCTGACACCTTTCGTGATCGGATACAGGCGGCTGCCGCTCCCGCCCGCTAA
>JAJPZH010000076.1 GCA_021204515.1 Alistipes sp. | reverse complement strand
TACAGCGGACGGACATGCACCCGCCCCTATCAATCCCGAATCCCCTATCCGAGGAACGAGAGCAGAATACCTGCGGCGACCGCCGAGCCGACCACACCGGCCACATTGGGACCCATGGCGTGCATCAGCAGGTAGTTCGAACGGTCGTAGCGGATACCCATATCCTGCGACACGCGCGCAGCAGCTGGAACGGCCGAAACGCCCGCATTGCCGATCAGCGGGTTGATCTTGTTGCCCTCCTTCAGGAAGAGGTTCATCACCTTGACGAACAACACGCCGCCCATCGTGGCGACGAAGAACGAGCATGCGCCCAGCACGAAGATACCCAGCGTTTTGGGAGTCAGGAACACCGACGCCTGCGTCGAAGCTCCCACCGTGATACCGATCAGGATCGTCATGATGTCGATCAGCTGGTTGCTGGCCGTGGTGGCCAGACGCTTCACCACGCCCGACTCTTTCAGGAGGTTGCCCAAGAAGAGCATACCCAGCAGCGGAATGGCGTCGGGCACGACGAACGTCGTCAGCAGGAAACCGATGATCGGGAAGAGTATCTTTTCGGTAGACGACACGGCGCGCGGCGGACGCATCTTGATAAGGCGTTCGCGCTGCGAAGTCAGCAGACGCATCACGGGCGGCTGGATCACCGGCACGAGAGCCATGTACGAATAGGCGCAGATAGCGATGGCGCCCATGTACTCCGGAGCCAGACGGCTCGTCAGGAAGATGGCCGTAGGACCGTCGGCACCGCCGATGATGGCGATCGAACCGGCTTCGTTGGCCGGGAATCCGAGCGCCAGAGCGCCCATGTAGGCCGCGAAGATACCGATCTGCGCCGCAGCGCCGATAAGCATCAGCTTGGGGTTCGAAATCAGCGACGAGAAGTCGGTCATAGCTCCCACGCCGAGGAAAATCAGCGGCGGGTAGACGCCGTAACGGACGCCGAAATAGAGGTAGTTGAGCACCGAGCCTTCCTCATAGATACCGATTCCGTGGCCGGTCACCATCGGGATATTGCCGATGATGATACCGAAGCCGATCGGCACCAGAAGCATAGGCTCGAACTTGTGTTTGATGGCGAGATAGAGGAAGAAGCACCCCACGGCGATCATGATGAGGTACTTGTAGCCGCCTTCCTGCAGGAAGAGCTGCGCAAATCCCGTCTCGTGCACGAACTTGGATACGCTTTCGCCGAGGAACGACGATGAAAGGAAGTCTAACATAAGCCTATCCGAGAGTTATGAGCACGTCGCCCTCCAGCACGGAGTCGCCGCGGTTGACCTTGATCGACTTGACAACGCCCGCACGGTCGCTGTCGATATTGTTCTCCATCTTCATAGCCTCGAGCACCACCAGCGTCTGGCCGACGGCTACCGAGTCGCCCTCCTTGATCCGGATGTCGAGGATGACGCCCGGCAGCGGGCTTTTCACGGGCGACTCGCCCGCAGCCGCGGGAGCCGCAGCGGCAGGCTTCGTAACCGGAACGGTCGAAGGCTGCACGGGATGCGAAGCGGGAACGGCCGCCACCTGAGGTTTGGCCGCCACGCTGGGTTTCACGGTCGTATCGAGCACCTCAACCGAATAGGAGGCGCCGTTGACGATCACATCGGCCTCGGTGTCGTTGAGAATCTCGATGCCGACGGTGTAGTCGTTACCGTTGATTTTGAAATTGTATTCTTTCATAAAATTCCTTTGTTTAATTCCGCACCGTCTTCCGGTTCCGGACCGCATCGCGGTTTCCGGTCGTGTCTGGAAATCCGCCCGGTTCCGCTTCGGCGGATTCGGTCCGCCTGCGGCGGAAAGCGGGTTTCGGACGGCTTTGCGGAGCGCTCTCTAAAATTTATTTTCTGATTCGTTCGGGCATCGGAGTCAGACCGTGGATTTTCGAACTCCACGGCGAATAGACGCGCGCCACCTTGTTGATAGTAATCACGTCGCTCTCGCGGTCGTGCATCTCGTTCTTGTTGAGCTTCACGGCCAGCGCAATGGCGGCGATGATCTCGCCGTTGACCACGCTGTCGCAGCCCGCAGGCACCGAGACCTTCATGTCATCGACCAGCACGCCGCGGGTTTTAGCCTGAGCGGCCTTCTTCTGCGCGCTCTTCACCATGATCTTGGCGAAAAGCTGGATCAGCAGGAAGAGGACGACCAGCGCCGCAAGCACCGTCACCACCGAAACAATCGTGACATAGATGCCGACGGGATCTTTTTCGAGGATCGTATCGGAGCCTTTGGCCGAAGCGGCCATGCCCGCGACGAGCAATCCTGTTGTTAAAATCGCACGCTTCATACTACAACGGAATGTTAGAGTGTTTCTTGGCCGGGTTCTGCAGGCGTTTGGTAGAGAGCGACTGCAGGGCGCGGATGATGCGGAAGCGCGTGTTGCGCGGTTCGATCACGTCGTCGATATAGCCGTAGCGGGCGGCGTTGTAGGGATTAGAGAACTTGTCGTTGTACTCCTTCTCCTTTTCGGCCACGAACTTGGCTTTCTCCTCGGGCGATTCGATCGCGGCGACCTCCTTGCCGTAGAGCACCTCGACGGCGCCGCTGGCGCCCATCACGGCGATCTCGGCCGTCGGCCATGCGTAGTTGATGTCGCCGCGGATGTGCTTCGACGACATCACGATATAGGCGCCGCCGTAAGCCTTGCGCAGCGTGACGGTAACCTTGGGAACCGTAGCTTCGCAGTACGCGAAGAGCAGTTTCGCACCGTGGGTAATCACGCCGCCGTACTCCTGCGTCGTACCCGGCAGGAAGCCCGGAACGTCCACGAGGGTCACGATCGGAATGTTGAACGCATCGCAGAAACGGATGAAACGCGCGGCTTTGCGGCTGGCGTTGATATCGAGTACGCCGGCCATGAATTTGGGCTGGTTGGCGACGATACCCACGCTCTGACCGTTGAAGCGGGCGAAGCAGGTGATGATGTTCTTGGCATAGCCCGGAGCCGATTCCAGATACTCGCCGTTGTCCACGATCGCCTTGATGACCTCCGACATGTCGTAGGGTTTGTTGGCGTTGTCGGGAACGATCTCGTTGAGCGAATCCTCCAGACGGGTGATCTTATCGGTGCAGACGGCCAGCGGAGCATCCTCCATGTTGTTCTGCGGCATATAGGAAATGAGCTTGCGGATCAGCGCGATGCCCTCCTCCTCGGTATCTACGGCGAACTGCGCCACGCCCGATTTGGTGGTGTGCATCGTAGCGCCGCCCAGCTGCTCCTGCGTCACGTCCTCGCCCGTTACGGTCTTCACGACCTTCGGACCCGTGAGGAACATGTTCGACGTATCCTTCTTCATGATGATGAAGTCGGTCAGCGCGGGCGAATAGACGGCGCCGCCGGCGCAGGGACCGAAGATGGCCGAAATCTGCGGGATCACGCCCGACGACATCACGTTGCGCTGGAAAATGTTGGCATAGCCGGCCAGTGCGTTCACACCCTCTTGGATGCGGGCGCCGCCCGAGTCGTTGATGCCGATGCAGGGCGCGCCGTTGCGCAGCGCCATATCCATCACCTTGCAGATTTTGTCCGACATCGACAGCGACAGCGAACCGGCCGTTACCGTGAAGTCCTGTGCGAAGACATAGACCAGACGTCCGTCGATCGTGCCGTAACCCGTTACGACGCCGTCGCCGAAGGTGTGGCTCTTGTCCATGCCGAAATCATAGCAGCGGTGCGTCACGAACATGTCGAACTCCTCGAAGGAGCCTTCGTCGAGCAGCATCTGGATACGCTCGCGGGCCGTGAACTTGCCCTTGGCATGCTGGGCGTCGATACACTTCTGACCGCCTCCGAGGCGTGCTGTGGCACGGTTCTCGATGAGCTGGTTGATTTTGTTTTGAATTTCACTCATAAGTATGTAGGTTTGTAATTTTCCCGAACCCCGGAATTCCCCGGCAGGTATCGCCCGCGGCCTGCTGCCGCGTTTACAGGTCTGACCCCGCCCTAAATCCCTCCCTCGGAAGGGACTTCTGTTCCGCCTTTGGCGGAATTCGGAGATTCCGTAATATTCCTTTTTACACTATTTGTTCTTATTCTCGCAAAGCTCGGTGAGGATACCCTGCGTCGATTTCGGATGCAGGAAGGCGATGGTCATGCCCTCGGCGCCCTTGCGCGGGGTTTTGTCGATCAGGCGGATGCCCTTGGCCTCGGCGTCGGCGAGCTGCTCCTCGATATTCTCGCAGGCGAGCGCCATGTGATGGATACCGACACCGCGGTTTTCGATGTACTTGGCGATGGTAGACTCCTCCGAAGTAGGCTCCAGCAGCTCGATCTTGGTCTGGCCGAGCATGAAGAACGCCGTGCGGACTTTCTGATCTGCGACCTCCTCAATGGCATAGCACTTCAGGCCCAAAACGTTCTCCCAATAGGGAATTGCTTCATCGAGGCTCTTCACTGCGACGCCAAGATGCTCGATATGAGAAACTTTCATAGCAAAATATAAATTTAAGTTAGTGAATATTCCGTGTCATTTCAAGGCACTGTTATAAAACGAACACAAAGATAGGGGATTAAATTCGAAATACCCAAGCCTTTTATCGTATTTTTTTCGGAATATCTGTCTCTTTTCGGACCTGCCGCACGCTTCACAACGAACTGTAAATGTCGATCAGACGGCGGGCGACGGCATATTCCGAAAAAAGCTCGGCGCGGCGCCGTTCGCGCCGGCGCATTTCGCTGCGGAACGTCTCGTCCCAAAGTACGTTTTCGAGCGCCGCCGCCACCTCTCCCACCGCCTCGGGATCGACATAAAC
>JAJPZH010000280.1:3219-4771 GCA_021204515.1 Alistipes sp. | reverse complement strand
TCTGAAACCGATGCTGGGTTAGCGCCGTCCGCATAATATCGTAAACGCCCCGGCTCCGAAGAGCCGGGGCGTTTTGCGTCGTACATTCAGGTAAAATGATTTTTGCAGCCCGGATAAAGTATTTTCGGGACTTTTTATCCGATCGGATAATTAGTTTTGTTGCGCCGATCCCGCGAAAGACAGAACTGCTGAAAATTCCCCGGCTCCGGAAAAAGTTTCCGGAGCCTTATAATAATAACTACTAAAAACTGGATGTATGGCAAAAGTAAAAGTCAAATTACGGAATTCGACGGTCGACGGGAAAGCGGGTGTAATCTATTACCAGCTCAGCCATAAGCGCAAATCCCGGCAGATAACCACCGGGATTCGTCTTTTTCCCGAACAATGGGACGCCCGGCGGGAACGGGTGGTCGTTCCCCTTACGGGGCGGGGTGGCGCGACGGCGGTCTTTCAGCGGCAGATCGACGGCGATTTGTGTCTGCTCCGTACCATTATAGGGGATTTCGAAGCCCGGCGGGAGGAATACGCTCTTCCGGATATCGTCGGGCGGTTTCGGTCATCCGAACGGCTCACCGTGTTCACCTATATCGAAAAGCAGATCGCTCGCCTCCGAGCCAACGGAAAATTGGGAACGGCGCGGAATTACCGGCGCACGCTGAACAGTTTCGCCGGATTTCTGCAAGGAGCGGACATTCCGTTTTCCCTGCTGGACGAGCAGCTCGTAGGCCGTTACAACGATTGGTTGCTGCAGAGACGGATTGTGCGCAATACCGTTTCTTTTTATATGCGGGTGCTGCGCGCTGTTTTCAACAAGGCGGTTCGGGAGGGCGTCGTGCCGCAGAGCTATCCGTTTCGGCATGTCTATACCGGCGTGGACCGTACCCGCAAGCGCGCCGTCGGCGAAGAGACCGTCATACGGCTCCGGCGGTTGAATCTGGAGCACTCCCCGTCCTTGGCACTGGCCCGGGATATTTTTATTTTCAGTTATTGCGCCCGGGGTATGGCGTTCGTCGATATCGCCTTCCTGCGCAAACAGGACATTGCCGGAGGGACGATCCGCTATGTCCGCCGCAAAACGGGACAGCGCCTGACGATTCGTATCGAACCCTGCATGAGCGATATAATCGGACGCTATTCGCAGGTTACGCGCACGTCGGACTATGTATTTCCTTTGCTGAACGCAGAGGATCCGGTCCGGGTGTTCTCCCAGTATCAGACTGCCTTGGGGTATTACAACCGCCGGCTGAAACGGCTGGCTGAACTGCTGGAGCTGGAAACGCCGCTGTCGTCCTATACTTCGCGGCATACATGGGCGACCACGGCCCGGAATCACAATGTTCCGTTGTCGATCATCAGTGCGGGAATGGGACATGCTTCGGAAAAAACGACCCAGATTTATCTGGCTTCGCTCGAAAGCTCCGTCATCGATCAGGCGAACCGGAGCATAATAGCTTCATTATATGTGTAATATCTCTTTGTAAGAGACATCAATGTTGCCTGCAAAAGTACTAAAAATAAAGGATATGCACAAATCTTTTATCTTTTATTTTCA
>JAJPZH010000280.1:0-3209 GCA_021204515.1 Alistipes sp. | reverse complement strand
AGTTAAAACGGGTTGAATATCAACGGTATTCTGTTGGCGCTCCAGATGCCGACACGGTTTAACCGCCATACGTCGGAATGTATGATTTACCGGGGATTACTGAAGCCTTCGACATAAATCTTTTACGGATTTATAAAATTCGGACGCAAACGACGCATTATCCTATTGCATATCAACAAATTACAAATAAGGCATGTCTCTTACAAAGAGACTATACCGTAAAATGTGAAAGTGTTCTTATGGGAGGCGCGTAATTGATTGAAAATCATTATGTTGTATGGTTTTCGATGTCCCCGTGGAACGCTTTTTTCTTAATTATACCCTCTCTTTTTCGATCTTTTTCAGTCTAAAGAACAGCATGATGAACAGTCCGGATACAACTGCCGAATGGTATGTGCTGCGAGTGACCTATCAGCGGGAACTTTCGACGAAAGAGTATCTTGACAAACTGAATATCGAGAACTTCGTACCGATACGGGTTGTGCGCCGCCGGAACTCCAAAGGACAGTTTTTCCGGGCTTGCGAAGCTGCCGTGCACAACTATATTTTCATCCGTTCGACGCGCGAGGTTATCGACGAGCTGAAAACCTACCGATTGCCGATCTTGCGCTATGTAATGCACCCGCAAAACGGTGAGAATCAGATAATGGTGGTCCCCGAAGAGCAGATGCGGAATTTTATCGCCGTCGCGGGCAATGAAGACGAACAGGTGCTTTTCATGTCGCCCGAAGAGGTCGCCCTGTCGAAAGGAGACAAGGTACGGATTACGGGCGGCGTATTCGAAGGGGTCGAGGGGCTGCTCATGCGGATAAAGAATTCCCGGGGAAAACGGGTCGTGGTCAAAATCGACGGCATTACGGCTGTGGCTACCGCCTCCATTCCCTCTGCATTGGTCGAAAAAATTTGACGGCCAGTCGGTGCGCGTCGATTTCGCAGATTGATTTTCTTGTTTTTATGACGCCGGAATATTTGAAAGAAGTGCTGCCTTCCCTGCTGAATGCCGATTTGGCGGGGGCGACGAATATCCGCCTGCTCTCCTTGGCGCGGGCGTACGCCGCACTTTGCAGTCTGGCGACGTTCGATTCGCCGGCCGGTGAATACGGACCCCGGAAAATCTGGCTCCGAAAGATCGATACGCTGTTCGGTACGCTGCGGGAGCGCTCCCGCCGGGAATCCGATATTGCAATGCGCTGCCGGATGGTTCATGCCATGTATACGCTCGTCTGCGGGACGATGTCCGGAGACGTCTCGAAAAAGAAAGACGTCTGTTTCGCAATGGCCGACGAACTCGTCCGGGATTGTCTCGGCGGCGACGAAAAGCGCTCTTCTCTCCGGCCGGACGAATCGGAATTGTCGATCCGGACAGGCGTTTGCCATTGTCTGATCGACCTGCTTTACCCCGGTCCGGATGCCGACGACGAATACCTGTTGTTCCTCAAACGGCAGATTGCCGGCTGGATCGCCGAAATGAACCGGGACGGTAGCTGGAACGGCGTGTCGCCGGATGTTGCGCTGGAGCGTGTCGGAGTGATGAACAGGTATTCCTGCATGCTTCTCGACAGAACGAATGACAAGGCGGTAAAGCGGTCGTTCGAATACTTTCGGAACTCTTTGCCGGTTCCCGAAGATACCGGGAATTTCGACGAAAATTACCTCCGTACGCTGGGCCTGCTGTACGATGCCGCGCTTCTGGGCAATGCGTACGATGTGGACCGTCGTCTTGCGCGCCGAACCGCCCGCTTCATGTACGATTACAGCCGGATGCTTCCGGAAAGAAATGATGCATGGCTGTACTGCTTATCATATGTTATCCATTACATTGCCGAAGGGATCGAGGCGCGACTGGAGGCTGAGATAGAACGACATATCGCATAATGACCGAATAAACAATGAATCAGTATGGCAACGCCTCTTTGCTACACAGTTATTATTCCCTTTTTTATAGCTCTTCTGTTAGTCGGTTGGATACATCCGCGTCTGGTGAAGATCGCCCTGTTGAAAAATATCGTCGATAATCCGGATGTCCGCAAATTGCAGCGTACGCCGGTGCCTGTCCTCGGCGGAGTTGCTGTCTTTTTCGGTGTTGTGATTGCGATCGGATGTATGAGCGCTGTCGTGGACTGCTCCCGGCTGCCGGTAGTGATTATGGCCATGATGGCGATGCTCTATACCGGTACGATGGATGATATTCTGAACCTTTCCCCCTCTTTGCGGCTTCTGATTGAGATAATTGTTGTATTGCTGCTGATCTTCGTCGGCGGCTATTGCATAAACGATTTCCACGGGTTGTGGAATATCGGGCCGCTCTCCATGTGGTATGCTGTGCCCCTGACTGTTTTTGCGGCGGTGGGTATTATCAATGCTATCAACCTGATGGACGGTGTTAACGGTCTTTCATCGGGATACTGCATTATGGCTTGTATTATATTCGGCACGCTGTTCTACCTTGCCGGCGATGGGGCGATGACGATCCTTGCCGTAGTTTTGGTCGGGGCACTGATCCCTTTCTTCCTGCATAATGTATTCGGTAAAACCTCGAAGATGTTTATCGGCGACGGTGGAACATTGGTCATGGGAACCGTCATGTCCGTTTTCGTGACCGCAATACTCCAGACAGGATCTCTCGTTACGGTGTATGTGGGCCCGAGTGTGGGTATAGTGCCGTTTACGCTCGCAGTATTGTCGGTGCCGGTATTCGACACGTTGCGGGTTATGTCTACGCGCATGCTGAAAGGCTCCTCGCCGTTTCGTCCCGACAAAACCCACTTGCACCATATGTTCATCGACCTCGGGTGTTCCCATGTGGCGACGACACTGGCTATTCTGGGGCTGAATATGTCGGTCGTGCTGTGCTGGTGGGCGCTGGAAACTTCGGGTTTTTCGATCGCCGTCCAGCTGTACACGGTCGTTGCCATGAGCCTGCTGGTCACTTCCGGCCTCTACCATTTCATGCAATGGCATATCCGCCGCGACACGCGATTTATGGGTGTAATACGGCGGTTGGGTTACAAAACCCACATCAGCCGTACGGGAATTTTCTTCTGGTTGCAGCAGGTAATGGATAGAGTATAAACATAGTAATAAATTTATGAATATCGCAATCGTAGGTACGGGATATGTCGGATTAGTATCCGGGGCTTGTTTTGCAGAAATGGGTGTTGATGTCACGTGTGTCGATATCGACCAGAATAAAATTGACAGTCTGCTTC
>JAJPZH010000055.1 GCA_021204515.1 Alistipes sp. | reverse complement strand
GGGTACGCCGGGCTGATTCTGGTCGGCGGCATGCAGTGGGAATCGGCCGCCGCCCGGCGGATCACGCCGCTCGTCGGCGAAGCGCTGAAGCGCGGGATTCTCGTCGGCGCCATCTGCAACGCGGTTTCGTTCATGGCCGCGAACGGCCTGCTGAACGGGGTGCGGCATACGGGCAACACGGTCGAAATGCTGAAAAAGTGGGGCGGAGCCAACTACACGGGCGAAGCGCTCTACGAGGAGCGTCAGGCCGTACGCGACGGCAACATCGTCACGGCAAACGGCACGGGGTATCTCGAATTCACCCGCGAATGTCTGCTCGCGCTCAAGGCCGATACGCCCGACCGGATCGCGGAATCGTACACATTCAACAAACACGGATTCTACCGGGAGTAATGGACGCGCTCGAACAATATATCCATGACCATACCTCGCCCGAAGAGGAGTTGCTGCACGAACTGGACCGCGAGACCAACCTGCGGGTCATACAGCCCCGCATGCTGTCGGGCCATATTCAGGGCCGCCTGCTGGAAATGCTCGTGCGGATGCTCCGCCCGCGGCGGGTGCTCGAAATCGGAACTTTCACGGGTTACTCGGCGCTCTGCATGGCCGCAGGGCTGGAAGGGGAGGCCGAACTACACACCGTAGAGGTGGAAGACGAGCTGGAGGAACTGGCGCAGTCGTTCTTCGACCGCAGCGAGCACGGCTCCCGCATCCGGCTCCACATCGGTTCGGCGCTAAATATAGCTCCTGCACTGGGCGGCGTGTTCGACCTCGTATTCATCGACGGCGACAAACGCGAATACCCGGACTATTACCGGATGCTGATGGGCGACGGCGGCGGCAGTCCGCTGGTGCGCAGCGGCTCGGTGCTGATCGCCGACAACATCCTCTGGTCGGGAAAAGTCGTGCAGCCGATCGCGCACAACGACCGCCACACGCAGGCGGTAGTGGAGTTCAACCGCATGGTCCGGGAAGACCCGCGCGTGGAGAACGTGATCGTACCGCTGCGGGACGGTCTGAACCTGATTCGGATAAAATAAGCCGGAAAATAAGATTTTCGGGTCGAAAAGTGTTCAATCAGAGAGCATCTCTATTATCATCTCTATTTTATCAGATCGGCAGCGACATCCTCATCACGCGCGACTACCGGACACGCATCAAGATTCTCAAGTCCGGAGGCACCGACGAAGCCCACATACTACTTTAATCCTGAACCGAAAATAACCGGTCTGACACCGGAAATCGCATTTCCCGCTCTCCCCCGGGGCGGAGAAACGGGATTTTTTCGTACCTTTCGGAAAAATCAACGGACAATGGAGCTAAGCGAATTACAGCGGCAGGTCGATGCATGGATCAAAGAGTACGGGGTGCGCTATTTCAGCGAACTGACCAATATGGCCGTGCTGACCGAAGAAGTGGGGGAGCTGGCCCGCATCATGGCCCGCAAATACGGCGATCAGTCGTTCAAGGAGGGAGAAAAATGCAACCTTGCGGACGAGATGGCCGACGTGCTGTGGGTGCTGACGTGTCTGGCCAACCAGACGGGTGTGGACCTCACGGCTGCAATGGAAGCCAACTTCGCCAAGAAAACGGCGCGCGACAAGGAGCGGCACCTCAACAATCCGAAACTCTGACGGAGCGCATTTGGATATCCGAAGCAGTCCCGGCAAATCGAAACGATCGGAAAACCGAAGTACTACCCGGAATTCCACTTTATTAACCCCTTTTACACATTAACATCAAGTCTATGAAAAAACTTTTCCTGCTATTTGCCTGCACAGCCCTCTTATGCGGCTGTAAGGATGACGAAACCCCGGAGGGGGGGGGAAATCCTGATCCCAGTTTAACCCTCACGGTCGATGCCGCAAAGTCCCAAGCCGTTCAGCTTACCGTCACGCCCGAATCGGACCTGACGACCTATTACGCGGGAGCCGTAAAAAAAGAGACTCTGGAAACGACTCACAAAAACGATCTCGCCGCCGCTGTCGACGCACAGCTGGCCCAACTGGCGGAGGAAGCGGGCAAAACCGTTCCCGCACTGCTCAAAGAACTGGGTAAGCAGGGTAAATCGACCGTCACGGTAAAGGGACTGACATCCGGCTGCGACTATGCGGCTTTCGCCGTCAGCATGGACGCTGACGGAAAGCAGCTCACACAACCCGTAAAAGAGGAGTTCAAAACGACGGACGATTTCTTCACGGTCACGGTTTCCGACATCACGCCGACCACTGCGGAGTTGCTCTTCGAACCGGAAAACGACGAATTGGTCTACTTCTTCAACGTGCTGGACAAAAGCACCTACGCAGAGCACCACGACAGCGACATCGCCACCTACATCAACAACCTGATCGCCGAACAAAAACTCTGGGAGGATAAAACCGTCGCCGAAATCGTGCAGGAGATCTCCTCTACGGGTCCCCAACCGTATACCGCCCAGAGACTGACCCCCGACTGCGATTATCTCGCCTTCGCCGTCGGACTCGCCGAGGACGGAACGCTTACGACCAAACCTACCATCGAGGAATTCAGGACGCCCGAACTCGTCGTAGACCTCACCTTCGAATCAAAGGTGCTGAAACAGGAGTGGGACAACATCGACTTCGAAGTAACCCCCTCGGACAACGAACTTACCTATTGGTTCTCGCTCAGACCTGCCGCTTTCTGCAAGGATAAAACCGATGCGGAACTGCTTGCGACGGTCATCAACGACGACAGTTTCATCATGCCGTACATGATCTACAGCGGCAAAACCACCATCGAACGCCTTCCGGGCGAAACTCCCTATACCTATTACCTCTCCGACACGGGCTATGTACTGCTCGTCTTCGGATACGACGTCGATGCGGGCGTAGCAACTACGGGTCTCAGCCGCTTCGAGATGCGCACGGCAAAACCTGCCGGCGATCCCGCAACCTGCACCTTCGCAGTGAATGTCAGCGGCCTGAAAGCCCGTTCGGCCAATGTGGATATCACTCCTTCGGACGAACAGCAGACTTACGTCTGGGAGCTGATGACCAGCGAAAGTTACGAATCGTATAAAAACCGGCTCAACGACTATGTCGCCGATTTCGTCGGACAGGTCGGTATCGATGAACTGGAAAACCTCCGTACCATGGGTCCCGAAGGTTACAACTATACCGACATGCTGGTTCCCAACAGCACCTATTACGTCTGGGCCGTATGTCTGGATGAGAACGGCAAGCCTAAAGCCAATGTTTTCGTCAGCGAACCGTTCGTCACGCCTGCCGCCGTGCTGAGTCCGGCGACCTGCACCGCAACGCTCAACAAATACTTCAACGGCGACGAAGTCTATGCGCTCGATCCCGCGACCTATGCCGACGCAAAGGGATACGCATACGTCTCGCTGACCTTCGAACACAACGACGACGCAAAAATGTGGTACGGAGGCATATTCTCCGAAGACCTGACCGATCCGGCCGAGTGGAGCGACGAGGATATTTACAGCGCTCTGAATAACTGGGATTACAGCTTCCCCACTGGGGTACTCCGCTATTGTTCGTGGAACACGCCCTGCACGGTACTGGCTTTCGCCAAAGACGCAGCAGGGGAGTACGGTCCGGTTTACCGCAAGGGGTACACCTTCACCAAAGCGGGAGCCGCACCGATCTCGGAATTCGAGACTCCGACCGGATTCGGCATGTCGTCCGTACTGAAATTCGTGCCGGCGCCGAAACAGCAGCCGATCAGGTTCCGGACGCCCGAACCGAACACGAAACAATAATTCGATACAGAAAAGACCGGAAGCGCAGAACTTCCGGTCTTTTTTTCAAAGTCGTCTCCGACAGCGACCGCGTAAGCCAGTCCGCACCGGGCAAATTGAGACCGGCAACGGCTGTTCGAGAATGTCGATGCTGATTTTCCGCAGATACCAGCGGCTATTCCGCGATGTCGATGCAGATCGCACCGTATTTCCCCCGCACGCCATAGGTCTGCACGGCTTCGACGGGAAGCATGTAGAAATAGTGCATCGGCACGTCGGCCGACACCGAGAAGGCATCGGCCCGACACATCTTCAGCCACGATTCGATCGAAGAAAAAGCACCGTTGAAAACCACGAGCGGCACCCGGTCGGGATAAATGTCCCCGATAACGACGCCCCTGCCGGCACCGCAGCGCGCCATCGTCGCAGTATCGGTGTATATTTCGAGCGTGCGCAGGATCAGCCCGTCGATAAACTGGAAGATACTGCCCGGAACCCGCTCCCCGTCGAGCAGATAAACGGCGTCGGGCGGCAACGTCCGCCAAAGTTCCTTGGGAATCTTGAATAGGGAGACCTCGCCTCCGGCCCTGCGCACCGAATCGTATTCGTCGCGCAGCGTGTAGGCGGCGATATGCTTTGGGGTACTGCGCCACTTGTGTCCGGGCTCGTCGTATACGCCGTCGGCCCACGTATATCCCGCAACGTTGCCCAGCAGGTGCGGACGTACGCCTTTTTTCCGGTTGCGTTCGGTAAAGAATTTCAGCAAACGCACCTTCTCGCGCCGGGTAGTGTCCGACAACCGCATCCGGCGGTTTTTAGCCTTCACCTTACGCACGTTCCACAATGTCACCGCATCGTATGCCGCAGCTTCGGTCGTACGCCGCCGGTTGAGTTTATAAGCGAACGGACGCGCGGCGGCCGAGGAATCGGCCGCAAAAGCGGGGGAGGGCAGATCGGCGATCGCTTCCTGCCGCGCCTCGTCGAAGCGCAGCTGCGCTTCGGGTCTGAGAGGTTCCTGCGCCGCCGCACTCCCCATATATATACCTGCCGCCGCCAAAGCCGCCGTACGGATAAACATATTTTTCATTTCAAAAGCTACTAAAATT
>JAJPZH010000044.1 GCA_021204515.1 Alistipes sp. | reverse complement strand
AAGCAGGAACGGCACATCCCAAAGTTTTTTGGTTAACAACTCCCACTTTTAAGTAACATTCCTGCTTGCGGCAGACCGAAGAGGCGCGGTCTGCCGCTTTTTTTTATCCGGGAACTCCGCAATGTTCTTCCGTCTCTCCCCTATTTTGCCGCCGCCGGCACGGATTCATCCCCCGTTCCGGCAATCTTTCCCGTAGACCGGCAGTTCAGAATCCGCCCTGCAATACGGCTGAGACGTCTGCAGGCAGCGGTTATTCGTCTGCCGGCGCCCCTTCGGCCGCCGCTTCATTCCCGGCGCCGTCCGGCAGGAGGCATCCCGAAAATTTGATTTTGAACCGGCGTTGTATTATCTTTGCATACTGACGCATAATAAATCGGGACCCATGAAAAGATACACAGCAACATTTCTGCTCCTCGCCCTCTGCGCCGCAGTGCAGGCCCGCGAGGTATTCCCGCTCAACGAAGGATGGCGTTTCTTCTTCAAGTCGGAAAACAGCAGCGACAACGCCCGGCACGTAACCCTGCCCCACACATGGAATACCGACACCGGAGCCGGCGGCTATTTTCTCGAAACGACAGCCAATTACCAGAACGACATGTACGTACCCGCCGAATGGGCTTCGAAACGGTTGTTCGTAAAGTTCTACGGCGTGCAGAGCGTCGCCGACCTCTTCGTGAACGGCTACCATGTCGGCGCGCACCGCGGCGGCTCCACGGCCTTCACCTTCGAAATCACCGACAAGATACGCTTCGGCGAGGACAATGCGCTGCTGGTCGTAGTGAGCAACAACAACCGCGACGACGTGCTGCCCACCTCGACCGACATGAACCTTTACGGCGGCATCTACCGCGAAGCGGAGCTGATTCTGACCGAGAAAACGGCCGTTTCGCCGCTCCACCTCAGTTCGGAGGGCGTACTCGTACGCCAGAATTCGGTCACCAGCGCGCTGGTCGAAGGCGAGGCGGAGATTTACCTCACCTCGGCGGGCGAAAGTACCTGCATGCTGACGCTCGACATCACGGCCCCCAACGGCCGGAAGGTCTTCACTAAACGGCAGAAAACCCGTCTCGACGGCAGGCCCGTCGTCATACCCTTCTCGATCGCCAATCCGCAGTTGTGGAGCCCCTCCTCACCGGCACTTTACCGGGTGACGGCCAGCATCGGCGACGACGCCGTAACGGACAGCGTGACCGTACGCACGGGATTCCGGAACATTCAGGTAACCACGGCGGGCGGTCTTACGATCAACGGCGAGCGCATTCCGGTCCGCGGCGTGACGCTCTACCACGACAACGCCGTTTCGGGCGGCGCGGTTCTGGCGCAGGATTACGACGCCGACCTGCAGCAGATCCGCGATCTGGGAGCCAACGCCCTGCGTTCGGCCGTCATGCCGCACGCGCAGTATCTCTACGACCGCTGCGACGAGCAGGGACTGCTGGTCTGGATCGACTCACCGCTGCACCGCTCCTCGTTTCTGAGCGACGTGGCCTATTTCGCCACGCCGCAGTTCGAGCAGAACGGCATACAACAACTGCAGGAGATCATCGCCCAGAACTACAACCACCCTTCGGTGGTGATGTGGGGTATCTTCTCGCGGCTGTGGATGCGCGGCGACGACGTGACGCCCTACCTGCGCCGGCTCAACGACACGGCGCACGAAATGGACCGTTCGCGCCCGACGGGTGCGTGCAGCGACCAGAACGGTGGCATCAACTTCATCACCGACCTGATCGTCTGGCGGCAGGACGTCGGCTGGCGCAAAGGCTCGACCGACGACGTGACCGTATGGCGCAACCAACTGCAGAAGAACTGGTCCAACCTCCGTTCGGGCGTATGCTACGGCGGCAGCGGCTTCATCGGCCACAAGAGCTACACGGCGCAGGCCGCACCCCGCTCGAACTGGATGCCCGAGGAGCGCCAGACGCGCTTCCACGAGGAATACGTGAAGAACCTGCAGAACGATTCGCTCTTCTGGGGCACGTGGATCAACAACATGTTCGATTACGGTTCGGCACGCCGCCCCTACGGCATCAACGGCGCAGGGCTGGTGACCATCGACCGCCGCGAGCGCAAGGACGCCTACTATTTATACAGGGCTTTGTGGAACGAACGGAAGCCGACGCTGCATATCGTCGACAAGCGGCGCAGCCTGCGCGACCGCAACCGGCAGGCTTTCAGCGTCTACTCGTCGGTCGGAGCGCCGACGCTGTTCGTCGGTGCGGACACCGTGGCGATGACCCAATACGCCGCCTGTCAGTACCGTTCGGACTCGGTGGACGTACAAGGTATCGTGAAGGTGAAAGCAGTGGCCGGAGAACAGTGCGACAGCGTAACGCTCAGAGTCGGCAACGTGCTAAAACCGAAACGGCAGCCGGTCCCTCGGCGAACAGCAAGTCCGCAACAGACAAATTAGGCTGGAAAGGCATCCTGTCGGAAAAGACCTGCACATAGGGTTCGGCGATAAACGCCGGACCCTCTTTTTTGCGCTTGGGACGCAGATCGAGGTCCCCGGCGGCGGCATCGACATAGCTCTCGGAAAAGTCCGGCATCGGGACATGCGTCAGCGAACAGAGCAGTTCGAGCAGTTCGCGGTTGTAATCGGCCAGAAATCCGTATTCCCGGCGGTAGAAAGGCTCGAAATATTCGGCGTAGAAATCAAAATAGGGCGATCCCTTGTACGAAGCGACCAGCGCGCCCCAATGCTGGTGCTGCCAGCGTTTCGAATAGTCGATCCGCACGTCGCGCACCGGCTGGCGGGGACGGTTGGCATTGCGCACATGCACCGTCAGTTCCATCACGCCGTCGGTAGCGAGGATGCGGGCGCGGTTGCGCTCCGAACGCTTCACGAAGTGTTCGCCCAGATCGACGACGCATCCGCCGCGCAGCAGGTGCGCGAAGTATTCGACCGAAGGCAGGTATGCGAGGGGCAGAACGGTCATGGCTCCACCCAGTCGCCGTTGGCGCGGATCAGTTCGACGAGGCGGTCGAGGGCCTCCTCCTGCGGTATGTTGCGTTCAACGACCGTACGGCCCTTGTAGAGCGTGATGCGCCCCGGAGCGGCGCCCACGTAGCCGTAATCGGCGTCGGCCATCTCGCCGGGACCGTTCACGATGCAGCCCATGACGCCGATTTTGAGGTTCTTCAAGTGCGACGTGCGCGACTTGACGGCGGCGAGCGTCTTCTCGATGTCGTAAAGCGTGCGGCCGCAGCTCGGACAGGCGATATATTCGGTGTGCGAGAAGCGCACGCGCGCCGCCTGCAGGATCATCAGTTCGATATTGCGTATCTCCTCCTGCGCGAAGCCCGGCGCGTCGATCCAGATGCCGTCGGCCAGCCCGTCGAGGAACAGCACGCCCAGATCGGCGGCGGCCTTGACGGCCAGCGTCTCCGGCGAAGTCTCTTCGTAACGGCGTTTGACTACGACGGGCCGGGGCGTGTCGAGGTTCAGGATCGCGGCCCGCAGTTCGGCCGTCGGATTCTCCGACACGGCTTCGATCACGCAAAAACCCTCCAGCGGCTCGGTGTGGACGACCGGCACCGCGACGTTCGTACGGCGGCGGTATTCGGTCGGCGAATAGCGTTCGGGATGCAACACGGGGAATTTGCCCGGGCGCCGGGCGAAATGCTTCACCAGCAGCTCGGCGACGGGTATTTCGTTTTCGGGCGCCTCGGTCAGCGAGACGCGGATCGTATCGCCGATGCCGTCGGCCATCAGCGCCCCGATGCCCACGGCGCTCTTGATGCGCCCTTCGATGCCGTTTCCGGCTTCGGTAACGCCCAGATGGATCGGATAGTGCATATCTTCGGCATCCATCGCTTCGACCAGCAGGCGGTAGGCGGCGACCATGACCCGCGTATTGCTCGATTTCATCGACACGACGACCTGATCGAATCCCTGCGCCCTGCAGACCCGCAGAAACTCCATCGCCGAGACGACCATGCCCTGCGGCGTATCGCCCCAGCGGTCGAAGACGTGCTTCGAGAGCGATCCGTGATTGACGCCGATGCGCAGCGCGACGCCCCGCTCTCGGCATTGGGCGATCAGCGCCTCCAGCTCGCCGTGATCCGTACGGTAATTACCGGGGTTGATGCGCACCTTGTCGACATATTTCGCGGCGACGGCGGCGACCTCCGGCACGAAGTGGATGTCGGCGACGATCGCCGTGTCGAAACCGTCCTCGCGCACTCTCCGTACAATGTCCGCGAGGTTCTCGCCCTCGCGGCGGCCCTGCGCCGTGAGACGCACGATCCCGCCGCCGGCACGGTCGATCCGTTCGATCTGGGCCACGCTGGCCTCGGTGTCGTTGGTATCGGTATTGGTCATCGACTGTACGGCGACGGGATGCCCGCCGCCGATCACGATCCGCCCGATGCGCACTTCGCCGCTCGGGCGGCGGCTGTATTCCGAAAGATTCATAATCGTTCACGCTTGCAACGCAGCGGCCCGCGCAGACCGGACTTCGCACCGGATTTTCATCCGTATACGGCCGGGCGGGTCCCTGCGAAAACATATCCGCCGCAAAGATAACACACAATTTTGCGAACTGCGAATAATTCGCTATATTTCGGAAAATCCCAAATCCTGCGCACCATGAAAACCAGCTTCCAAAAACGCCTTTCCTACTTCCTGCTGGCATTGCTGGGCTTCGCATCCGCCTGCGACAAAGAACCCGTGGACATGTACGGGGTACCGCGTGCCGACACCCGCACCCAAGGAAAAGTAACCGACAAAAGCGGCAACCCGATCCCCGGAATTCAGGTCCGAAGCAACGGCACCGCCACCAAAGAGGTGCGCACTATGGCCGACGGCAGCTACGAAATATCGGACGAATCGGCATCCAGA
>JAJPZH010000283.1 GCA_021204515.1 Alistipes sp. | reverse complement strand
CGTCCGAACAACGCCGGCATGCACTCCACGGGCGCACTGCTGCGCGAGAAAGGCTACAACGTCAAGTATTTCTACGGCGGCAACAGCTATTTCGACAACATGGAGACCTTCTTTTCGGGCAACGGCTATGACATCGTGGACCAGCGGCAGTATGCGCCCGAAGAGATCACTTTCGCCAACATCTGGGGCGTATGCGACGAGGATGCCTACCGCAAGGTCATCCGCACGCTCAACGAGGATGCGCAGAGCGGCAAGCCCTTCTTCGCCCACGTCATGACGGTCAGCAACCATCGGCCCTTCACCTACCCGGCCGGGAAGATCAGCATTCCCCACGACTCGAAATCCCGCAACGGGGGCGTGATGTATACAGATTATGCCCTCGGGGAGTTCTTCGCGGAGGCTTCGCAGCAGCCGTGGTTCGACAACACGATTTTCCTCGTCACGGCGGACCACTGCGCTTCGAGCGCCGGCCGCACCGAGATTCCGCTGAACAAATACCATATTCCGGCCCTGATCTATGCTCCGGGCTTCATCGAACCGCAGCGCGTCGAAGGCATCGTCTCTCAGATCGACCTGATGCCTACGCTCTTCTCGCTACTCAACATGAGCTACGACTCGCATTTCTTCGGACGCAGCATTTACGACGAGCAGTACGTCAACCGCGCTTTCATCGCCACCTATCAGGATCTGGGCTACCTCGAAGGCGACGTGTTCACCATCCTCTCGCCCGTGCGGCGGTTCGAGCAATACCGCGTCGTTCCGACAGCGGAGAATCCGCACAACCTCGAACCGATCGAAGAAAAGAATCAGGAGCAGGTAACCCGTGCCGTCGGTTACTACCAGACTTCGAGCGAATGGAACAAACGCTAGAAAATAAACAAGAAAAAGAAAACTCCCGGGACTAAGTCCCGGGAGTTTTCTTTTTACAATCAGACAAGTTATTTCTTAATGACGGTAACATCACTGTCCGTGTTCAGCGTCAACTGATAGGTTCCATAATTACCCGAACCGTTCGTGAACTTGGTGTAGATCGCCGTAAGGTTCACCAACCAGCCGTCTTCGGGAATCTTGTTGTCGCGGAACTGGCTGTAACCGCTCGTACGCACCACATAATTGCCCGGAGCCGCATTGGTGCCGGAGCCGGTCGCCGCTGCGTCGTAGGTAAACCATGCCGAGCCGTAGAAATAGGTCTCCGTGTTAGCACCTTCCAGCATGCGTTTCGTAGCCCAAGTCGCCCACTCGTTGATGTCCGACCAACCGGGAGAGTTTACGTCGTACGAAGTCGAATTCGCAAAATAGTTGGGGAAGGTATTCTTGTATCCCCACGGCGCCGTGCCGAACTTGCTTTCCAAACCTTCGAAGCGCACCAAACAGCCCAGATCGGCATCCGAAATCGCCGTCTTGTAGTTATCCTTGGTAACGACCAGCGTATCCGACTTCAGCATCTGCTGCTGTTCGCCCGAGAAAATATGCTCGTCCTGCATGATCTTGCTCTCGATGTTGTCATTCGAATAGCTTGCGCTGGAGGAAGAGGTACCGATACTGATCATGCCGCGATAATTACCGAGCACCAGCCCCTGCAGTTTGACGAAAACGATCTGCCCTGCGGGGTAGAAGAGGTAGTTGCCCGTATTGAGCTTAAGCTCGATCGCCGATTCGGATTCCGCATCGTACAGATGGACCGATTTATAGACATTGCCGTAACGGTCGGTGGAGATGACCTTGCCGGAGGTGAAAATCGGCTCATCCACCGTCCACGAAGCGACCGTTCCGTCGTTCATGCCGGGATTCTCGGCTTTGAACTGCGCTTTCAGGTCCTTGATCGATATATATTCCAGCCCCTCTTTCTCAAAATCGGCGCGGGTATATATCTTGGCCGCTTTCGGGTTCCTGTAATCGTTGTAACAGCCAACGAAGAACAGACCTGCGGCGGCGATCAGAAACAATTTAAATACTTTGTTCATAATATTCATGTATTATTCGTTAGCCGTCAGAAACGGAAGTAGAGATTCAGGTAATAGGTCGTACCGAACATATAGAAATATTTCGAATCGAATGCCTGATAGGTAGTCACCGTCGTCTCGGTGTTTTTCGCCACACGGGTCTGCTCGTAACCGCCGGTTTTGATATCCTGATTGTTCAGGATATTCTTGACTTCGAGGCTGAAGCCCAGCGTATACTGACGATGGATATACCAGTTCTTGCCGATGCTGGCATTGAGCGTATAAGCCGAGTCGAACTTCTCCTGACGGCGCAGATCTGCGATATCTTCAGAGGTCATACCGGTAGTAATCACCGCATCGGTACGATAGATCGGACTCATCGACAGATACATGTTGTTGTAATAGTTGAAATCGGCCGACAGGAAGATGTTATTGTTGCTACGGTACGAAAGACCGACATTGGCTGCGAGCTGCGGGGTGCTTTCCACGCGGAAGTTCTTCCAGTAAACATAGCCGTCGGATACGATATCGCCGCTGTTGTCCTGCGTCTGCAGGTAATAGGGATTCGAATCGTAGGTATACTGGCCCCAGCTTACGGCTCCGTTCAAAGCAAGGGAGCGGTAAAGAGGAATCGAAACGGCCGCTTCGAGACCGAAGTGAAGTTTATCGATGCCGCTCATGGCGAAATTCGAGAAGGTCGCGGCCACGTCGTCGTAATACGAAATCACCTTCGACTGATCGTAAATGCGGGTATAGTAACCGGAAAGACATGCTTTCAAGTCGCCGATACGCAGGTTATACGATGCGTCCACACTGAAGACACGCTCGGCGGAAAGCCCCGGAGTCGTGGTGTTGCGCGTACGGGGCGACACGAACGAAGCTTGGAATTCAGGAGCTCCCTGCATGTAAACGATATTGGCTTCGACGGTGTGGGCCGCAGAGAAACGGTAGCTGAAATTGCCTTTGGCCTTGTAGGTCAGGTAATCCAGTTTTTTGGAATCGCCTTTCGAATTGTCGGGGAACAAACCTTTACGCCAGAGACCCTCGCGCCATTGCAAGGCATATCCCACTTCGCCGCCCACGGTTACGCCCAGACCGCCGACATTGAAATTGTAGGCAGCCCATGCTTTCGTCCGGAGGACGTGCGCATAGTAGTCGTATCCGTATTTGTCGCCGACCTTGGCCGCATGCGCATGCCCGTGGCGATAGTAATAATCGAGGTTGTTCTGATATGCAATGGCGTTCGACCCGAAGTCGCGCTCGGCGAACTTGTCAATGTCGGCCCAATAGTCGCCGCCCAGCAGGTCTTTGACCTCCGAATAGTACTCCGTACGGTTCCGGCGCAGCGAAAGTCCTCCGTTGATTTTCGAATTATTGCGGAAGATATGCGAGAAATTGGCAACCAGATTCCAGTCCAGCTGATCGGTATGACGCTCTTCGACCATGTAGTTCGAACGACGGCCCGGACCGTACTCCGCCTCATCGACCGGATCGTTCTGGATATAGTTCACCTGATACATCTTGTCCCAGTCGAAATGGCGGATATTCTGATAGTTGGCCTGCCAGTAAACCTGCTGCAACGCAGCTCCCGCCATATTATTGTCGCGTGCGAAATAGCTCGGCAGATAACGGTAATAATCGGGACGCGGATCGGGACCGTTCTGCCATGTCAGCGCCGAATAGCCATTCTTTCCGAAACGCAGCGAAGTCGCGAGATCGAGTTTGGAGTGGTCCGAGATATCGAACGTATAATTCAGCATCACGACCGGCTCGTGGCTGTCACGCACACGGGCGTTACGCTTCTTGCCGTCCTGCCAGCCCCAGTTGGGATTGTAATAATTATTGCCGACCAGATCGTAAGCCTCCTGCGTGGCCGCCTGCTGCGCACCCCGCTCGGTAGGAGCACCCAACAGGGTCAGCGCCAGACGATGGCGCTGGCCGAACTGCTTTTCGACAGCGGCAAAATAGCCGAAAGCATTGTAATAAACGCCATCGACATAGGAATTGCCGCCCTGACGGGTCGAAACCGAGAAAGCATACGACCAGCCGTTGTCCTGATAGCCCGAAGCATAGGTGACCATCGCACGGAAACGGTACATCGAATTGCCGTTCACAAGACTCGCACGCAGACCTTTACGCATCTGCGAAGGACTCGTCACGATATTGGTCGTACCGCCGATACCGCCCAGACCGGCATCCGAAGCCACGATACCCGACGTAATTTCCTGATTACGGGTAGCGTCGTTCAGACCGCTCCACAACGACCACGGCGTATAGCCCGTCATAGCGTCGTTGAGCTGAATGCCGTTCATATACACGTCCTGATACTGCGAATCGTAACCGCGGACGTTGAAACGCATTTCGCTGAACTTGTAGGCGGCGATGTTATTGAAGAGGTCTCTCGATGCCGAGAGCGACGTGGGCAAAGCCTTCGCGTCATCGGAGGTATCGGAGTCGAACTCCGCGAAAACCGCATCGTCGATCATCTGACGCATATCGGGTACGAGGATCACCGCATTGATGTCGCACATCTGCGAACCGACACGCACGGCGATATTCGAAGTCTCGAATTCGGGAGTTTTGAACTGCAGCGAATATTCGCCCGCAGGAATATTTTCGAAAACGAAGTTACCCTGCGCATCCGAAACGGTCGTCGTACCGCCCGGCGTCATCGTAATCTTCACGTCGCCGAGTGCAGTGCGTCCCGCACGCGAAACGACCCTGCCCTTGATGCCGCCGTCCTGTCCAAAGACGGTCAGCGTCACAAGCGACAGCACTAAAATTAGTAGACTCTTGATTTTCATAGACTATGTAAGTAATTTATTTGGCAAAATAGATATACACCGGGAAGTGGTCGCTGTAACCGCCCTGAAAGTTATTTCGCTCGTACGTACGCTGGGGATATCCCTTATACTGTCCCTCTTTCTGCAGCATGTAGT